>CAYWGG010000266.1:0-4121 GCA_964457285.1 uncultured Dehalococcoidia bacterium
TAGGCATACGCCATTACTTGACCACCAGGAAACTACATCGCCCGGAAGGGGGCCAGGCCCAGGGGCAGGCGTTGCCCCAAGGGTGAAAACATACTGCACCCTAAAGGGTGCAGTACTTCTCACACACCCTCCGAGGGAATCGAACGATGGTGGGCCCATTCGCCCTGGACTATTTCATATTCGTGCTTATAGCCGCCCTTGGAGTACTCCAGATGGTCGCTGCCTACAGCACTCTCCGAGGGCTCCTGCTCATCAGGGTCAGGCCGATGGCCTTCCTGGTAGGGCTCGTGACAACTATCGTGGCCTTTCTGTGGTTCTTCCTGTCCGAGCCCAGGAATCTCCCCGATACGGAAGGGGGCCTTGATGGCAACCAGATGGCGGGGCTCTTTGCGTTGGCGGCGGGCTCTGCACTGGTGCTGACCCTCTTCCTGTCGTCCATAAGCAATCGCTCCCTGGGCAGGGGCTTCCAGCAGCGTGTTCCTGGACTGGATGCCCTGAGGGAGACTAGCTACCTCAAAGCCCTTCTCGGTACGCTGAAGACCCTTCGACTTCGCTCAGGGCGAGGCCTATGGAAGCGCTATTGAAGCTAGACACAGAGATAGTGCTGTGGCTCAACCAGTGGGCGGGGCGCTTTGCCTTTCTGGATGCGGTAGAAAAGCTGATAGTGAGCGACTACTTCATACCCGCGTCCATGGGCCTTTGCCTCATGGCCATGTGGTTCGTGGGTAGCGACCCTCAGCACAGGGATGCCCACCAGCGAGCGGTGCTGGTGGCGCTGGCATGTGTGGGGTTCGCCAGCCTGGTGGTGCTCATCATAAATCAACACTACTTCCGGGATAGGCCCTTTGTAGACCACCAGCTTACCCTCCTCTTCTACCAGCCCACCGACTCTTCCTTTCCCTCCCACCCGGCCGCCGTTGGCTTTACTATGGCCTCCAGCATGTGGCAGGCGAACCGAAGGATGGGGGCTCTCCTCTATGGCCTGGCCGCCCTGTGGGGGCTGTCCAGGATATACACAGGTGTGTTCTACCCCTCCGATGTGGTGGCCGGGGCCCTCATAGGCGTGGTGATGAGCTACCTGGTAGCCCTGGCCTTCAGGCTAATTGAGCCCATACCCACCCTGGCCCTCAGAGGCGCCAGGACGTTGCACCTGGCCTGAGCCCTGGGTAGTACCGGAGGGTGTGGTAAAATTGGGCGATGTCTGGTTCTCCCTCCACTGGTGGGAGGGAGTTAGAGGGAGGGGGTTCACCCTCACTCCTTCGACAGGCTCCAGCCCTGTCCAGTGTAGGGACAGGAGTTTGGTAGGCCATCAAAGTACACTTCCGAGGTGGTAGCTAATGAAGAACCGCAAAGCCAAGCTGATAGGTCTGTTATCAATAGTGGCAATACTAATTTCTCTCCTCATCATTGGATTGCTCCTGGCCGGCCCTTCCGCCCAGAAAGCGGGCACCGTCACCCTTAGCGGCGGAGCTCTGGATGATATCGGTCTTAAAGCCGAAGGAGTGTTCTTCTCCGACAAGAAGGACTTCAACATCGTCACCGTCGATGTGGACGACGCAGACCTCAGCCTGACGAGGACAGGCGTCGCCTGGTTCGGGTTTAGCGGCGACGCGGCTGCGTCTACGGCTACGCCCATCAACAGCACTGACGTTTTCGACCTCACTTTCGCAGCCGTTGTCAAGCCCATTTTGCAGGGCGAGAAGGACAAGGTCGTCAAGTTCTCCGGCAAGGTCCTTGCAAGTGGGGTGGCGGATAACGCGGCTGTAGTCGTCACCTTGGGCACCGCAGACAACACTACCACTGGGAACCCCATAGTTCTCATAGATAATGGCGTCAACTTCATAACCGTCGGTGTGTTGACGGGTGACGTGATAACCAATACCACTGACGCCGGGCAATGCGCTGTCGCTGCTGTGGCTGCGAATCAGTTGACCTGCGCTGCTAACCTGACGGCGGGTAACTTCAGCGCCGGTGATAACTACACCATAGCTGACCCGACCGCCGCGAGCACCACGGTCCTCAGAGACCGCCAGGCCAACTTCGTGACCAGCGGCGTGGCCGTAGGCGACATAATCACCAACACCTCCGAGACAGGGTCACCAAAGTGCCGGGTCACGGAAGTGACTAATGCTAATACCCTCACCTGTGCAGGCGGCCTGAGCGCCGGGAATTTTAGCAACGACGACAAATACAGCGTAGATGACGCCACTTTCACCATAGCCCCCGCCAACAGGGGCCGTGATAGGTCTAAAGACGGACAACTGACCGCCAGCGACGTGGTGGTGAAGGTTGGTGGCAACGCCGAAACGTTGTCCAGTGTGGGCATCGGCGCCAACGGCTACATCAACAGCGTGACCCTGACCTCCGCTCCTCCTGCTGGCGTTGACAACGTGGAGGTCACAATCGGCATCTCTGAGTTCGACCAGACAGACGCATCCAAGACTCCTCTGGCTGCCAGCGGACACACCCTGGAGGAGGCCACGAGTCGCACCGCCACCTTTGTCGCCGGTCCCTCGGTCAACCGGCAAAGTGCTGGTACACTGAGGGCTGTCAGTCCGACGACCAACAACCGTGTGGTGAAGATTACCTTCAGGTACGACGTGGCAGACGGCAAAGAGAAGCTGATCAGGGTGAGCACCCCCACCTCCGACGCCCAGGCCAAGAGCCGGGAGCTCACGGGCGACGAGACCACGGCTGTCAGCAACAAGTTCCGGAAGTCGGTAGCCCTGTTTACCGCTGCCGACCTGGACAAGATAGAGTCGGTGGCAGCGAAAACAGGCATCACCACCATCGCCCAGCTTGCGGCCCAGACCAGTGACCTGGGTACAGCGCTGGCGAATCGCATCAACGCTGCGGCCACCGCTTTGGGGCTTCTCGCCGACAGCGGGGACGACCTCTTCGTGGCCCGCTCTCTGCCCGTAGGCGACGGGGAGACCCTCACCGCCACCTACAGGGACGATAACCCCTCGGCCACCAGGACGGACACGGCCACTATAGACCTTGCTGCCCCCACCATAACCCTAGAACAGCCAGCAGATAAATCTATCCTGAGCATTAAGCGGCCTACCCTGAGTGTCAGCATCACCGATACCGGTGCTGGCTTGCGACCGGGCCCCGAGGCTGGCGTACCGGGCGACCCATCAGTGGTGTCAATAGTGGAAGTTGCGGGTGGCATCAACCTCCCGGCAGCCCTCACCAAGGACTTGATATCCGGCGGCTTCAGGGTCAGCGCCACCGCAGTGGCAGACGTGGCGGACGGCAAGAAGACGTGGCGCGTGGTTGCTATAGACAAGGTGGGCAACAGCCCGAAGGCCGCGGACACCCGAACTGCCGTGGACAAGGCCCGGAGCGTCTCCAACCCGGCGGTGAGGGGCACCACAGACAACCCCTTCGAGTTCTGGGTTGATACCGCCGCCCCTGAGTTGAGGACGGCGCAGCCAGCCAGGACGGGAGGCAAGATAGACACCAGGCTAGACCCATCCCTTGTGGGAAGCTACACCTCTGTCTCCACTTCAGACAACACGCTGACGGACGGTAACGCCAGGTTCATCACCAACAACGTGAAGGTGGAGGACAAGATCACCAACCTGAGCGGTGGCTGGACAGCCATCGTGACCCAGGTCCTCAGCAACACCCAACTGACGCACGGCGCCATAGCCGCTACAGCGAAGGGCGCTGGCTGCCCCTCCACCTCCAACTGTGATGCCGATCCCAAGTGGGATGAGGGCGACAGCTACACCATCGAGAACCCGACCCTGGGCCAGGTGATCGCAGATGGCACGGCCAGGGACAAGATCACCGTTACCTTTGACATCGGCGTGGGGCGGGGTGTGATTGACGCCACCTCGGTAACGACAGCCATGTTTGATGTGGCTGGCTCCAGCCCGCCCGCCGCCTTCGAAGTGGGGAAGGCCCAGCCCGCTACCGTCGGAAACCAGCAGGCTGTGCTCCTGACCCTGGCGGCGCCGCTGGCGACCGACGCCAAACCCGTGGTTTCCCTGGTAGGCACGCTGAAAGATACCGCTGGGCCTGTGGCAAACATCAGCAAGACGGTCACCGGCATAGATGCTCCTACGGCGGTGGACGGCCTGGCGCCCTTAGTCACGGTGACCATAACCGGG
>CAYWGG010000267.1:0-4114 GCA_964457285.1 uncultured Dehalococcoidia bacterium
GGACCTCGAGGACGGAAAACTGGGCGCCTTTGCCTGCCATCACTGTATCCAACTCTACCTTCACGGCAACCCTCGAAGGCAATAGTGTGACCACTTTTGTCGGAAAGTGAGTCGTGGGCCTTGACTGTCAGCTATCCGGCAAACCGGAATCGCTGACCCTGTACGCTGCGATGTCCTTATCTTCGTAGATGGGCATCCCGAAAAGGGATTCAAGCCACGGGCTGTATAGGGTAAAGCTCTTTAGCTGAGGATAAAACCGGTGCCTTTTCATCAAGACCACATACTCGATCTCTGGGAGGGTCTCGAAGAGCTTCCGCCCATCCAGCGCTTCCTGAGGCGTGATAGCGGCTTTGCTCTCCACTCCGGGGAGTAGTATGCTCGTTAGAAAGCGGTTATTGCTGATGAAAGCCGCAGCCTCAGGGGATAGCCGCGCCTCTTCCACGTAACCCCCTACCAGCCTGGCATCATGGACAGTCTGGAAATACATAGGCTTCGGGTTGTGCAGGCTCAGGAGCGGAATGTGCAAGATAACCGGGTTGTGTTGCTCCACCCTTTCCCTGCCCTGCCCCCCTCGCACACTCTCGTTGCCTTTGTCCGCCTTCATCTCCTTGTAGAAGCGTGGGACGCTTGCCTCTTCGGTTACAAAGCTCCTGGGCCATCCCCAGTAGTCGAAGAGCAACGCTACCAATATCAGCGACAGGGCGCTATATGCTGCCACGCGACCGATGCCGGGTTGTCTTGAGAGCAAGTAATGCGTCCCATACCCCGAAAGGACTGCCAGCGACAGCATGGTGATGATCAGAAACCTCTTGGGGATGCGCATGGACTCGAACGCTGGTAGGTCCTGAAGGAAGTAGAAGGGCAATTTGACCCCTTCAAACTCCCTCCCCAATACCTGCGGATGAGGCCCAAGGCTGATAGCCGTAAACACGGCCAGCGCCAGCAGCCAGAAGAAAATCCTCCCTCTCCCCCCTTTTCCAAAGGGGGGTGGGGGGGATTTGCCTGTGCACACTCCCACCAGCGCTAGCATGATAGGCAATACCCCTAGATACGACTCCCACTCGGTGAAGTGGGTCAGAAAACGAGGGTAGATGTCGCTTACGTACCCTTTGTATATAGGGTTGGACAGAGGAGGGGTCACCAGGGACAGGATGTCGGTAGAGAAGAAGCGGCTGACCTCGCTCACTTTCACATAGGCTTGCCCCAAAACGGCATCTTTGAGATGCAAGAGGACAAAAGGCAGCACCAGCACAATGGATGTGGCAGTGAAGACAAACAGGACTTTGAGAGCCCGTTTTGTAAGCACACGCCTCACCTCCCAGAGGAGGTATAGGACCAGAAGCAGCAATGCGGCGAGGGCGTAATATCCGCTGGACAACACTACCAACAGGAACAAGACGGCGCATAGTAGGGCGTTCTTGACCGTTGGCGCATCTAGCAGCTTGAGAAGCCAGAGGGCAAAAAATGGAAGCCACTGGATTGTGCTCACAGACAGGCTTTGCATGGACTGGGTATGTACCGCCGAGAAGCTGAATATAACTCCTGAGACTACCCCTGCCATCCTGTCCCCGGTGAGGTACGACACCAGGAGATACGTGCCAAAGGCCGACAAAACGAAGGTGGACATGAACAGCAGATTATAGGCAGCCAGGCCGCCAAGAATCGGCCAGAGGAGGCTGCCAAGGAGCCGGTTGTACATTGACTCAAAGGACAGGTTGGTCCCTGTGGGATAGTACATGTGTTCGGTGAAGAAGGGATGACTACCTGTCCCAAATGAGAGGGCCTTCTTGGTCCACCATATGTACCAGTAACCCTGCCATGCGTCGCAACAACCGGCGATGTGCGAGGAGAGATGGAACACTAGCGGATAGGTGATCACCAATGTCAGTACCAGGAAAAGGAAAAAGACGCCAATTCCTACCCTGTTCCGCTGTAACAACTCACGAGTCTGGCCCAGGAGGATGCTCCTTGCGACCACGGGCCGTATAGGGTGGTCTAAGCGCCGCCTCATGAACTCTCTCATCCAACGGGATCGGGGCATAGTGGAGTGGATGCTTTCAGGGATGCGGGGTGTTCACCCTTTTTTGAGGCAGAACGTCTGCTGCCCTGCTGCTTTGCGCTGGGCTGGAAAGCACCTGAAGGGAAGGCCCCACAAGGCGCAGCGCGTAGCTGAGCAGGGGGATACCCCTCGCAAGCTCATACAGATGCACCTGGACTCGCTGCCAGCGGGAAAGCCGCTCAGGGTTCAGACCGCCCAACTGCGGCAGGATAACACGACATTTACGAAACGATGCACTCCTCAGCAAACGCCGCATGTCGCCGTAAGAGACTGGCCGGATAGGTCCATAGGGGACTCCCCTACGCCAGCGGACGTAACGGTCTCGAAAGCGTGGCGGCAGGAACCCAACCCATGAGACCCAGACGTGGGGGTCAGGGCCTAGACTGTAGCGATTTGGGGTTGACATGTAGAACACGCCGGTCTGGCCCTTGAGTACCCGAGCACTCTCCTTGGCGAACGCCCCCTGGTCTTTGGTGTGGTCGAGCACATCTTCTGCAACCACCAGATCGAAGGCGCCGTCTGGGAAAGGCAGATGCTCTGCACAGGCGCAGACCAGGGTGACGTTTTTTACCCCCAACTCCTCGAGACGCTTCCTGGCTATGATGAGCCAGCGAAAGGCGATGTCAATCCCCACAGCATGACTGAACGCCGGGCCCGCCGCAGCCAGGAAGCCCGCCGTCCCACACCCGATCTCCAGAAGTTCATCGTATCTGCCCTCACCCCCGGCCCCTCTCCCACTGGGAGAGGGGTGGCCATGAGCTTGCCGAAGGGCCGGGGTGAGGGAGCGAACGCCCACTCCTTTAATTGTCTCCCAGGTCCTCAGAGAGCGCTGGTGCTTGTCCAGGGCGCTTCGGACGTACTCGCAGACGAGGTCATCGGGAACGCCAGGCGTCATCTCCCAGTAGCGGGCAAGGAGCTGGGGAAAGCTCATCTCGTCGTAGTGTTCTGCCAGGGCTTGCCCCTTTGCATAGTCGTCCTCGATAGGGATGTGGGGATCGGGGAAGAGCCGGAAATCGGGGATTCTAAGCACAATGGGGTAGTGGCGGCGGCACTCCTGGCAGCGGTAGGCCTCCGGCTCAGACAGAAGCTGGCCCTTGCACCCAGGGCATATGTAGGTCAGCGCCATTTCCCTCAACCTTCAGTCCCGCTCTGCCTTAGTACATATGATATGGAACAGCGGTCCAAAAAGATACACTAACCAGCTTACGGGCCATAAGCCCTTGAGGGCGTGGTAGATTGACACTACCCTGCGCTCCCACGCCGATAAACGGGCAGTATGCTCAGAAGGGAGGCTGGGGAGCAAGACCCGCCGTTGCTCGAAACTCGTGTCCGCCAGCAAGCGCCGCACGTCAAAATAGCTTAGAGTGTTGATACTTTCATACGGGATTTTTCTCACCAGGCGCACGTATGGGCTACGCCAGGCTTTCGGCAGAAACCCTACGCCCCACACTTTCACGTGGGGCTCTAGTGCCAGACTCCAGCGATTGGGCGTGGACAGGAACAGCGTACCATTTCGCCTCAGTACACGGTAGGCCTCCCGCAGTAGCTCAGTGGGTGCTTCGACGTGCTCGATCACGTCCCTCGCCACGGCCAGTTGAAACGAGCTGTCAGAGAGGGGAAGATGCTCGGCGCAGGCGCACGCCAGGGTCGCCGCTCGGCCAGCCTCCTCCAACTGCTTCTTGGCGATGACCAGCCAGCACATCTCGATGTCCAGGCCGACGACCTGGTCAAAGACCTGGGTTGCCGCGACCAGAAACTCCCCCGTCCCACAGCCAATCTCGAGGAAGGCGTCAGTAGAGTATGACCTGGAATGACGCTGGACCTCTGCCAGAGCGCTCTTCGCTCGCACTACGCCAGTAGAGTTATGAACGATGTACTTTTTCGCCAGCCTGGCGGGTATTTCAGGCGAGATGCTGTAGTAAAGCTCCATCAGTTCAGTGGAGGTACGCCTGGGGTACTCGGCAATGAGGCGAGTTGCCTTGGCATACTCTACCTTGGAGGCGAGATTTGAACTGGAAAAAGCATGAAGGTCAGGAATCCCGAAGGTGACTGGGT
>CAYWGG010000268.1:0-4113 GCA_964457285.1 uncultured Dehalococcoidia bacterium
GCTCCTGCTGGGCCTTGCCTGACACCTCTGGTGCCTGGGCAGGACTCGCCATGAAAAGCGCCGTCACATCCCGCCGGGGCAATGGGTTGTAGGGCATTTCTGTCACCCGTTACCCCTCAGGCAGAGCCCGCCGCTCTGGGAAGCCGGTTAGGGCCGGATACTCGCTCTGAAGGGCCTGAAGGAAGGTTCGGCTCTTTTCGACCCAATCTGGGGGTGCGCCTATGGCCTGCAAGCTGGCCCGGCTGACTGGGACGGGGCCAGCAGCGCCTTTTATATGTACCCTCCCCATCCAGCGGACCTCACGGCCCATGCCCTTGATTACTGGCATAAATAGCACTGAGCCTCTGTCGGTGCTGGCTTGATAGACCCTCAATCCCGCTAATTCTTCTGCGGATAGTTCCCTTCTGGCTCGTTCCATGAAATCGGGCTGTTCTGGCATTTGCGTTTGCCTCCGTTTTTCGTTTTACGCCGTTGGGCGTGGACAGAGGGTAAGGGCAAAGCGAGCTAAATGTCAACTGCACCCATTAACCAGAGTAGGGCTTCAGCCAGGCCACCGAGCCGGGGGAGGGGTCGTACTCAAGCCGAATGATCCCGATGGCACCGCTGTGGTTGCTCGCCGCCTGTAATTGGATATACCGGTCAGTGACGCTACCGACAAATATTGGTGTCGGAGTCCCATATGTAGTAGGGGTCACCCACACGCTTGTGGGCTTTTTCCCCAAAGGATGAGCATAACGCGTAGGAACATCGGGGACAGGTCCCACTTTTGTCGTATAGGCATCTATCCGCTCGCTTGTGACATATAGCTCATCCAGGTGCTCGATGCAGTCCTTACGCAAGCGTTTGATCGCTTGAGGAAAGTCCCGCACTTCATCCCAAGGGAGACCTTGAAACCACCGGTCCACCTCGAGGACTGTCGCCTTGCTATGGCGTGTCTCCTCTGCCACCAGTTCCCAGGACCTGTGTTTCCCATCGGGAGTGGGAGTTGCCCTTGCACTCAAGATTCTGAGCTTCTCATCATTGGAGAGATTTGCCATGATTGGCTCCTGAATTTGGAGTGAGAACCAGCCAGATACTGACGGTTCTCCAAATCTACTTTAGCATGTATACGAGGCGAGGGCCAGGCCAGTTGAAATACGGTCCCGGTGGAGAGGTTGTCATCAGGGCAATGAGCGCTGAGACGAAGCGAGGGGAATACCAGGGAAGCGTGCTAACCCAGGCCATCCTTGAGGGGCTGGAGCGCAGGGCACGTGAGCTGGGCGACGAGTTCCAGATTAACTCCAGGTCTGCTGATAAGGTCCGGGTCAGGTGCTTCCGCCCTGAGCTGCACAAGAACGGGGATGCTCACCCATCTGCCGTCTATCACCTGGGGAAGTACGTTGTCTGCCGCGTTTGCGAGTTCAAAGAGGGGGAAAGGAAGCTAGCTGAACGTCTGGGCATCGGTGCGGTGGAGGGCGGGCTCACCCTCTCTGCCCTGGCAGAGGCTAAGAAGCTACCCCTGGAGTTCCTTCAGGCCTGGGGGTGGCGCACCCAGAGAGGCAAGGACGGGAAGGCCAAAGTGCTGGTCCCCTGGTACGACCAGCAAGGGGTCAAGAGGACAGCTCCAGCCTACCACATCCGGAATTACCTCAACAAAGGCGACGAGTCAGGGCCTCGCTTCACCTGGGACCTGCCCAGGGGCGTGAGGCTGGTCCCTTATGGGGCCTGGAGGGTGGACGAGTGGCTGGAAGCCTTTGAGACCCAGGGAATCGAGAGTTATGCCTGGCTTTGCGAGAGTGAGCTAGACGACCTCACCTTCTGGCACCACGGCATCCCTGCCCTGGGCTATGGGGGAGCCAGCTTCTGGCGGAGGGAGTGGGCACAGTATCTGGCCCGCTTCCATACGGTGCTCCTGTGCCAGGAGCCTGACCCGGCCGGCCAACGGGCAGCCAGGGTCATCGCGATGGACCTGGTAGAGGAGTTCGCTGCCCTACCTCAGCCGCCAGAGGTGCTGGTCTGTCCCTTTTCGGAAGGGGCCAAGGATGCCAACGCCCTGCATCAGCAGGTGTTGGGCCAGAGGGAGCGTTTCCAGGAATCCCTCAAGCAGCTTCTGGCCCAGGCCATACCAGCTTCCCAGCTTGCAGATGAAGAGCGTAATGCTCAGGAAGCGCAGGGACGGCGCGAGAGGGAGGAGGAAAGAGCAAAGCTCCTTGACCTTGCTCGTCCCCTGGTAGAGGACCCGGCTGTGATCCACCGGGCGATCCTCACCGCCGAGGAGCTGGGAGTTGTGGGAGAACGTCGCAGCGTCGGCCTTCTGCGTCTATCTGTGCATAGCCGTGCCCTGAACCGTCCGGTAAACGTGGAAGTCAACAGCCCTTCTTCCAGCGGCAAGACCCATGTCGTCCTGGGGACTCTGGCCCTGGAAGACCCTGAGGCCTACTACGAGATGACGGCTGGCTCGGAAAAGGCCCTAATATACCTTGGCGAGCCTCTGAGTCACCGCATTCTCTACATCCAGGAGCCTGAGGGCCTGGCTGAAGGCGTCGGCGCAGCGGTGCTTAAAAGTCTGGTATGGGAGGGGCGCTTGAAGTACGACACGGTGGTGAAAGAGGACGGAGACCTGGTGGGTAGGCACATCGAGAAAGATGGACCCACAGGGATGATTGTGACCACAACCCGGCCTCTGGATGAGCAGGTGAGCAACAGGATGCTGCGCCTGGAGGTTGATACCTCTCACGACCAGACCCGGCGAATTCTCCAGGCTATCGCCAGGTCGGTCAACGGTGACCGGCTTCAGATAGACCTGGCCCCCTGGCACGCCATGTCCAGGCTGCTGGGTGAGCCCGCCCAGGTGCAGGTGCTTTTCAGCCAGTGGCTGGCCAGCAAGGTGTCTGTGACCACCCTTCGCATCAGGAGGGACTTCACCCATCTGCTTTCCCTGATCCAGGCTTCAGCCATCGAGCATCGCTTCCAGCGTCCCCTGGCCCCAGATGGCAGTATCTTGGCGAATGTGGCCGACTATGCCATCGTCCATTCCCTGGCAGCAGACCTCTTCCGTGCGGTCCAGGGCGAGGGCATCACCCAGGCCGACCGGGATACCAGGGAAAAGGTAGTAGAGCTATCACAGGCTGGTGAAAGGCCCGTATCACAAGCGGAGCTGAGGCAGCGTCTTGTGGTCAGCAAGGCGGTAGTCTCCCATCGGGTGAATCGCCTTCTCAAGCTAGACTACCTGGTGAACCTGGAGACTCAGAGAGGTAGGCCCGCTAAATTGGTGCCAGGTGCCCCCCTTCCGGAAGAGGTTCCCCCATTGCCTTCACCCTGTAACCTGGCCCGGCACCTGTTGGCAACTGGCAGGATCGACCTGGTGCAACCCTGGGTAGACCCACTGACCGGCCAGAGCCACGACTGCTGGGCACATCTGGAGAATTACATCGCAGCCCAGCCCGTTTCAGGCCCCGATCGGTACGAACACTCTCCTTCGTCAGATACGGGCTCAAAGCTGGGAGACCGTTCGGGGGTGGGGGCGAACGGTCCCCGAACGCCTCCCCATGACAGCCCACCTGAGCCAGCCGTTCGCCCACCGTTCGGAGAGGGGGGCGAACGGTCCAGTAGCTTTGAGGTCAAAGCTGAGGAGGGTGACCGTTCGGGTGTTCACACCGTTCAGGGGGATAAAAAGGGTGGCCGTGATAACACTGGTGTTCAGCAGCCTGAGCTACCCTGGGACTCCTTCCTTGAGGAGATGAACAGCGATGAGCCGGACACTGGCTGAGGACATTGAGCGTGGTCGACGAGCAATAGAACTCGCTCGGCAGCGAGGGATAGACACCTCTGCCTGGGAACAGACTCTGGCAGAAATGGAGCAGCAAGCACTCCTGGCCTGGGCATCTGAGCTGGCGGAGCAGGACCTGGTGCTGGAGAAGCCTGTTAGCTTCGTAGAGGCACCGCGTCGCACCCTCACCACAGAGAGGGTGTCTGAGAAGGCTGCTCGCTACCTCCGGGTTATTAGCTATGCCTGCCTCCAGCAGCGCACCAGGGGAATGGGCAGGTTCAAGCCTCCCTGGTGGAAAGAGCGGGAGGAGGAGGCCCTGGGAGCCCTTTCAGCCTTGCGAGAGGCGATGGAGGGCCAGCAGGAGA
>CAYWGG010000269.1:0-1607 GCA_964457285.1 uncultured Dehalococcoidia bacterium
GGAGGCGGGATATGGTGACCACCAGCAAGAGGCCACGACGTAGCTTCTGGATGTACGGCCTTGAGTCCGACGAGCCGACCGACAGGGAGCGGCGCGAGTACGCAAAGCAGCTTTCAGAGCGATGGGGCGTGACTATAGAGGTGCCCCCGATACCGAGAGTCGAGGACCTGAGACTCCGCCCTCGGCGCATCAAGCCGCCGGACTCCATCGCAGGGTTTTGCTTCAGCGACAGCTACGAGCGGGCCCTGCACTCTCACGGGGGATACAGGGAGCTTGCCATCTATGGACACTTCTCTAACCCACCCGACGTTGTGGCGCACCCACGCAACGAGCAGGAGCTTGAGGCGGTCCTCCAGTGGTGCTCGGACAACGGGTACGCGACTATCCCCTACGGTGGCGGCTCCTCGGTAGTCGGCGGTGTCACGCCGCCCGAGGGATATGACGCCATTGTCACCATAGATATGGACCAGCTCGACCGAGTGCTCGAAATTGACGGGACATCGCGCGCAGCACGCATCCAGGCTGGTGTGTTTGGCCCGGCGCTTGAAGACCAACTGAGGCCTCACGGCTATACGCTACGCCACTTCCCCCAGAGCTTTACAGGGTCCACGCTGGGCGGCTGGATCGCCACGCGCTCCGGGGGCCACTACGCGACCAAGGACACCCACATAGACGACTTCGTCGAGTCGGTGCGGATGCTCACACCGGTCGGCTGGTGGGAGTCACGCCGCCTGCCAGGCAGTGGGGCTGGGCCGAGCCCGGACCGACTGGCCATCGGCAGCGAGGGGATTCTAGGCGTCATTACGGAGGCGTGGATGCGCATCCAGGCGCGCCCTAAGTACCGGGCCACGGCCGGGGTTACTTTCCCCTCGTGGGAGGCTGGCTATGAGGCCACTCGACAGATCGTGCAAGCGAAGCTCTGGCCGGCGAACCTCCGCCTTCTCGATCCTGAGCTGGCGGAGCGCAGCGCCGGATTGGACGGCAAGTGCGCTCTCCTGATCGTCGGGTTCGAGTCTGCGGAGATGCCTCAGGAGTGGCCAATGCGTGCAACAGTGGACATAGCGCGCCACGCTGGTGGCACCATAGATGAGACTGACATTATCATCGCCGACGGTACGGGCGAACCCACGGGCCGGGGCGGGGCGATCGGTGCCTGGCGGGACGCCTTCATCTTCAGGCCACAGCTCGCGGGCCTGTCCGCTGGTCTTGGGCTGGTCTACGGCACCTTCGAGAGCGCCATCACCTGGGACCGATGGCCCGACTTCGATGCCCAGGTGCGGGAAGCAGCGACGAAGGCGCTTCAGGAGGTCTGTGGTGGGGGCACGCTGAACTGCCGCTTCACTCATGTATACACCGATGGCCCAGCACCGTATTACTCCTATGAAGGGCTCTACAAGCCCGGCGGGTGGGCCGAACAGCAGGCAGCGATCAAGCAGGCTGCCTCGGATGCAATCCTGAAGGCCGGAGGCACGATCACTCACCACCACGCCGTTGGACGCCTGCACCGGCCCTGGTACGACAAGCAGCGTCCGGAGCCCTTTGCCCAGGCGTTACAAGCAGCCAAGCGCGCCGTTGACCCCAGGGGTGTGCTCAATCCTGGAGTGCTT
>CAYWGG010000269.1:1617-4113 GCA_964457285.1 uncultured Dehalococcoidia bacterium
CACCAATTGGTTCAATTCAGCCCGTTCCCCTTCAGTAAGGTGCAAGGGCCTGGGAAGTAAACGTGGCATAGTTGATCAGCCTCCCAATGTTTTCCAGGTTGGCTCTAACTATACCAGATAAATGGCTGGTTGGTAGATTTATGCCCAAGTGCTCTAGGGTCTATCTCAAAACCCTCACCCCTTGTGTCCCCCCCAGCCCCGCTTCCAGCCCCTACTTCCACCTACAACAGTTGAGATGCTACTCCCACCAACCATCCCTGTTAAGCCCCAAGGATGGCTGCGTAGCCACTGGGATTCCCCCTAATAAAAACCACGGATTGTAATCCAGGCACAGGTGCTTTACACTCCAGTTCTGAAAAGGTGTTGTACTTGATGGAGGAGGCGAGGCATGGCTGGACTGGAAGGCAAGGTAGCCCTTATTACGGGAGCCGGTGGCATGAGGGGTGTGGGCCGGGCCACCGCGCTGAAGCTGGCCAGGATGGGCGCGGATATAGCAATTACCGATGTCCACAGGGAGCCAGATGACCTACCCCCTGCGGAGGTGATGGTCGGGTGGCGAAGCATTGACAGCGTGGCCGAGGAGGTGAGAGCCTTTGGCAGGCGCTGCCTGCCCGTCTACTGCGACCTGGGCTACAGCGACCAGATACAGGACATGGTCAACCAGGTGACGGAGCAGTTCGGCAGAATAGATATTCTGGTGAACAACGCCAGGGCGATAATTGGAAGGGACCGGGTGCCTGTGACGGAGCTGCCAGAGGAGGTCTGGAACCACTTCCTTGCCATCAACACTACCGCCGTCTTCCTTTGCACCAAGCTGGTCGCCAGGGAGATGATCCGACTGAGCAACGGTGGTCGAATAATCAACATCGCCTCCAACGCCGCCAAGCAGGCCAGCGCCCGGGGGGCCGCCTACTCCGCCTCCAAGTTCGCTGTCCTGGGGCTCACCCAGGCCTCAGCCCTGGACCTGGCTCCCTACGGCATAACGGTGAACGCCGTGTGTCCAGGGCCAATCAACACCGACAGGCTTAGCTACTGGGAGAGGGCCAGGGCCGAGGAGCGGGGAATCCCCCTGGAGGAGTTCAGGGCTCAGATAGTGGAGGAGGCAGGCCGGAGGACTCCCCTGGGCCGCATCGCCGAGCCAGAGGACATCGCCAACATGGTGGCCTTCCTGGCCTCCGAGGAAGCCAGCCTCATCACCGGCCAGGCGTACAACGTGAACGGGGGGATGTTGTTTCACTAGGGCTGATGTAGTATATTTTGCATTGACGGTCTCACCAGAAGGGAGAGCATGGCTGAGCCTTTTGATGTTTACATTGACCAATTTGTAGTTACATTAGGCGTATTTGGAGCAGCACTCAATTTCAGATTGAGTTCCACTCGCCCTGTACTACCTGGCAGTATGCCAGAAGCCCAGGATGTGGGTGTCGTTAGAATGAGCCTAGAGCATCTTAAATCAATGGTGTTCATACTAAAACGCCAGATAGACCAGTTTGAGCAGCAAGCTGGAGTATCAATACCTATACCGATACGTGCTCTAAGCCAGTTCCAGATTGCTCCGGAAGATTGGGAGAAATTTTGGAGTCGAGAGTAAGCTAAACTACTGTGGAACTCAGCCTTCAAAATCCCATTCCTTGGATTCAGTCTGCTAAACATCAGGGGTTGTTTCGGTACAGTTCCCACGGCTTACGCATGATGCGTGAGCGAAACATTAGCCAAAATCAGGTCGAAATTGTACTCAATGCAAATGATGTGGAGCTTCTGGAGAATTACCCGAAAGACCCTCGTGGACCGAGTTGCCTGGTGCTCGGTTGGGATGAGTCCAGAACGCCAATCCATGTAGTGGTTGGCTTGACTACGCCGGATATAGTGACTGCGTATGAGCCGGAACCGCCAAAGTGGACCGATCCAAGAACAAGAGGAGGGCGATAATGAGCACAGAAAAAGGTATCAAATGCTTCTGCTGCGGTCGTCAGATGGATGAGAGCAAGACGAACTTCACAGTAGTTAAAACCACACACGTCCACGTTGTTCGAGATGTACCCTGCCTGGAGTGCTCCTTCTGTGGATACACTTCCTTTTCTCAGGAGACAGCCAGAGAACTTGAGAGGCTTACAACTGGTAGGTTGGTGCCCCACAAACGCCTGACTGCCTGGGTATACGAATGGGGAGCGCCAACTGAACAGATATCGGATATTGCTATCATCGCGGCATGCACGATTAATAGAGTCGAAACAACCGCCACATTGGTCAACGTGTTGTAAGGTGTGGTAGCTAACCTCGTTTCATGGAGAGCTGCCACTCACGTATATCAGGTCCCGGATAGCCTCGTAGGTAGCGGGGCCTATACCCCTCACCTCCATGACATCCTCGGTGGACTTGAAAGGCCCGTTCTTCTTCCGGTAGTCAACGATGGCCTGGGCCTTTACCTTGCCGATGCCTGGTAGAGTTTCAAGCTGCTCTACTGTGGCGGTGTTCAGGTCTATCCTGGTGTCCTCT
>CAYWGG010000270.1:0-4111 GCA_964457285.1 uncultured Dehalococcoidia bacterium
CAGCTCCGATGCCCACGGCATCTATCTCCTGGGGTGTAGCCATGCCCAGGCCGATGGCGGAGGCATGGGTTTCGATACGTTCCAGGGCCCTTTGCCTCTGGATAGCGGTCAGCTTTTTGCTGTCGTCCACCAGGTTGAGCCATGATGGAGGCGGCTGCTCAAAGGGGCTGCCCTGGGTACAGTCAAAGGGCAAGATTACCGCTGCCGCCGCTACGGGGCCGGCCAGGGGGCCACGCCCCGCCTCGTCCACGCCAGCCACCAGGGAGAACCCCTGGTGTTGAAGCTCCAGCTCCAGGTCGAAAGTAGGCAAAGGCTACCTCCACAGAAGCTCTCTAAAGACTCTCTATACCAGTCCTGTCGGTGTATGCTCCACCTCTGCCAGGGCGCTATGGGTGTTGCTTTGCTTTATTTTGACCTTGCCCCCGCTCCACATGAAGGAGGCATTGGCTAGCTCCGCTTCTTTCCACATAAAACCCTCAGGCAGTTGCACTCTTATGCGCTGCTCCTGCCCTGTGGCCGGTATCCGAAGTGGCTCTGACACTGTGGCAAAGACACCTGGCGAAGCTAGTCTGGCCCGCCGTCGTTCTTTATCGAACTCCCATTCAATGGGAACGAACTGAGGCTCGTGGAATGTCTTTGTCATAGCAGCCAGGATTTGGAAGAGTGGCCCACCCTCCTGCCCGCTAAGAATTTGAAGAAGGGCGTTCCGCTGTGCTTCAGAGGCCTTCACATCAATGTAGGGCTGCATTTCCCCATCACCCTCATGGAGAGCACCAGGGGAATGGAAGACCGCCACCCATCTGAGCCCATCCAGGGTAACATTGCCGTAGTTACCCTCGGTGATGTTCATGCCAGCTAAGCCCTCGCAGAATTTGTTAGGAGCAGGGTATCCGATAGTGTTACAGGGACAGAGGGATAAACAACTACAGTTTTCGATCCACTGACCCTTCATGCGCCACGGGACCTGTGCCATCTTCTCCTCCTTTAACTCTGACTAGCGAATTCTCTATCTAACTCTATGTCAATCGTTACGCTCAGCTTATCCGGCCCCCACCCAGCACCTCGTCGCCATTGTAGAACACCACCGCCTGGCCCGATGTGATGGCGCTTGAGTATGATGTTGAGTACTCTGAATGACCCGCCCCAGATACTATCGCTCAACTCATCATGGCACAATCCTTTTCAAGACGGCTACCAGTTCATGCAAGTCCTCCACTACGGTTTGCCACAGAATATCAAAGTCTACTCTGGACATAAAGAGTCTCTGCGTCTTCAAGGACCTGGTCACGGAAGTACTGGCCCAAACACAGCGGAGTGTTTATGTCTACTTTACGGCCTCCGAATATTCCCGAAAGGTCAATCTCCATGCCTGCCAGACGGATGAGGCCAGGCACATGGCCCGGTTCAAATTCTACCAGCACATCCACATCGCTATCTGATCGGAAGTCTTCTCGCAGGACTGAGCCAAACAAAGCAAGGCGGCGAATGTAATGATGCCGACAGAACCGTGCCAACTCCTCATTGTCAACCTTGATGGGCAGTTGTCTCATTGAGATGTTTCAATCCTCTTTCAAGGACTGTTGTCCTTTGCCCTGGGCCTCCCACCACTTATCCGGCCCCCACCCAGCACCTCGTCGCCATTGTAGAACACCACCGCCTGGCCTGGTGTGACCGCTCGCTGGGGCCGATGGAAGCGTATCACCGCGTCGTTACCCTGGGGATAAAGGGTCGCCTCGACTTCCGGGGACTTGTACCGTATCTTGGCGGTGATTTCTATAGGGTCCTCAGGTTCCTCGCCCGATACATAGTTGATCTCCAAGGCCCACATGGTGTCGGAGTACAGCTCATCCTCAGGGCCCACTATCACCTGGGCCTTTTCGGAGTCTATCCCAACCACGTACAGGGGCCGCTGTCCTGCGATGCCCAGGCCGCGACGCTGCCCTATGGTGAAGAACTCGACTCCCTCATGCTCTCCCAGGATATTGCCCTGGGTGTTCACTACGTAGCCGGGCCTGGGCGCTATATGCTCCCTTAGAAACTTCCGGTAGTCGCCCGATGGGATGAAGCAGATGTCCTGGCTGTCGGGCTTCTGGGCGTTGGGGAAACCCGCCTGGAGGGCCATCTGCCTTATCTCTTCCTTACTGTACCAGCCCACCGGCAGCAGGGTACGGGCAAGCTGGTCTTGCCTCATGCCATACAGGACATAGGACTGGTCTTTCTGAGGGTCAACGCCCTTCAGGAGGTGAAGGCCGCCTTCCCTGGGTTCTATGCGCGCATAGTGACCCGTGGCTACGTAGCTGGCATCGAGGAAACGGGCACGCTGAAGCAGGAAGCTGAACTTTATCTTGTCGTTGCAGGCTATGCAGGGATGGGGCGTCCTGCCCCGCTGGTACTCGCTACAGAAGTAGTCTATGACAAAGGTCTGGAACTCCCGCTGAACGTTGAAGACGTAGTGGGGTACACCCAGGCGGTGGCACACCATCCGGGCGTCTTCCACATCGTCAACGGTGCAGCAGCCACGGTAGTAGGCGGGCAACTCTGCCTGGTCTACGCTGTAGAGCTTCATGGTGACGCCCACCACTTCATAGCCTGCTTGCTTCAGCAGGAGGGCGGCCACCGACGAGTCCACCCCGCCGCTCATGGCTACCACGACCTTCTCTTGTACCAAGCTCTTTACCTCTCGTCCTTCTCCAGGGGTAGCCCGGCCTGGACCCAGGCGTTGGTGCCCCCCACCACCAGGGACACATTCTGGAAACCCTCCCGCTCCAGAATGCTGGCGGCTGTGGAGGCCCGGATGCCTGCGGCGCAGAGGGTGGCGTAGGAGCGGTCTCTGGGGAGGCCGTCCACGTGGTCCGGCAAGTCGCCCAACTCCACGTGGAGCGCGCCAGGCACATGGCCGTGTTGCCACTCGTGGGCGAACCGGACGTCCAGAGGCATCGGCCCACTGCCACCTTCCAGGGCTTGATGCAGGTCGGCAGGCGTCACGGTCTTCAGGCGGGCCACCGGGAGGCGTGCCCGCTCCCAGGCTGCCATACTACCGTCAAGGTAGCCTTCTAGCACATCATACCCGATTCTGATGAGCTGGCGGACTACCTCCTCTATACTTGAGAGGTCGTCGGTGACCAGGACGAGGGGCTTGCCGGGTTCTACCAGCCATCCTACCCAGGTCCCAAAAGAGTTACCGAAGGGGACACTATAGGAGCCAGGTACATGGGAAGCAGCATAGACACCGACAGGGCGCGCATCAATGGCAACCCCCTCCCCCTGCACCCGGACCCACGTCTCTCGTGGAGCCAGAGGGTACAGTACGGGGAGAGAGCCCAGAATGCGCGGCCCGCGTCGGTTGATGTTTGCCATCCTCTTGAAGTAATCGGGGAAAGAGGGGAGGTCGCCCAGGGCCAGTTCCAGAAACTCGCTCTCGGTGGCCGCCTGAAAGTAGGGGTTTGAGACCCTCTCCTGGCCTATGGTTGAGGTGGTATCACTCGCTCCGGAGGGTGCGACAAGGCAAAAGGACCCGCCGCCGTGGGTTGGATAGACTGCCACCTGGTCGTCCAGTCGTTGTAGCTCATCCCGGATGCTGCGATGAAACCAACGGCCCAGGAAGGGCGCTAGCTGCTTACCCATCAGGTCGCTTCGCGCTACTCCTCCTACTAACAGAGCACCACCGCTGAACAAGGCAGTGGGGCCGCCGCCCTTGCTGGTATCGGTGGCAAGGAAGGAGATGTGCTCCGGGGTGTGGCCTGGCGTCGCTACAACGTCCAGCTGGACCTCCCCCAAGGTGATGGAATCACCTTTTCTGAGGGGGCGATGGTCAAACAGGAGGCCCCCTGCCGCGCTGGCGCAGACGATGGCGCTAGTACGAGCGGCCAACTCCCTGCTCCCGGAGACGAAGTCGTTGTGTACGTGGGTCTCCAGGGCATGGGTTATCCGGACGCCCAGGGCTTCTGCCTCCCGGATATACAGGTCCACGTCGCGAAGAGGGTCAACGACGGCGCCCACCTTCGCCTCCTGGGAACCCACCAGGTATGACGAGTTTCCCAGGCTCTCAATGCGAATCTGCCTGACAAACATGCACACCACCTTTAGCAGGCAATTTCATCCTCGAGGAGGC
>CAYWGG010000271.1:0-4095 GCA_964457285.1 uncultured Dehalococcoidia bacterium
CTATATTAGCTCTCAGCTATCAGCTTTCAGCAATCAGCAATCGGTTTTCAACGTAAGCTGAGAGCTGATAGCTGACGGCTGAGCGCTAAGGTGCTACAAGCACCAGCTTGCCGAAGAAATTGCGCTCCTCCATAGTCCTGTGGGCCTCGTTGGCATCCTCAAGGGGGAAGGTCTTGCCCACCACACCCCTGAGCCCTCCGTTGTTCACTACCCTCATCATATCAGCGAAGCTGCGGCGGCTGCGGCCCCCACTGCCCATGAGGGTGAGGGGCCTGCCCTGGAGCAGCGACAGGTTCATATTGTACTGGGCCCCCGAGGTAGTCCCGGTGATGACTAGCCTGCCACCAGGTTTCAGGCTCAGCAGGCTCTCGTCCCACACTGCGGCCCCCACCACATCGAAGACCATATCCACGCCCTTGTTGTGGGTGCACTCCTTGACCTTCTGGCTGAACTTTGAGGTGGTATTATAGTTGATCACCTCGTCCGCCCCAAGCTCCCTGGCTCTCTCCAGCTTCCAGTCGCTGCCCGCGGTGGCGATGACCCTGGCTCCTATGTGTTTCGCTATCATCAGGCCGATGCTGCCCACTCCACTGCCTACTGCCTGGATAAGTATATCCTCCCAGGGCTGAAGCTGTCCCCTGACCACCAGGCAGTGCCAGGCCGTATGAGCGGCTATGGGGAGAGATGCCGCCTCCTCGAAGCTCATCCAGTCAGGTATCTTATGAGCGTTGACGGCAGGGACATTGCAGTACTGGGCATGGCCTCCATCCATATCTGACCCCAGGCGCATCTGATTGAGGCAGTATTCGTCAGTGCCCAGGACACAGTACTCGCAAGTCCCGCACTTGATCCTGTTGTCCACCAGCACCCGGTCCCCCTCCCTAAGCCCCGACACCGCAGGGCTTACCTGGACTATCTCGCCAGCCATGTCCAGGCCCAGAATGCGAGGAAGGCCACGAGTGTTGGTACGGCCCGAAATGATGCTGAGGTCTGCATGGTTGAGGGCCGAGGCCCTGACCCGCAGCACTACCTCCCCCGGCCCCGCTTCAGGTTCGGGCCTGTCCCCGTATACCAGACTGTCCAGGCCACCTGGGTGTTCGACGTAAACTGCCTTCATGCCAGTCCCTCCAGCCCCCTTCGACCTCGCTCAGAGCTTGCCCCGAGTTTACCGAAGGGGCAAGCCCTTTTTGATACACGTATCTTACTCTACCAGAGACGCAGCGTCAAAGGGGTGTGACTCTATTGACACTCCTTCGGGCCAGGCATATACTCGGATACACTCTTTTACCCTGGATATAGAGGCTGGCCTTCCTGAAGACGAGTCTGCTATCCAGGGTGACAAAATCCAGGGGGTAGTACCATGCCGGAGCTTACCGTCAACTCTCAGCGTCTGAACGCCACACTTGAAGCCCTGGGGCGCATCGGCGAGACCCCGGAGGGGATGCAGCGTATCGCCTTTTCCCCCGCCGACGTGGAGGGGAGGCACTACGTTATGGAGCTGATGCGTCAGGCCGGCCTCAGCGTAAGGATAGACCACGCCGGGAATATCATCGCCCGCCGTGGGGGGCGCGAAGAACGGGCCCCAGCAATCGCTATGGGGTCCCACGTGGACACCGTCCCCAACGGAGGTAAGTACGATGGGGCCCTGGGCGTTCTGGGGGCTATCGAGGCGGTGCGGGCCCTCAATGACCAGGGAACCGTCACACGCCATCCCGTCGAAGTGCTGGTGTTCACCAACGAGGAGGGAACCAGCTTCCACCGCTGGCTTCTGGGCAGCCGGGCGATGGCCGGCCTATGGGAGCCTGCCGACTTCAACGCTGTAGACAGTGAAGGGGTAGGCATCGCCGAGCGCCTCAAGGCCATCGGCGGCGATCTGGCGCAAGTAGGTGAAGCCAGGCGTCGTCGAGGAGAGCTACACACCTATCTGGAGCTGCACATCGAGCAGGGGCCCGTGCTATACCAGTCAGGCATCTCCATAGGCGTTGTATCCGGCATCACAGGCAGAGTAGTATTCCAGGTGGGGATCAAGGGGGCGGCGAATCACGCAGGCACCACGCCTATGGACGCCCGCCAGGACGCCCTTCTAGCGGCCTCCAGACTCACCCTCGCCGTCAACACCATAGTTACCCAGGAGGAGACGTGTCGGGTAGGGACGGTGGGAACGGTGGTGGTCAAGCCCAACGCCGTCAACGTCATTCCTGGAGAGGTGGAGCTGGGTATAGAGTTCAGAGACATAGATATGGGCCGCGTCGGGGACGCAGAGCGCCGCTTGAATGAGGTGGCTCCGGAGATAGCTGCCGCCACGGGCACGGAGATCGAGGTGCGGCGGCTAGAGCTGGGACAATCGTGCCCCATCGGGAACAGGATTCAAGGGGTGGTAGCAGAAGCCGCCAGACGCCTGAGACTCTCCTCTCGCACCGTCCCCAGTGGGGCCGGGCACGACGCCCAGGCTATGGCGGCCATCGCCGAGGCCGGCATGGTCTTCGTGCCAAGCGTGGCAGGCATCAGCCACTCGCCCAGGGAGTATACCTCGCCGGAGGACTGCGCCAACGGAGCTAGCGTGCTCCTGAACGCCCTGTTGATTATGGATGAGGAGTAGGATAGACGCGCCTCTGGACGGAGGTTAATGAACTTTAGCTGATTATCGCACACGCCCTAATACGGCTCGAAATCCCGAAGGGCCGGTGCCACCCGGGTGCCGAACAGGCGGATGGAGCGCATCAGGTCCTCTTCATCCAGGTAGCCGATGTTCAGTTCGGCAAAGACGCTGTTGAACAGGCCCACAACGGCGGCGGCTTTGATTCTCCGAATTACCGTCTCAGGCGAGCCTACAAACACCAGGTTGCGCTCCAGCAGATATTCCACGTTGGTCATGTTCCTGGCAATCTCGGCAGCGCCGAACTCGCCCCGCCGCTCGTAGTTTTCCACCAGCCGCTTGGGGTCCGCAAACCCGGCGTCCCCCACGCCGAAGACCTGGCTGAAAGCATGCACGATGTGCGGGGTCGCCTTGCGCACCGCTTCCTCGTCGGTCTCATCTACATATACCAACGTCCAGTAGCCTATGTTGGGCTTGTGGGAGTGCCCTGATTCCTTCCACAGCCGCAAGTATTCCCGATAGCGAGTGGCAGCTTCTTCTCGGGGCAGGAAGAGGAGGTAGCCGGTGTGGACCCCTTCCCGCGCCAGGAACTCCAGCGTCTCCCTATCTCGGGACTGGACCCAGATGGGCGGATGGGGCTTCTGCCGGGGCAGCACCGAAAGAACGACATTCTTATAACTGTGATACGGCCCATCGAAGCTGAAGGGGCCGTCGCTGGCGTAGGCCGTCTTGATGAGAGGCACCAGCTCGTGGGTCAGCGCCCTGCGGTTCTGGAAGGCGTCGGAACGGGAGCCGAGGTAGTGGGTGTAGTGGTTGAAATACTCGGGCACGATGCCAGATACTAGTCCTATCTCCAGGCGTCCATTGAGCACGTTGTCCAGAACGGCCACTTCTTCCAGGATACGGACAGGGTCATACAGAGGGACGATATAGCCCATAGGCCCCAGGCGTATCCGCCTGGTACGGGCAGCCCCGCCAGTGCAGTAGACCGTGGGAGAGGTCATCCAGCTTTCGTTGCGCAGGAAGTGGTGCTCCACGGCGAAGCCGTAGTCGAACCCCACATCGTCGGCCAGGGCTAGCTCGCGCCAAAGCTGCTCATACCTCTCGGCTGGGGTCATCCCCAGCCTGTTCCAAACGTGGGAAAAGTGCGCGAATTTCATCCTCCATACCTCCATCGGCCTATTCTATTACTCAGGTAGGCCCGGTTAGCTAAGGTGTGTCTGATGAATGTTCATGTGGAGGCCGCAGCTTCTCCGGTATCCAGAGGCGAAGCAACTCGTGAAGCTCTTCCTTGCACTCCCGCAACCCATGCTCCGCACCCTCGTAAAGCACCAGCTTCTTGGGCTCCTCAGCCCATTGGTAGATTTGCCTGGCGCACAATGGGGGCAGGCGAGTGTCCGCCAGGCCGTGGACTATCAGCAGAGGTCGAGGCGAGACATACACCGCGCCCTGGGCTCCGTAGGTCTGAGGGGACAGAGAGACTACGGCCACCGCCTGGT
>CAYWGG010000272.1:0-4078 GCA_964457285.1 uncultured Dehalococcoidia bacterium
TGATAGTAGAAGGAGAGGCTCGATTCTCCAGCGCCATGGACAAATACCAGCTTCATCCTGCATTCCTTTTACACACACCCTTTAAAATCTGCCCCGAGTGCGGCCAACGGACTAGCTTGGAGGCATAATTTCGTGGCGCACGAACCAGGATTTTATAGCTAAAGTACGCCAGGGTCAAGGGGCTGCGCTGGCGACGCTTCAGGGCTCCAGGTGCATCTCTGGCTGAGATTCTCCCCCGACATCTGAGGCTACGGCCTTCTTCTTTTTACCACGGCCACTCTGGCCCGCATCCTGGGCCTCTGAGTCCGTACCATTGTTGTCCTGAAAGCAGGCTATTGAGGCCACCTGGTCGTCGCCATCGGGCCTCCAGATGATGACACCCCTGGTATCCCTGCCCTGGGAGGGTATCTCGTTCAGGCTGGTACGAAACACCTGAGACCCGGTGGATACCAGCATCACTTCCTGGTCATGCCCATCGCTCACGACCCTGGCATCTACCACCAGGCCGGTCTGGGAGCTAACCCTGAAGGTGCGCAGGCCCACGCCGCCCCTTGCCTGGAGGCGGTACTTCGATATGTTGACCAGCTTGCCGAATCCCTGGCTGCTCACCAGCAACAACCTGTCCTGAGGTCGAAAGGTCTCCATCGCCACTACTTTGTCACCCTTGGCAAGACGAACGCCCTTTACTCCCCCAGCAGCTCGCGACCTGAGGGGCGCCTCGGATACAGCGAAGCGAATGGCCTGACCCCTGGAGGTGACCATCAGCACTTCGTCGCCAGCCTGCGCCAGGCGTACCGAGGCCAGCTCATCGCCATCTTCCAGGTCCATCACGTTAAGGCCAGCGGTGCGAATACTCGCCAGATCACCCAGGCTCAGGGCCTTCACCTCTCCAAGACGGGTCCCCATGACAAGAAAGCGTGGGGTATTAGAGGACGGCTTGGACGTTACCTTCCTACCCGTTCCTCCATCCCCTGTCAGACTTGGCACCACCACTACGGCGCTTACCCTCTCCTTTTCGGACAGGGGCACCAGGTTTACGAGGGGCGTGCCCCGTGAGGTGCGGGAAGTATCCCCTGATATGTCAAAGCACCTCAAGGGATAGACACGACCTCGGTTGGTGAAGAAAAGTAGCGTATCGTGAGTATCGGCCACCAGCATGTCCTGCAAAGCATCATCGTCACGCGTGGTCATACCACGAACGCCTTTACCTCCGCGGTGCTGGAGTTTGTAGGTCGCGCTGGGTATGCGTTTGATGTAGCCCCGATGGCTGAGGGTAATCAACACATCCTGGTGTGGGGTCAGGTCCTCAACGGTGTGCTGAGTTGCCTCTTCATCCTGTATCTCTGTCCGCCTGGGGTCTCCAAAACGCTTCTTTAGCTTCTGGGAGTCCTCTTTGACCACTGCCAGCACCCTGGCTGGGTCAGCCAGGAGGGCCTCCAGACCGCCGATGGTCTTGAGCAGATCACGGTACTCCTCCTCCAATCTCTCTCGCTCCAGTGCTGCCAGGCGTCTTAGCTGCATATCCAGTATGGCCTGGGCCTGGGGCTCCGTGAGTCCCAACCTCTCCACCAAGTTCTTCCGGGCGGCGCTGGCATCCTGAGAGCCACGTATAATGGAGATGACCTCATCGAGGCGGTCCAGGGCCATACGCAGCCCCTCCACGATGTGGGCCCGCTCCCTGGCTACCTTTAGCTGGTGCTCTGAGCGGCGGGTGATGACCACACGCCGGTGGTCTACATACAGTTGAAGGGAGCGCTTCAGCCCCAGCACCTGGGGCTGTCCGTCCACCAGGGCCAGCATAATCACGTTGAAGGAAGAGCGAAGGGAGGTATGCCTGTAGAGGTTGTTCAGCACGACCTCGGCCTGGGCGTCCCGCTTCAGCTCCACCACCACCCTCAGCCCATGCCGGTCCGACTCGTCCCGCACGTCGGAGATGCCCTCGATCTTCTTGTCCCTCACCAGGTGAGCGATCTTCTCCACCAGGGCGGCCTTGTTCACCTGGAAAGGCAGCTCGGTGACCACTATCTGCCTACGGCCCCCGCGAAGCTCCTCCACCTCTGCCCTGGCCTGCATGACCACACGGCCCTGGCCGGTAGTGTAGGTGTCCACTATGCCAGACCGTCCCTGGATGATGGCCCCCGTGGGAAAGTCGGGGCCGGGGACCCTTTCTATCAGCTCCTCCACTACAGCGTCAGGGTGGTCTATGAGGTAGCGCACAGCATCACAGATCTCTCCCAGATTGTGGGGGGGTATGTTGGTAGCCATACCTACCGCGATGCCAGACGCTCCGTTGACCAGCATGTTGGGCAGCAGCCCAGGCATCACAGTGGGCTCCTCAAGGGAGCCATCGAAGTTGGCGACGAAGTCCACGGTGTTCTGCTCGATGTCTGCCAGCATCTCCTCGGCGATGGATGCCAGTCGAGCCTCGGTGTACCGCATGGCTGCTGGCGGGTCATTGTCAACGCTGCCGAAGTTGCCCTGGCCGTCTACCAGGGGATAGCGCATGGAGAAGTCCTGAGCCATGCGTACCAGGGCTTCATATACCGGGGCGTCGCCGTGAGGGTGGTACTTACCCAGGACCTCGCCGACAATACGGGCGCTCTTTTTATAGGCGCTGGCAGGCCGCAGGCCCAGCTCATGCATGGCATAGAGGATACGCCTCTGCACCGGCTTGAGCCCGTCGCGCACGTCGGGCAGGGCCCGTGAGACGATGACGCTCATAGCGTAGCTCAGGTAGGAGCTACGCATCTCTTCTTCGATGCGTACTGGTTGGACGTTACCTGGTGATGTGGTTGTTACCATGTAGTGCTCCTTGTGTACCCGTTATGAAGTCCTTGCCGGAACCTGGACTTCTACAGACGCAATAACGAAGGGCTCCATCTCCTCGGGGACTTCCTCACCATCGTCCACGACCCCCTCAAGATGTAGCTCGATGGCCTCTTTGGAGTTGGCGATGGCTTCTTCAAGGGTTTCCCCCCGAGAGAAACAACCAGGCAGCTCAGGGACTATGACGGAGTACCCTGACGTCTCGGCGTTCCGACGTAATAGAATAGTGTACCTCATTGACTCTTCTCCTCTACAGGAGTGTTAGAAACTCATCTATAGATAGACCCGCCTGATGGATAATCTGGCGAAGCAGCCATGGCTCAATGTCAGCGTTCCCGTGGAAAGGAATAGTCACCCGACCTGGCTTGCGTGGGTGCTTCAATTGGCGATGTCCTGTTCTAGCCCTAACTTCCTGCCACCCGTCACGCTCCAAAGCACGGATAATTTCATTAGCCCTCAGAACTGGCAGTCTGGGCACTTAGAGACCTTTCCTGGTTTCATAGGGCCTTCCTGTACCTCCCCGCCCGCTCCGCAAAGGCTATGAAAAGGTTTTTAAAGGCCGGGGGGACCTCTTCCTGACGCTCCGGGTGGCACTGGACGCCCACGACCCAGCTATGCTCAGGGCTCTCCAGCCCCTCGATGATGCCGTCCTCCAGCGAATAGGCCGAGGCCAGCAGCCGGGGCGATTTCTGGGCCTCCCTTAGCCCCTGGTGGTGGCGGCTGTTGACCCGGAAGAATCCGCCCATTCCCAGGATGGCCGCCAGCTTGCTCCCCGGCGACAGGTAGATGGAGTGACGTGCAGAGGCCCAACGCCCGTCCTCAACAAGCTCCGCCCTGTGGCCGGGGATGTCCTGGAGCAGCTTGCCCCCGAAGGCCACGTTGAGGAGCTGCATCCCGCGGCAGATGGCCAGCACCGGCATGTCACGCTCCAGGGCGTACTGGAGTAGCCCAAGCTCCAGGCTATCCAGTTCTCTGAAAAGCTCTAGCCCGGCCTCGGGATCGGGGGACTCTCCATACATCGTGGGGTCTACATCCGGACCTCCGGTGAGAAGTAAGCCACCTGCGCCTTCTAGCAGCGTCTCCGTTGGAGTGGAAAGGTCTCGAGGCGTGACCAGCCGAGCCTGAGTATGGCTGGCGATGGCCTGAATATACCTTAGAGCGTTCCGGTTATTGCCTGAGGTTATAGTGACAATAGGCATCATATTAAATTGTACCTGATGCAGGTTCAATTTGACAGCACTTCATGGCGCAC
>CAYWGG010000273.1:0-4008 GCA_964457285.1 uncultured Dehalococcoidia bacterium
TAACTGCCCCTACCTTTTATTGACACCTAGTCCACTACCTGGTACAGTTAGGCTATGGTTACGAAAACTGACACTCAGACAGCAGGCCAGCAGAATCTCTCTCCTGCCCTATCTTCCTCCAACGAGGCCCTGTTCAGAGACCACCTCGGAGTTACGGAGCTGGCCAAAAAGCTGGGAGTTGACCCGGCCCACATCTGCCGCATCCTCAGCGGCAAGTCCAACCCATCTCTAGCCCTGGCATCCAGGATGGCTGATGCCCTGGGGATGAGCTTGGATGACCTGTGCCTGGAGCTGAAGCTGAGAGGTAGGACTAGCTAGGTCCCTCAGCATCTCCTCAGCATCTCCTCAGCGTCCCTCAGCGCCTATTCACAGCCAAACTCACCGCTAAACTCGTTTGCCCGGCCCATTGACAACCAGTCAATGGCCCTATAAAATTCATGTGGGACATAAGTTCAGCATGATTTTGGTAAGGCGGTAAGGAGGAGTTCAAGATGCACTG
Organism: uncultured Dehalococcoidia bacterium; assembly: GCA_964457285.1. Taxonomy (GTDB): domain Bacteria; phylum Chloroflexota; class Dehalococcoidia; order Lucifugimonadales; family JAGWBF01; genus CAYWGG01. Next base: position 500 of record CAYWGG010000273.1, read on the forward strand.
GATACATGAAGGGGTAACTATCAGCATCACCAAGCAGGGCGACTTTGTTTATGGGCTAGAGGGCTTCACCATCAGGTTTGCAACTCTCCAGGAGGCCAGGAACGCCATCGACCGGGACCTTGAAGCGGCACGAGTTTCGGCTGACACAGCAGTCGATACCGTGGTGTTAACCGACTCGGGGACACGTGTAACCCTTCTTCATATGCAAGAGGGCACAGGCAAGTGGCTGACTGACCCCAAAGGCCAGGAGGGACCCTACTACGCCGATGAACCTGGAGTCGCAGACCTACTGCTTAAGATTAGAGCGCTTGAGGAACGCCAGGCCAAGCTATATGACAGGCTGTCCCAAGCTGAAATTCGATATCGGAGTGGTTATGGCCGACAGTCTCCAGAGGAGGTGAAACAGGTCATGGAATCGTTCCTAGTCGGGCTATCTGTAGCTAGGGAGCAGTGGGCTAAGGCACAGTCCCAGTAACGGACCCCGGCAGAACACAAGCATATAAGGAGCTAGTTGAGGAGGTCAACATGCCTTGCTTCACCCGCACCACCATCCAGGTCACAGTTCAGGCGATGGACCCGGACCTGCTCAAGGCTGCTCTGGTCTCTCTAGGCTACCAAGTCCACTCTAACCAGGGGTCCCTGGTGGCGTCTATGGCTGACCGGGTTCTCAGTTTCCGAAATGGCCAGGTTACCATCCGTGCCCGTCCTGGCGTCGTGGACTTGAACGTCATCTCCAGAGCCTACTCCAGGCAGGTAATCTCCCAGGCAGCCAAGAGGTTTGGCTGGCAGGTAAAGGAGACCGGCCAGGACCATTTCCAGCTTACCAGGAGATAGAAAGGAGGAGGACAACATGGCAGACACCCTGAACATCCAAATCACCCAGGATGGACTGATCCTGGTCACCAGCGATCAGGTCAGTATCACCAACCATCGCTCAGCCGACGAGCTGGTGAAACTACTGGTAACTCTTTCTGGCAAGGTAGTGAGCCAGGAGAAGGTACAGAGGTCGGTCCACCAGCAGTCTCAGCACCAATCCACCCAGGTCTAAGGAAGGAGGATTAAGAATGACTATCTCAGCTCCAAGCGCAATTCCCGATAGCGCTACATTCTTCACTGCTCCTGAAGCCCTTACTCGCAACTCGGTCATGCTAGCGATAAGGATCAGCAAGCCAGGAAACTCCCGCCGGGTCCCCTCCAGCTCCGTCTCTGTGGACGCCGACGAGACTATGATCCAGGTGGCGAAGGACCTGGTGGACTCCCCTGAGTACCGTGCGATCCGTACATTGGATGGGGAAATACGGCGCTGGCTGTATATACGTTCCCTTCCCTCTTATGGTGTGCTCAAAGGGGGAGTCTACCGCGTACCCCTGTCCCTGGTCGATGAGGTCGAGGGCAAGCTACAGGCTTTCCAGCAGCAGAGGACCATCCTGGCGGGAAAGTTTCTGGCCGTCTATCCAAACCAGGTATCGGACGCCAGAGAGCGGCTCCGGTCACTATTCAGTGAGGGGGACTACCCATCAGTCCAGGCCCTGGCTGGGGCGTTCAGCCTGTCCTGGAGATATCTGTACCTGGGCACCCCCAATACCCTGCCCGGCGACCTTCTCCAGGCCGAGCGCAAGAAGGCCATGGCCGAGGTTGTCAGCGAGGTAGAGGAAATCCGCCAGGGCCTGAGACTGGCCTTCTCCCAGCTTATTGACCATGCTGTAGACCGCCTGGGGGTGAACCCCAGCGGGAAAAAGGTAGTCTTCCGGGACTCCATGGTCAAAAACCTGCAGGAGTTCCTGGCCTACTTTAACCAGAGGAACCTCACTGGGGACCAGGAGCTGGCTCAGTTAGTAGAGAGGGCCAGAGCAGTCATCAGTGGGGTAGACCCGGACGTTCTCAGGAATGCGGATGTGGTGCGGGCCTCGGTAGCTTCTGCGTTCACCGCTATCAAAAAGGAGATGGATGAGAACCTGATTACCAGGCCGTCCAGGAAAATAGTCCTGGAAGATGAGGAGGAGGGCTAAATGGCTACAGATACAGATATGGGTATATCGCCCGATATCCCAACCAATATCTCAACCAATATCTCAACCAATACCTCAGTCCTGGCCCAGGCCAATTCACTGGAGGGTCAGTTTCGGGGGGCACGATTGAAGGGTGTGCCCATCCTCGCTATCAATACTCCTGACCCTCCTGCTACCATCGCCTGGGCGTCCAGGTCGGTGCTTGGTGAGAGGGCAGGGGAAGGAGAGAAGGGCCGCAAGATTCTAATCTGGGATAGCATCAAGGGAGTAAGAGAGCTTGATGGCTCTCTCCCCGATCTGGGCGCGGACCCCCTGAATTTTCGTGGGCCTGCTGGTCTAGTGGAGGCCCTGGACACCCTCAAGTCCAGCCCATCCCTGATTCTGTTCGTCTGGAACGCCCACTACCTCGTGGCCGACGCCGCTATCTCCCAGGCTATCCTCAATTTGAGAGATACCTTCAAGGCCATCGGGAGCACTCTGGTACTCCTCTCGCCTGGCCTCAAACTCCCCCAGGAACTCCAGGGAGATGTGCTGGTTCTGGACGAGCCTCTTCCCACCCGACCCGAGCTGAAGGCCATTATCCTTGAGCAATATTCCAGCGCAGGTCTCGGCCCCCCTGCCCCTGACCTCATTGACCGGGCCGCTGATGCTCTAACGGGGCTACCTCCCTTCGCTGCCGAACAAGCCGTTGCTCTCTCCCTCACCAGGAAGGGACTGGATGAGACCAGGCTATGGGAGCGTAAGAGACAGATGGTGGAGGCGACCCCGGGACTCTCTATCTGGCGAGGTGGAGAGCGGTTCCGGGACCTGGGAGGGGTAGAGAATATCAAGAGCTTCATGTCCAGGGTCCTCTCCGGGAAAAGGCCCCCCAAGGCTATCGTGTTCATAGACGAGATTGAGAAGTGCTTATCTGGGGCATCGGGAGCCGTCTCGGACTCTTCGGGCGTCTCTCAGGACCAGCTCGCCCAGCTCCTCACCTACATGCAGGACAACTCCTGTAGCGGGGTGATCTTTATTGGCCCGCCAGGTTCGGCCAAGAGTGCCGTAGCCAAGAGCGCGGGAAACGAGGCCGGTATCCCAACTATAGCCCTTGATCTGGGCGGGATGAAAGGTAGCCGGGTAGGAGAGAGTGAGCAGAGGGTGAGAGCGGCCCTCAAGGTTATCTCAGCAGTAAGTGGGGGGAATGCCCTCTTTATCGCCACCTGTAACTCCATAGCTAACCTCCCCCCTGAACTGAGGAGAAGATTTGGGTTTGGCACCTTCTTTTTTGACCTGCCTGACGAGAAAGAGAGGGAGACCATCTGGAGCATATATCTCAGGAAATATGAGCTTCTCCTTCCAGTGCCTGAGAGCAAGGGCTGGACCGGAGCCGAGATCAAGCTGTGTTGCGAGCTGGCATGGATGCTGGGGTGCTCCCTCCTCGACGCTGCTCAGTACATAGTCCCGGTCTCAGTGTCAGCCCGGGATGTGGTAGCCAGGCTCAGGGCGTCGGCATCCGGC
>CAYWGG010000274.1:0-3987 GCA_964457285.1 uncultured Dehalococcoidia bacterium
CTACCGCAGGGCAGCGCCGCCACCCACTATATCCAGAAGCTCGTTGGTGATGCTTTCCTGGCGTACCTTGTTGGCCAGGAGGGTCAGGTCTGAGACCATCTCGTTGGCGTTGTCGGTGGCGCTGCGCATGGCTACCATGCGGGCCGACTGCTCGCTGGCGATAAGCTCCAGCAGGGCATGGTACACTTGCATCTCCACAAACCTGGGCAAGAGGGAGCCAAGCACCGTCAGGCTGTTGGGCTCGTATATGTAGCCTACCCTCTCCTCGGCGCGCAGCTCGGCGGGTACTATGGGCAGGAGTTGCTTAATCACGGGCCGCTGCAACGTTGTGGATACAAACTCTGCGTAGGATATGTAGACCTCGTCTGCCGAGCCCTGAGTGTAGTCATCTACGACCATACGAGAGATGGCGGTGGTATCGGCCAGGGAGGGCCTGTCACCCAGGTTTATGAAGACGGCCTTTACACTCTGGCCGTATCTTACCATGAAGTCCCGGCCTTTCCTTCCCACGGCGATAACGCTCACGGGCACCCGCTGCTCAAGGATGAACTGGGCAACCCGGCGGTTCAGGTTGGAATGGAGGCCGCCGCAAAGGCCCCTGTCGGGGGCGATGTGCATTATCTCAATGTGGTTGACGGGGCGTCTCTGAAGGAGGGGTTGGACCGAATCGCCATCCTCACTGGGCTGGGCTGCCAGGTGAGTTATAACCTCTTGAATCTTCTCCGAATAGGGCCTTCCGGCCAGCACGCTGGCCTGGGCGCGCCGCATCCTGGAAGCGGCGATCATCTCCATCGCCTTGGTGACTTTGGCGGTGTTCTGAATGCTGCGTATGCGCCTTCGGATCTGTCTAAGGCTGGGCATCGCCTTACCTCCCATCCCTCGTTAGTGTTCGGGCAGTCCGGATGTAACGATGAGTCTCGCGAATGAGTCGTTCTATATACTCGGTGGGGTCAAGAATGCCCATATAGAAGCAATCGCCGTGAAGGACGTTCAAACGAATATAGTAAGCTCCAGACAGCCGCCTTGACACGCTGGGGTCTGCCAAAGAAAGCTCCCTCAGCGCTCTGGAAGTCTGGTCACTTCTTCCGGGCTCTACGCCCGTCCGTGCCACGACCAGGGCCATAGTAGCCCGCATCGTGGCACCCCACGCCTTCTCCGCGGCATTGCGCAGCTTGCCCTCACTCATCTCCCGTAGCGCCTCTTGATAGAGGGCCTGGGCATCTTGAAAGAGGGCCTCTACTCGATCCTCTTGCCTGTCAGTCAAAACCTAACACCTCACAGAACCTGCTCCAGGCGGGCCACAAGCTCCTTGACTCGCTGGCCCCCCCTTTGCACCATTTCCAGAGGGAGCAATTCCTCATAGAAATTGGTGTGAAGTTGCCCTGCTGCCAGAAACAGGTCCCGCAATTCCTCATCCCCTGTTTCAGATGCCAGCCGATTGATTACCTGATAGAGGGCAGCATGGGAACGATGCTCCCAGCCCCTTCGGGAGGCCAGGGCCTTCACCATGTGGGCTGACGCTCCCCAGAACTTCTCCGAGGCCTGGAGATGGTCACCCTGCTCCAGCTCTTGCTCAGCTTTCGACAGAAACTCTCGACTGATTCTTAAATGTTTCTCGAAAGTTTCTTGTTGCTCTTCCTGGTCAACCATCGTCGGGACCCTGTATCGCTACGCCCAGGCTACGAAACGTTGAAAGTCGGCTTGAACTCCTGGATACCCTTCTTAAGAGCTTCCTCAGTGTCTTCTCTGAGGTCCCTGGCCTCGATAATGGCGCGCCCTACCTCGGGGTGAGCCGTCTCCATATAGCGCAGGAACCCCTCCTCGAACTCCTGACAACGGCTTATGGGTATGTCATCCAGGTCTCCGTTGTTCACGGCGTAGAGGATCATCACCTCCTTGTCCAGGGGCATGGGCAGGTACTGGAGTTGCTTCAGTATCTCCGTGCTTCGTTGGCCTCGCTCCAACTGGGCCCTGGTGGCCCGGTCCAGATCAGCTGTGCCAAACTGAGCGAAGGTAGCCAGCTCTCGATACTGGGCCAGGTCGAGACGAAGCCTTCCCGCCACCCGCCTGATGGCCCTGGTCTGGGCTGCGCCACCTACCCTCGACACCGACAGGCCTACGTTCACCGCTGGCCGGATGCCGGAGTTGAATAGCTCAGGCTCAAGATATATCTGGCCGTCGGTGATGGAGATGACGTTGGTAGGTATGTAGGCAGATACGTCACCAGCCTGGGTCTCGATGATAGGAAGGGCAGTGAGGGAGCCTCCGCCGAACTCAGGCGCCATTTTTGCGGCTCGCTCCAGAAGCCTGCTGTGGAGGTAGAAGACGTCGCCAGGGTATGCCTCACGTCCCGCGGGACGCCGCAGAAGGAGAGAGAGCTGGCGGTAGGCCCAGGCGTGTTTTGTGAGGTCATCGTAGATAATCAGAGCATCTTTGCCCTGCCCCATGAACTCCTCGCCTATGGCGCACCCAGCGTAGGGAGCCATGTACTGTAAGGGGGCGGGGTCCGAGGCGTTGGCAGCCACTACCAGGGTGTGCTCCATAGCGCCGTGTTCTTGCAAGCTGGCCAGCACCTGGGCAACCTTGCCCTGCTTCTGCCCTATGGCTACGTAAACACAAATGAGGTTCTGGCCTTTCTGGTTGATGATGGTGTCTATAGCGATGGCCGTCTTGCCGGTGGAGCGGTCGCCAATGATTAGCTCCCTCTGGCCTCTGCCTATAGGTATCATAGCGTCTATGGCTTTGATCCCTGTCTGCACCGGGGTATCCACTGATTTGCGGGTCACAACGTTGGGGGCAATACGCTCCACAGGGCGGGTCCTGGTGAAGCGAACAGGGCCTTTGCCGTCGAGGGGCCGACCCAGCGGGTCTACCACGCGGCCGATGAGACCATCCCCAACCGGCACCTCTATGATGCGCCCGGTGGAGCGCACTGTGTCCCCTTCCTTGACGGCGTTGGGGTCCCCCATTATGGCGGCGCCTACCGTGTCCTCTTCCAGGTTAAGAGCCAGTCCCGTGATACCATTGGGGAAGTCCAGTATTTCATTATATTGGGCTCCCTGGAGCCCCTGGATGCGTGCGATGCCATCGCCAACCTCTACCACCGTCCCCACATCTACAAGACTTAGTTCGGCGCCAAACTCCTCTATCTGCCGCCTTATAACCGAAACTATATCTTGGCCTCGAGTGGTCATAGTTGTACCTCCTAGCTCCTCCGTCAAACGCCCGCTCTGGCGCTATCCCTTTGTAATCGTTTTCCAAGCTCCTCCAGCCTGGTGCGGGTGCTCCCGTCTATCAGCCTATCGCCTACTTTGATCACCAGACCGCCTAAAATGGAGGGGTCCACCAGGCTATCCAGGACGACCTCCTTGTTTATTAGCCCGGTCAGAAACTGGGCGATCCGTTCCCTTTCGGGGTCTTCGAGGGGCACGGCCGAGTACACTTCCACCTCTTCCCTGCCTCGGTACTCGTTCAGAAAGTACTGATATTCCCGCTCAACCTCGGGGACCAGCTCAACAAGGCCCCTCGACACCAGGAGAGAGAGCAGATTTTGCATCAGAGGGTCTACCCCCTGAAAGGCTTCCCTTATGGCCTGGGTCTTCCGAGGCAGGGGGACTTTGGCGTGTTCCAGGAAGGCCCGGAACTCCTCGTTCTGTAATGCCTCGTTGATGAGGTGCAGGTCTTCGGACCACTGCTCAAGCTGGCCGTGTTGCAGAGCCAACTCGAATGCGGCCTTGGCGTATCTTTTAGCTGAAGCTCGTCTGGGCATAGCTCACTTACCTTCGGCGCAAGTCATCGCCCTCCTCCAGGACGTTGGCGATAAGCTCTCGATGGGCATCGCGGTCCAGGGAGCGCTGGATCACTCTTTCAGCAGCAGCGATAGCCAGGTCGGCAAAATGGGCCCGCACTTCTTGGATGGCGGTATCCCTCTCCCTTTGGATACTGTCTCTTATACACATCTCCGAGCCCACGAGACTAGGCATGATC
>CAYWGG010000275.1:0-3916 GCA_964457285.1 uncultured Dehalococcoidia bacterium
CCCGTTCGTGGTGAGCTTGTCGAACCACCAGTGGCGTTGCGTTCCAGTAACAAGTCGGCGTAGTCGCAGAGAGCCCACGCCAGGTCGGGCCTGGCTCCGCCCTTTCTGTGGAAGGCTATTGCAGTTTCAAAGTTCTGCGCCCCCTGGTCAGCACGCCCGGCGCACTGGTCTATCAGCCCCAGCAGATAATCTATTTCAATCCCTGACTGGCCAATCCTTGTGCCACGCCGTGTCTGCAATGCAGGGTAGTGCTGGTCGGCTTCACGCACATCGCGGCGCAGGACGGCGATCAGTGTAAGGCCAGCCCTGGCGCTTAATTCGTTATTTCTCCCTACAGTGCTATTCAGGATGGAGCGGGCAGTCCTTTCAGCGAACTCCAGGTGCTCTGCTAACCCCGAGATTCGCCCTAGCCATGGAATGGTACTCACACCAACAGCATTAGGTACATTGCCCCCAGGGGGCGCAAGGCGCATGACCTCCACCAACCGTTCGAGGTAAACCCTCCCCTGTTCGAAGTTACCCAGCTCGTACTCGAGCCGGGCACGAGCGCCAAGTGTCGCCGGATGACTTGGGGACATGTCCAGAACACGCTCGCTGAAGGAGCGGGCAGGCGCCCATTCCCCACGTAATTGACAAAAGCGTAGGTTACTGGTTAAAGCGTAAGCTAGCCAGTAGCGGTCCCGGACCTTGCGTTCAGCCAGGTCCAGCATCGCACGGGCATGCTCACCTGCCGCATCCAGGTCCCCGAGGGACGTAAGGCTGTTAGATAGCCACATGTGGGCTATCACCTCGGCAAAAGGCTCATTCACCTCCGGAGCCAGCTTGAGGGCTTGAAGACCCTTTTCAATCCCCTTCACGTTGTCCGTGTTCTGCCCGTCTATGGCGCTACTGTAAGCCAGTGCCCGCATCTCGATGGATTTGTCTCCCGCGCGCTGTGCGATAGCCAGCGCCTGCTCGAAGGCCCTCTGGGCGCCTTCGCGGTCGCCGTTGCTCAGGCCCAGGTGCCAGAGATAGGTTGGCAGAACTCTCCCCGCCTCCAGAGAGTCCGGCGGCACCTGGGCGAGGGCTTTAGCCTTGAGCTCCGTTACTCCGATGGGCTGCCCCGACATGACCGGTATGTTGAACTCACCGATGGCGAGAGCTTTCGCTAAATTCCCTGTGCTGCTATAGTAGTCAAAAGCCCGGGAGAGGTTGGCAACAGCTTCCCGACCTCTTTCCCTGATATAGTTGAACATCCCGATCTGGGCGCGCCCCAGGCCAAACAGGAGGTCGGCGGTCTCACGGTCTATAGCTTGAGCTTGCCCTTCTTTTGCTGCAAGCCCCCGCTGAAAGTGGGCAAGCGACTCCTCCCAGGCATATAGTGCGAGCGCCTTCTCGCCAGCCAGGAGGGAGTACTTGACCAGTTTCTCCTTCCCCAGCACCGACTCTGCCTCGGCGAAGTGGTGCGCCAGCTCGCTGGCATGAGCTTCAGCGTATGCCCCATACAGAGCCTCCAGGGCTTCAGCTATGCGGGCATGCAGCCGCACCCTCCTGGTCAACGAAAGTTCCCCTATGAGCGTCTCCTGGATCAGAGCATGGGTGAATCGGTACTGCCCGGCGGCATGAGGAAGCTCCTCTATCACCTTGGCTGCCAGCCCCTCCTCCACAGTTTCCAGTAGCCTGTCTTCCGATATCCTCTGCTCCGCCGGTAGTTCTGGCATAGCCTGCCCTGAGCTTGTCGAAGGGTTCATCAGCCGGAGTAGCTGGTTCAACGCGAACTCCCGCCCAATGACCGCAGCAACGGTGAGCACCTCGTTGCACCTCTGGGTAAGGCGGTTGAGTCGCCTCCCTATTACCTCCCGCACCCCCTCGGGGATCCTCACGCTGCCGCTGTCATGCTTGCTTATGCGCTCTGGCGTCAGCTCCCCCTCCTGGGCAAGGAGCCTGACAACCTCAGTGACAAATAGCGGATTGCCCTCGGTCTGGGCAAAGACTGCCCTCACCAGTCCGGAAGGCGGCTTGGCGCCTGTGGTGACCTCCATAAACCGCGCTACGTCCTCCTGGGAGAGACCCCTCAGAAGCACCCGCTGAAAGAGGCGTTCCCTGGTCAGCTCTCCCAGGGTCTCCGCCAGTGGGTGCTGGCGGTTAAGCTCCACGTCCCTGTATGTGCCTATGAGCAGTAGCCTGGCCCCCGCAAGCTCCCTTGCGACAAATTCAAGCAGCAGAAGGGAGGGTTTGTCCGCCCAATGCAGGTCGTCCAGTATCAGCACCAGGGGCTGTTTGCGGCTGGCTGTCTTCAGGAATGATGATATCGAGTCGAAGAGGCGGAAGCGGGACGCCTCAGCGCTCTCTATAGGGGGAGGGGGCTTAAGGTCGGGCAGACGCTCCTTCACATCGGACACCACCTCGGCGATGTTGGCGGCGCCGGACCCCATCTCGGAGTGCAGCTCCTGAGGGGCGTGCTCTCTAACGTAGGACCTGATAGCCTGGACCCAGGGCCAGTAGGGTGGGACACCCTGGGACTCATAGCAGCGCCCCCAGAGCACCTGGGCTGACCTCAAGCCTGCATAGGTCGCCAGCTCCTGGGCTGTGCGGGTCTTCCCTATTCCAGGCTCCCCGACAAGCATCACCAGCCTGCCCTTACCGGAGAGGGTGTCCTCCAGGACAGCCTTTAGCTCCCCCATCTCTCGCTGCCGCCCTACGAACACACCCCCCGCCAGGCTGTCCAGCACGTTTGCCTGCTCTTTAACAGGAGCCTCGCCGCTGACGGAGGCGCCTACGCCGTCCAGGGCTTTAAGGACATCTGAGGCTGACTCGGGTCTCTCTTTGGGGTCCTTCGCTAGAAGCCTCATGATGAGGGCATCCAGCGCCCTTGGACATTTGGCGTTATGCCACGTGGGGGCTACTGGCGCTGTGTTTATGTGCTGGCCTATGATGGCCACGGTGCTGTCTCCCAGGAAAGGCGGCCTGCCGGTTACAAGCTCGTAAAGCATAGCGCCCAATGAGTACAGGTCGGCTTTGGCGGTTACCTCACTGCCCAGGGCCTGCTCAGGGGGCATGTATGCCACCGTCCCCACCATCATGCCCTCCATAGTGAGGCGGGACTGGTCCAGAGGGAGCGCCAAGCCAAAGTCTCCAATCTTTGCTGTGCCATCTTGTGTGAGCCACACGTTCCCTGGCTTCAGGTCTCTGTGTACCACCCCCTTGGAGTGGGCGAACTCAAGGCCGAGGCCCACCTGCTTGGCAATCTCCAGTGCCCTATCAACGGACAGGCGGTGGCCTTGGGCTTTCCTAATCAGCCCTTCAACGTCTCCTCCGGGCATGAGGGGCAGGACCATGTAGGGCTGCCCGGCTTCCTGTCCCATGTCGAAGACCTGCATGATGTTTGGGTGGTCCGATAGGCGCGCCATCACCTGAGCTTCCCGCAGGATGCGCGAACGGGTTGTATCATCCAGCTCTTCAGTCTTGATGAGCGCGAAGGCTACGTCCCTGTCCAGCACCGTGTCATGGGCGAGATACACCTTCTTCTTCCCGCCCTCGCCCAGGAACTTCTTGACTTGATAGCGGCCCTGGACAAAGGCCGTGGGCTGAACTGGGAGCAAGTTGCTATCTGGGGGTGATAGAGGAGGAGGAGCTGTCGCTTGGCTTCCCGTGGCCCGTTGGGCAGCCTCAAAGTAAGAGCGAGCGTCATCATTGCCTGAGTCGAGAGCCAGGACGGCCTGAGCCCGCTGCATTACGATTTCCCACTCTAGACGAGCCATGGCTAGCTCGGCCTCGTCTAAGAGGCGATTGATCTGCCTCTGAATACGCTCACTGGGCATTTAGATGTATGTCCTTTCTAGCGTTGGGTGGCTAAGTGGGTTCGGGTTCTAGCCCTTGGCAGCTCCGCTGGACCGCAGGTAGTGGTCCCAGGGGTTGGGCTGGTAGTAGCTACCCA
>CAYWGG010000276.1:0-3913 GCA_964457285.1 uncultured Dehalococcoidia bacterium
GGGTGAGACGCCCGTGGACTCGGGGTGGTTCTGGTCGGGGTCGTCGCGGAAGCCCGCCGCCATGCACGCCTCATGAAAGGCCCTGGCATGGGGCAGCCACTCCTCCTTCTTATACCGGCGCACCGGAATGGGGCCGTCGGAGCCGTGGAAGTCCCCCCGGAAGTCCAGGTCCGTTTCCATCTTGCGGAAATAGGGCAGGACTTTGGTGAAGGCCCACTCATCGTTGCCCCAGGAGGCCCAGTTGTCGTAGTCCTCCGGGATGCCACGGAAGAGGACCTGGCCGTTGATGGCGCTGGAGCCACCGGTCACCTTGCCACGGGGTATGGTGAGTGAAGTCTGGTGGGAGGTGACGGTAGCGGTGTATCCCCAGGTATGAGGGCCATAAGCTGACCTCCACACGTTGTTCCCCTGTTTGAGGTCTTCGGGCAGGCGCTCGAAGTCTGGATAGTCCGGCCCAGCCTCAAGAAGGAGCACCGACCGGCCCGGTTCCTCCGAGACACGGGTAGCTATGGCGCTGCCCGCAGAGCCAGCCCCTATTACAATCACGTCGTATTTCATGATGTCCTCCCTCTCTCAATCCAAATTGAGCCTTTCGCCCAGAGCGGCGCTGTGTATCACGACAACGAGTGTAATGGCGCGTCCGAGCGTCGTCAAGTCCTTCCGTTGGGCCAATTGACATGCTAGCGCCTCAAGAGTAAAGTGAGCCTGGTCATCATCGAAGGTGTGCGAGGGGGGTGAGGCGGGAAAAGGGTGGAGCGACACAGCGACAAGAGTGCTATCTCAGGAGGAGCAGCAATGGCTCAGACGCAAACCAGACCCTTGACCAAAAATATCACCTTAAGTAATGGCCTGAAGATGCGCTATTATGAGTGGCCCGGCACCGGACCCAACCTGGTCCTCCTTCATCCATCCTCTGGCTATGGGCGGATGTGGGATATGACGGCGCGCTCCCTGGGCGGCCAACTCCGTGTCTTCGCTCTGGACCAACGCGGACATGGAGATACGGACCGGCCCGACGGCGGCTATGCGGCCGAGGAGTACGCCGAAGACCTGCACCTGTTCCTTGATAGGCTGGGCCTGAGCAGGACTATCGTAGCGGGACACTCCCTTGGCGGAAGGGTGGCCCAGGTCTTTGCCGCCACGTACCCGGAGCAGGCCCTGGCCATTGGCCTGGTGGGCGGCCCCCATTACGCCAACTTCTTCCAGGAGCGAGACCGGGTCAACACAGTCCTCCAGGGAGCGGAGCGTATGCGCGTCTCCCAGACCGAGTTCCCTAGCAGGGAGGCGGCCCTGGCCTATCTACGCGAGTACAGGCCAGCCGATTCAGAGGAGGCGAGGCTGCACCGTGTTGAACACAACATGAGGACGCTCTCAGGTGGGGGCGTAGCTTTCAAGTACGACAAGGTCCGGGTGGCCCAGGGCCTTACTCACATCGCCGATAGCTTGCGGAGCTACGCCGGAAGGGTCACTTGCCCCGTGGCCGTCCTTCGGGGCTCCCACAGCACCCATCTCACCCGGGAGGAGGCTGAACGTATCGCCGCCTTCTGGAAGGATGGTCGTATCATTGAGGTGGAGGGCGACTACGCCCTGGAGATAGAGAACCCCCAGGGCCTGGCCCAGGCTATCATGGAGTTCGCGCGGGTGGCTGCTGCGGCCTGAGAATCTATCCGACAACCTGCCACTGGGGAGTCTTAAGGGGCGAAGCCCCTTTGGAGGGGGCACTGGGGGTGTCTCCCAGATTCTACTTCCTTCCCCCTCTCCCTTCGTAAGGGAGGGGGGACGCAGGTGGTGAGGGTTGCCAGATGGATTCTAAACAGAAGTAGTCCAAAGGAAAGGAGACGACCATGAGGTACGACGTTATCGTAATTGGGGCCGGTTCCGCAGGTTGTGTCCTGGCATCACGCTTGTCCGAAGACCAGGAGCGCTCGGTGTTGCTTCTGGAAGCAGGCCCCGACTATCCGGACTTTGAGCGCTACCCCGATGACCTCAAATATGGCTATGTCCCAAACGCCTCTGCCCAGGGCGCACCCCACAACTGGTCCTTCACAGGGAGGGGCACTCCCCAGCAAGCTGGGCCACTGGCAGTGCCCCGTGGCAAGGTGGTGGGCGGCACCAGCGCCATCAATGGGCAGGTCTTCCTGCGGGGCGTCCCCGAAGACTACGACAACTGGGCTTCCTGGGGCAACGACGAGTGGGCCTATACCAAAATCCTACCTTACTTCCGGAAAATGGAAACGGATGTGGACATCAGGGACGATTTTCACGGCTCTGAGGGCCCCATTCCAGTCCGCCGCCACAAGCGAGAGGCGTGGTTGCCATTCCAGGAGGCCTTCTACCATGCCGCCCTTGCAGCGGGACACCCAGAAGACCCGGACATGAACCACCCCGAGTCTGGCGGCGTGGGCCCCATACCGATGAACAACCCCGATGGCATCCGCATGAGTACCGCCTTGACCTACATTAACCCCAACCGCCACCGACTTAACCTGACCATCAGGCCCAACGTACTGGTGCGACGTATCCTGTTTGACGGCAAAAGGGCTACGGATGTGGAGGTGGAGAGCGGTGGAGAGACCTTTGTAGCCCAGGGAGACCAAATTATACTCAGCGCCGGCGCCATAGCATCGCCCCACCTGCTGATGCTATCGGGGGTAGGGCCAGCAGGCCAGCTGCGCCGCCTGAGAATCCCGGTGGTCCAGGACTCGCCCGGCGTAGGCAAGAATTTGCGGGACCATCCCCTGGTAGCGGTAATCCTGAGGGTGAAGGACGGTTTCCCCCAGGACCCCAATGCGCCCAGGACGCAGGTCGGTTTGCGCTACACGGCCTCTGGCTCCAGAGACCGGAACGACATGCAGATCATGCCATCCTCTTTCTCTGCCCCTATAGGAGCCGTTGACCCTTATTCCGGGGAGGGTGTTCGCCTGACCTGCATTCTGGAACTGGCGGCTGGCGCTGGCGAGCTGACCCTCGCCTCTGACGACCCTCAAGTCCAGCCAAACATAGACTATCGGTATCTGGTGGACCCCCGGGATAGAGAGCGGCTACGGGAAGCTGTGCGGACTTGTATCCGACTGCTTGAGCACGAGGACTTCAAGGACATCGTTGCTGGACGGATAATGCCCACCGACCGGGACCTGGCCTCCGACGAAGCGCTGGACGGATGGTTGCGGAGGAACGTGACCAACACCACGCACAGCTCAGGCACCTGCAAGATGGGGCCAGCGTCGGACCCTATGGCGGTAGTTGACCAGTATTGCCGGGTGCGTGGTGTGGAAGGGCTGCGGGTAGCAGATGCGTCAGTGATGCCTGACGTGATCCGTGCCAACACCAACTGCACAACCATCCTGGTGGCAGAGCGCGTAGCCGACTGGATCAAAGAAGGCAGATAGAACGAGATGAGTATCAGCTATTCATGTCTGGCGGAGGGGGTGGGATTCGAACCCACGAACCCCGAAGGGTTAACGGTTTTCAAGTTTGACATCTGATGTATTGTTCTATCATGTCAAATTCAATTTTAGAACAATCCGTCCGCCTACCAAATCCTATCTTGTATCTACAATGATACCATGTATCGGGCCCTGCTAACCAGTGCGTTAGCAAAATGTTAGCAAAAAGGGAAGTGGTGAACCCCTTGCCAAAGCGGTACCACCCAACTCGGCCATTTGACGGTGGAACCTCGCCAGGCTGCATCGTCAGGAACTACTCCTCCATCTGGTCCTGGCTAAGGGAACTTGAACACTACCCGGAAGAGTACACCCTTCCTCTAGGGCAATCGTTCCAATCTTTCTTGGATCAGACTGGCCAAGGGCACACCATGGACCACTAACCTATCCACGAGGGCTGAGTATTTTTTCAATATCAGTAGTTGAAAATGGCCCTATGAACCTCTAACCCTGTGAAAATCGAGGGACTC
>CAYWGG010000277.1:0-3902 GCA_964457285.1 uncultured Dehalococcoidia bacterium
TGGCTACGCTGTGGGCCAGGACGGTGAGCTACGATCATGTACAGGTGGGTGACGAGCTTCCCATACTGGTGAAGCATGAGTCCCAGGAGACCATAGACCTCTACGCTCGGTATGCACCGACAGGCCCCAGGCCAGACTGGCGCAACCTCCATACCGACGAGGAATTCGCCAGTAAGGGCATTTTCGGGGGCACGGTGAACATGGGCATATCTACTGTGGCCTACGTGGCTGAGCTTCTGGAGAAAGCCTTTCCACTGAGGAATCTGATGAGCTATGGAAGCCGCCTGGAGATGCGGGCTACCGAGCCCATCAGGGCTGGCGACACCATTGCCTTCACGGGCAGAGTTACGGGTAAGCGGGAGGAAGATGGCCACAGGATGGTGGACTGTGAGGTCATTGGTACCAATCAGCTAGGCCAGATAGTGGCGCGGGCAAGGGCCAGCATATCTCTCTCTCCCTAGTCATGCTAATGAGCAATATCAACACACCCGACTGGGTAAAGGACGCTGTCTTTTACCAGATTTTCCCGGACCGCTTTGCCAAAAGCATCGCTCTTCCCAAACCTTCTAATCTTGAGACGTGGGAGTCCGCGCCCACGCGTCATGGGTTTAAGGGCGGCGACCTCCTGGGCATTGTTGAGCGCCTGGACTACCTGGAGGAGTTGGGTATCACAGCTATCTACCTTAACCCTGTGTTCCAGTCGGCTGCCAACCACCGCTACCATACCTATGACTACTACCATGTGGATCCACTCCTTGGGGGTAACGATGCCCTGCGCAAATTGCTTGATGAGGCCCACAGGCGGGGCATCAGGGTGGTGCTGGACGGCGTATTCAACCATGCCGGAAGGGGCTTTTACCAGTTTCATCACATCCTGGAAAACGGGTCCTCTTCACCATACATAGATTGGTTCAACATCAAGAGTTTGCCATTGAACGCATACGCCGAGGACCAGAAACCCAACTACGAAGCCTGGTGGAGCTTGCATGGGCTCCCAAAGCTCAACACCAAAACACCAGCCGTCCGCGAGTTCCTGTGGAGTGTTGCGCGCCACTGGATTGAGTTCGGCATAGATGGCTGGCGGTTGGACGTGCCCGAGGAGATAAATGACCCACCTTTTTGGCAGGAGTTCCGCCGACGGGTCAAAACTGCTAATCCCGAAGCTTATCTGGTAGGGGAGGTCTGGCACACCGCCCCCGATTGGCTGCAGGGGGACCGGTTCGATGCCGTTACGAACTACCCTTTTGCCACCGCTTGCCTGGGGTATTTTGCGGAGGAGGCCATAGACCATGAGCTGGTGCGGGGGATAAGCTACGCCCAGGGGCCACACCTTTCGTCTGGAGAGTTCGCGAATGGCATCGAAGGTCTCCTGGGAGCCTATGCCCCCGAGGTCACCCGGTCTTTGCTCAACCTCTTGGGCAGTCACGACACGCCTCGTTTCCTCACTCTGGCGCGGGGTGATGAGTCGGCGCTGCGCCTGGCGGTGCTCTTTCAGATGACTTACCCAGGCGTACCATGCGTTTACTATGGGGACGAGATCGGCATGGAGGGCAAGCGTGATCCGGACTGCCGCCGCGCCTTCCCGTGGGACGAGGAGCAATGGAGCCACGAGTTGTACACCCATGTCAAGGGGTGCATCTCCCTGCGCCATGCCTACCCCGCCCTGCGCCGTGGCGAGTATAGAGCCCTTCATGCCAGAGATGGTGTCTACGCCTTCGGTCGCCGTCTACAGAAGGAGGCCCTGGTTATGGCTTTCAACGTCTCTCGGTCGGTGCGCGCTCCCCAAATACAGGTGGCAGGCTACCTGCCGGAAGGCACACTTCTACGCGAAGTTTGGTCCGGCAATGCTGTGACGGTCGCTGAAGGGACGCTCAACGGCGTTGCGCTACCTCCTCGGTCAGGGGTGGTGTGGGCAGCCTCTCTATCATGACGCAAAAGGTAGCCCCCTCACGGGGAGCAGCCTTCTCCTCAAACGGCGAGCAGGGCCTCGAAATGGTCCTCGTCGGTCAGACCCGCAACATCCGCCGTCAGCAGGAGCCAGGGATTCATCTTGAGCTCGGCGCTGCCGCAACGAGGGCAGCGCGGTTCAGGGTCATCCCTGCTGAACCAGGGGAAATTGTGTCGGCAGGAGGAGCAAGTATACTCGGTTATCGCCACCTTTTTCCACCTGTAGTTATCAGTTTCTCGCCATGAGAACTTGAAACTCAAGTAACCCTAACTCTCGTTTCTGGCGTATCGAAGCCACAGCGTACTCGATTGCCATACGAGCAAAGCCAGAGTGCTGGAGGATATTAGAGCCTAGAGTCACCTCTGGTATCGGCCGCTCCAGGTCGAGCTTTATCTGATTCTCGCTAGCCACATCCAGGTGGAGCCGTATCTCTGTACCTGTAAGCCTCTCTATTTTCGCCTTTATCCGGTCAAGGAACTCCTGATCATCCATAGAAAGACCTCTGCGTTTAGCCCGATACAACTCTTATAATCGGGTCACCTAATTGCTCCATTCGGTAAAAGCTGCATCATTCACCCCCATCCCTTCGACTTTGCTCAGGGCAAGCTCTAACCTTCCCCCATCAAGGGGCAAGGAAGACTCAGTCTGAACAGTTACAGGCACGGCGCGAGGGCTACTCATAGGATTGCACCTTGATCTCGTGCAAAGCTGGTATGACCTCCTTGCCCAATAGCTCGATGGAGCGCATCACGCCCTCATGGGCCATATCCCCCTCATTCCCGTAGACGAGCAGGTACCCAGGGTTAAGACGGTCTATCACTCGCGTCAGTTGCCTGGTAACCGTATCGGGGTTTCCTACTGCATAGAAATCTATCTCCCTGAGGTGCTCGTAGCTCATCCTCTGCCCAAAATACCCCTGTGGCCGAGCCCGCTGTATCCGTATTGCCTCACGGGACTGGTATCCTGGCGGGTCATTGTGCTCCCTGGGTCCTCTTGCCCGGTGGTCCTGAGTCCACATAAAGGTGCGCCCTATCTCGATGGCCTTCTCATCGGTATCGGCGCAGAATGCCCTGATGGTGTAACCGAAGTGCTCAGGGCCGGGCTTGAAACCTACCTCTCTGGCCGTGTCTATATAAATGTTCCTCAGCCACTCGGTGGTATCTATCAGAGCCCCCTGATTCATATAAGGGTACTGGTGCCTGGCCGCCCACACCACGCTCTCGGGACTGGAAAGACCGGGGAACCAGACGGGGGGATGGGGCTTCTGCATGGGCAGCACCCAGGGGTTCACCGCCCTGTAGTGGTAATATTTACCTTCATATCTGAAAGGTCCGGGGGTGGTCCAGCACTTGATGATCAGATCGTGGGCCTCCTCGAACCTCCCCCGGTTCTCTGCGGGGTCTATGCCACCGTGGATGCTCTCCACCGCCGTCCCACGAACGAAGCCAGAGATTACCCTTCCACCAGAATAGCAGTCCAGCATAGCTATCTCTTCGGCCATCCTTACAGGATCGTTGACGGCGATGACATTGCCCAGGATAGCTATCTTGACCTTCCTGGTAACCTTGCTGATGACAGCGGCATCCAGGTTCACCGAGGGCTTCATGCACCAGTAGGAAGCATGGTGCTCGTTGGTCATGATGCCGTCGAAGCCCACCTCGTCGGCCCAGGCATACTGCTCGTGGTACTCGTTGTACAGCGTGTGTGCCTTCACAGGGTCGAAAAAAGTGTTGGGGAAGCCGAGGCGTCCAGAATCGTATTTTTCGAGGTCCTGGTCACCGACGTAGCCATAAGGTTGCTCTGAGAACCAGAAGACTTCTACTTTATCCTTCATAGATACCTCCTTCTTTCGGCTTCTTATAGTATAGCATAACCGATCGTAATCATCGGGATTGGCTATATCTAATACAACCATTCATAATCGCAGGTATAGATGGTATAATGTTCTGGGTAG
>CAYWGG010000278.1:0-3852 GCA_964457285.1 uncultured Dehalococcoidia bacterium
TACACGCGTAAGATCGTCGGCAGCGTCAGATGTGTATAAGAGACAGGTATGAGGGTGATCCCATCAACTGTCCCAAGCGTGCCCGTTTACACCATGTTCGGAGGCAATTTCCATCCCGATGGCAAGATTCCTCGGGAGGGAAGCATGCGGAAGGGAACCCACCCGGAGCTGCCCTATTCCGATGTGTTCCACCCCGTAACGGAAGTCCCCTGGGTGCACAAGAAAGTGCGGGAGGCCCTGAACCGGTCGGTGAACCGGGAGGAGATTCGACAGACCATCTTCCGGGGCCAAGGAGAGTTGATGCCCGTGGCCTTCTACCATCCCAGCCTGCCTGGTTGGAACCAGGAGTGGATGGACCGCTACGAGGAGCACTACGGCTATGATCCGAAGCGTGCCAAACAGTTGTTGAAAGAGGTTGAGCAGGAGATCGGCCAACCCCTGGACTGGTCCAAGGTGCTCTTTCTGCTCACCATCCGCCCGGAGTTGCCCGAGCTGGCAGACATGTCGGAGGCCGTTCAGAACTACTGGAAGGCCATCGGGGCGGATATAAAGCTGGAGACAAGGGAGTTCTCCTGGTTCGTGGAGCGTATTTTGGGCCGGGCCGGGAGTGTAGGTGGCGTTGCCTGGACCGATGCAACGTTGAGGTTCCAGGACCCACGGATTCTGGAAGTAATTTACTACAGCAAGAACGGTATCTGCTGCGACTTCTTTGAAAGGGACTTCATAGACAAGACCTTCGAGAAACTGGTAGGGGACCCAGACCTGGCCAGGCGCGACCAGTTGCTGCGGGAGGCAGGCAACTACATCTACGAGGAGTATGGCACCCTTCCCCTGTTCTGGTTTTTTGCTAATTTCACGGTAAATCCGAAGGTGGTGGCGGATTACCGCACCGCTGGTGAATTCCCACCGCGGGATTTGGAGAATGTGGTGGCGGTGAAGAAGTAGAGTTGCATTGGTAGCGTGCCAGGAAGACCAATTGAGGAGGTGACTTATGGTGAGACCAGGTATCTTGATGGCACTAGCTGCTGTGATGGTTGTGGTGTTGCTGGCAGTGGGGGCATGTGGAGGTGAAGAGGCGACTCCCATCCCTAAACCATCACCCACGCCCACGTCGACGCCCATATCTGTCGTGGCAACCCCTACACCGGTAGCAACATCCACACCAGTAGCGACGCCCACCCCCACACCGACCCCGGCAGTTGCTGCTCGGCCTGTGGCAAGCCGCCTGAAGACGGCTCTAGTGCTCGAGCGGGAGAGCAACGACCCCCACCTGATAACCGCCGTGTATCAGGCCCAGTTTTTGCCCATGTACGACGCTCTGGTTCAGTACAATGAAAAGACACAGTATTCCCCCATGTTGTCCACCCGCTGGGAGGTTAGCCCTGACCTGAAAGACTGGACCTTCGAGCTGCGGAAGGGTGTGCAGTTCCACAAAGGTTTCGGCGAGTTCACCGCCAAGGACGTGCTCCACACCCTCCAGCGCCACGCCAGGGAGGGGAGCTTGTCGCCTCACAAGACTTTCTTTGCTACGGAGGCACTACCCGCTCTGAAAGTGGTGGACGATTACAAGATCGTCTATAACCTGGCCGTGCCCAAGCTGGACATGGAGATTTTCCATGCTAACCGCTGGTACAACCTTATCCTGAGCAAAGCTCACTTCGACGCCCAGGGCCAGGCAGGAGTCGAGAACAGCCCTGTAGGCACCGGCCCTTACCAGTACGTGGAGCGGGCTCAGGGTGCTCATATACTCTTCGAGCGGGTGCCTTATAAACACTACCGCATTACCCCTGACTTCCCGGAGCTTCAGATAATCTTTGTCAAAGAGCATTCTACCAGGCTGGCCATGCTCCTGGCGGGTGAGGCGCATATCGCCGCGCTACCCTCGGATCTGGAACCCACGGCCGTTAGCGCAGGCATGAAGGTGATTTCTGCCAGGACACCCACTGTGCCCCTCTACTCCATGTTCGGTGGCAATTTCTATCCACAGCCATCAGGCACACGGAAGGGAGAGCAGCCAGACTTAATCTATTCTGATGTGTTCCACCCCATAACAGAGGTCCCATGGGTTCACAAAAAGGTGAGGGAGGCCCTGAACCGGGCGATAAACCGCGACGAGATTCAAGCCACCATATTGGCCGGGAAGGGCGACCCTATGCCCGTGCCCTTCTACCATTCTACATCTCGCGGCTGGAACCCGCAGTGGATTGAGCGCTACAAGGAGAAGTATGGGTATGACCCGAAGCGTGCAAAAGAGTTGCTGGCGGAGGTTGAGGCCGAGATAGGGAAACCACTGGACTGGTCGAAGGTGATCTACCTGCTCACCATCCGGCCTGAGCTGCCCCAACTGGTGGACGTGGGGGAGGCCATCGCCAACTACTGGAAAGCCATCGGTGCGAACGTGAGGCTGGAGGAAAAGGAGTTCGCGTGGTTCAGGGAGCGTATTGTTCGAGGTCAAGTGGGTGGCGTCGCGTGGACTGACGCGACTATAAAATTCGAGGACCCGGACCAACTCAAGATAGTGTACTATAGCGGGAGAAAGCTACCGGGTATCTGTTGCCATTTCTTCGAGCGTGAGACTATTGACGAGCTTTACGAGAAATTAGTGCCAGAGACCGATATTGCCAAGCGCGACCAGTACCTGCGAGAGGCAGGCAATTACATCTACGAGGAGTATGCTCTCCTCCCCCTGTTCTGGCTCTCTGCCGACTTCACGGTAAATCCCAAGTTCGTGGCTGATTATCCCACCTCTGGGCTCTTTGGCATGAGGGATCTGGAATACGTGGTAGCGGTGAAGAAGTAGCGGCACGGCCCTCGGTAAACGGTGGTATCCTGGGATAATCTCAGAGGAGGGTTGACAAAGGAAGCCGGGTCGTATGAAGTCCTCTTATCCCACTAAACACAAGGAGGATAACATGGAACGACCCCACATGGACACTCTAGCCTGTGTCAACCCTGAATGCCAACTGTTTGACCAACCCGGCAAGCACAACTTGAAGGTGCGAAAGGTGTATGGCCAGGACCAACTGCGATTTCTACACTGCAAAGAGTGCGGGGAGGAGTTCTCCGAACGTCGTGGCGCAGCCCTGTTCAACACCAAAATCCCTGAAGCCAAGGCGGTATCCGTGATTGAGCATCTGGACGAGGGTTGTACCCTCACAGGCACTGCCAGGTTGGTGAAGGTAGCCAAGGACACCGTATCCCGGGTTCTTAAAGAGGCGGGTCGCCATGCAAAGAGGTTCCATGACCAGAAGGTACAGGGGATAACCCCCCAGGCTCTGGAGTTCGCCCAGCAATGGAGCTATGTGGGAGAAAGAGGAGGCCAATTGTACTCCTGAGGAAGAGGAGTACGGAGACACCTGGGACCATGTGGCCATAGACCCTACCTCCAACCTGGTAGTGTCCCTTGAGGTAGGTGAGCGGACCCAGGAGCAGACCAGGACGCTGGTCAAAGATGCCCAAAGTCGCCTGGCTCCAGGTTACCTGCCGGCCATATTCACTGACGCCTATGAAAGCTATCCCCAGGCTATCCTGGAAGCCTTTGATAATCGCTACCCAGTACCCCGGAAGGGCACAACAGGTCGGCGTCCCAATCCAAAGCTGAGGTGTCCCCAGGGTCTGGTATATGCTCAGGTAGCGAGAGGGTGGGGATAATCTCAGGATACCACCCGGATTGGCATTTTTGCCGAAAATAAAAACCGCCAGTGATGGCGGTTTTCGTAGTAGATGAGTCGGATTAACGTATCTCAGCGGAATCTAATGGACAAAGCAGTTATTTTCTGGGATGATTATAATAAAATGGCGTCCCAGGCAGGATTCGAACCCGCGACCCGCTGCTTAGAAGGCAGCCGCTCT
>CAYWGG010000279.1:0-3849 GCA_964457285.1 uncultured Dehalococcoidia bacterium
TTCGCTTCGCTCGCAATGACAATTGCTTGGACACCTTGGAGAATCGAAAGGCCCTGCCCTCCAGCACGAGTGTATTGACATATGTTTTAACATATGATACTATAGATTATCCCAATGGAGCACAGCAGCGTGGAACACAGACAAATCAGGGAGCTTCGAGGAAGTCTGGGCCTCTCCCAGGAGAGGTTTGCTCAATTCCTGGGTGTTTCCTTGCAGACCGTGAGGCGCTGGGAGAGCGGCTTGACGAAGCCACTTCCCATCATTAGCTTAAAGCTGGAAGAGTTGCACAGGGAGACAACGTCCCAGAGACGTAGAGTAGGCGGCATTCCCAGAGCAGGAGGCATTCCTATGACAGGAGCGAGGAGAGGGATAGAACCAGACCTGGGCCGGCAGAGGGGTGAGGCAAGTGTAGAGCTTGGCCTGGGGGGATTATTCAAGGGTATTGGCAGTCTCCTGGACCTGGTATCCAGGATGGTAGAGGAAGGTAAAGAAGGCACCACACGAACCGGGGAAATAGAAGGCCTGGGAGGTAATCTCAGAGGGGTCTATGGTTTCAGCTTACGAATGGGGTTGGAGGGAAAACCAGTCATCGAGCAGTTTGGCAACATTCACGAGACGGAGGCGGGGACGGTGGTAACAGAAACCCGGGAACCCCTGGTGGACGTGCTGGACGAAGGGGACCATCTGGCGGTGATCGCTGAACTTCCTGGCGTAGAGGAACAGGATATACACATCGAAATAGAGGGCGACATACTGGAAATAACCGCTGAGTCAAAGGATAGGAAATACCAGAAGGACGTCTTGCTGCCCTCATCCGTAGACCGGAGGAGCCTTAAGTCCTCCTTCAGGAACGGCATCCTGGAGATAAGGCTGGTGAAAGAGCGGCCTGTGTAGCTTAGCTTCGGGGGTGACGTAAGGTGGTAAAGGAGAGTGCGAGGGTTTTGAGCCTCAGCGTAGCCGAGGCCCTGCCCAAGGATGTGGGTAGGGGAATAGCCAGAATGGACCCCAAGGATATGGCGAGTGTGGGAGTCCAGGTAGGAGATATTGCCCAGGTGGTGGGCAAACGAGCCACCCCGGCCAAAATCCTGCCTGCCTTCGCTGAACACCGAGGCAAGGGGATACTCCAGATAGATGGCATCATCAGGGAGAACGCTCGGGTGAGTCTGGGGGAGCAAGTGCAGGTTCAAGGGACTAACTCTGAAAGGGCAATCACCCTTATCCTTTCCCCCACCACCAGTTCTAAGGCGTTTTTAGCCGCTAAGGATGCCACGTACCTAACACGGATTCTCGAGGGACTGCCACTGACCCAGGGAGACAGAATAAGGGCTAGTACTCCCTTTGGCAGCCGCTACCAGGAGTTTTCGGTTATAGGCACCAGCCCTGGAGGGGTAGTGGTCATTGGTCCCCACACTCTCATCAAGGTCAAGGGCGAGGGCTTGGCCGGCAGGAAGAGCGGGGTTACCTACGAAGATGTCGGGGGGCTTCGCAAGGAGGTTCACAAGGTCCGGGAGATGATCGAGCTTCCCTTGAAGCACCCCGAGCTCTTCGAGCGACTTGGTATAGAGGCTCCCAAGGGCGTCCTGCTGCATGGGCCGCCGGGCTGTGGCAAGACCCTTATCGCCAGAGCTGTGGCCAATGAGACCGATGCCTCTTTCTTCCACGTCAGCGGGCCAGAGGTCGTTCACAAGTTTTACGGTGAATCGGAAGCCCATCTAAGGGCCATTTTTGATAAGGCCAGTCAAAATGCCCCAGCTATAGTCTTCTTGGACGAGATTGACGCCATTGCTTCCAAAAGGGAGGAAGTGCGGGGCGACCAGCAGGTGGAGAAGCGAGTAGTAGCCCAGCTTCTGGCCCTTATGGATGGCCTTAAGTCACGGGGGCAGGTCATAGTTATAGGCGCTACTAACATACCAGATACTCTGGACCCTGCCCTGAGGCGGCCCGGAAGGTTCGACCGCGAGATAGTCATAGGTGTTCCTGACAGGCACGGCCGGTTGGAGGTCCTCCAGATTCATACCAGGGGAATGCCTCTAGCCTCAGACGTGAGTCTGGAGAGACTGGCGGAAATCACCCATGGCTTTGTGGGGGCGGACCTGGAGGCGCTGTGCCGTGAGGCGGCCATGACTACTCTGCGGAAGGTCATGCCCCTTTTTTATCCTGACCAGCGGATTGGGTCTCTAGATAACCAGCTCCTCCAGCATACTGGTTTGTTGCCCGGAGTAAAGAAGCTCGACAGCGACTATGTACCCTATGAGCTGCTCTCAGAGCTGGAGATCACCATGGATGACTTCTTGGAGGCCCTCAAGGAAGTAGAGCCCTCGGCGATTCGGGAGGTCTTCACAGAGATTCCCAACGTGGGGTGGGATGACGTGGGGGGTCTTGAAGAGGCCAAGCGCGCCCTCATGGAGACCATTGAGTGGCCCTTCAAGTACCCGGAACTGTTCCGACAAGCCAGGACAAGTCCTCCAAAGGGCGTCCTGCTCATTGGGCCTCCTGGCACCGGCAAAACCCTCCTGGCCAAGGCGGTGGCTAGCCAGAGTGGCGTGAACTTCATCTCTGTCAAGGGACCTGCCCTGCTCTCAAAGTGGGTGGGCGAGTCGGAAAAGGGCATCCGAGAGGTATTCAAGAAGGCAAAGCAGGCAAGTCCCTGCATTGTGTTTTTCGATGAGATAGATGCCCTCACGCCAATTCGAGGAGTCGGCTTCGATTCTCACGTGACTGAACGGGTCGTTAGCCAGCTCCTGACCGAGCTTGATGGGATAGAAGAGCTCAAGGGAGTAACCGTGCTCGCCGCCACCAACCGCCGTGACATCATTGACCCAGCCCTTCTAAGGGCCGGGAGGTTTGACATTCAGGTAGAGCTGCCGGTCCCCGACGAGAAGGCCAGGCGGGACATATTTGCCATCCACACTCGTGCCAAACCTCTGGCCAGTGATGTTGACCTGGATAGGCTGGCCTCAGCCACCAGTGGACTGCTTGGCTCGGACATAGAGTGCATCTGCCGGAGGGCATCCCTGCTGGCCATCCGGGAGTACGTTAGCCAGCACCCAAATCCCTCTCCCTTGATGGAAGAGAGGCCAGATGAGGGTGAAAATCACCTTGCTTCTGTAGAGGCGAGGCATGCCTTGCTTCTGCACACTCTAACACCTGACGTTAGTACCTTCAAGGTGGCGGCTAAACACTTTGAGCAGGCTATTCACGAGATAACCAGTAAACCTAGATGAGACAGCTTCTGTACATCCCTATTATTCATAGCGAGGCCGACCTCGGGAGCGTTGGTACTGCCGTCACCCTCCAAAGCACTACACTGTCTGGAGAACGCCATTGGGCGGTCCACAAAAAGACCATATGTAAGTTTTGGGAAAGTGTGGCAACCTATCTTCGTTCCTTTGACTCTTGCAAATTAGTGTTGTACCAGGATGGACTAGCGGCAGATGGCGAAATAGGAAGGCGAATCGCCGAGGAGGCAGCAAAGAGGGGCAGTAAGAACTATCAGCTTCTTCTAGAGCTACTCAATAGAGGTGCCCAGCTTCGGAAGACGGAGGATCTCGCCCTTCTTTTGCTGGAGCATCAACTTCTACTGGAGATGGTCCATAGTCATGTCCAGCAGTATGAATCGCAAAGGGACCGCCTTATGGAGGAGCGGGATAAGTTCATAGCCGAGACCATAGAAGCAACCCTGAAGGAAGGAGAACTGGGTGTGCTCTTTATTGGAGCTTATCACAACGTGTCCTCTCACCTGGCGACTGATATCTCGATAGAAATGGTCAAGGACACGAAAAGGGTAAAAGCTTACTTAGATGAACTCTTTCTGGGCCATGATTACCAGAGGCTCGAAGAGCTTGGTCA
>CAYWGG010000280.1:0-3788 GCA_964457285.1 uncultured Dehalococcoidia bacterium
GAGCCGCAGGGTCTGGCCGTCAAGTTCAAGCGGCATGAGGCGCTCGATGTCTGGGCCAAATCTCTGCTCGATCTCCAGTAGCCGCTCAGTTGCCCACATCGGCGATGGCCTTCCCAAAGAGGCCCTGGTGGGCGATATCTTGGAGGGCCTGCATGTCCTGAGCCACCTTCTGCGCTACAGCGACCCAATGATGCCACATGATGTAATCTTCATGCATCTCATAGCTCGCATCATCGGGAAGTCCTGCCGCATCGAGCTGCTCCAGGGTGGTATGGTACTGCTCGGCAAAAGAACGAATCTTGCTCTCGGCGAGAAAAAGCCGTTTCTTCAGGTCAGCGACCCGCAATGCCACGCCATGCCGGATGATCGTCTCGCGCTCTTCACGCGAGAGCCCTAAGAAGGCTCTTTCGAGGGCTGTCATCATCTCGGTATCCATGATCGCACTTTCTTGGGTAGGGTGATAACTCCAACCTACGGATATCGGTATGGGTCTGCCAACACTTTATCTATAGCAACAAGACGGGTCAAGGCTTATCGCGCCGCACGTCTGCTTCATCAAGACGAGAGTATAGGTACATGCTCTGTGGTTGCGGTGTCCTGGCCCCCGCTCTCATGTCTCTGGTCGCCGCAGCCTTAGGACTAGCGTAAGGGAGTCCCCAAGCTTTCCCCTTACAGGAGAGACACATCAGCTTTGGCTTGAGCCAGTTGCATGGCCACTCGACTCAGTTCTGCCTGGAGCTCTTCGCGTCGTCTGAGGATTTGGGTGCGCAGTTGTTGCAGTTCATCTCGGCCTCGCAATAGTGCGGTTTCTAAATCTCTCCGCTTTGTGACATAGCTTTGATCCAAAGCCGCTACGTCAGCTGGATCGACTCCCCGGTGTGGATCAAAACGGAACTGGGTCTCGATATCCTTGCGCCAGTCAAGTAATTTTTTCGTCAGCACTGGCCCAAAACCTGGCACGACTCGTACAGCGGCTCTGGTAATGTCAGCGGCTGTCTCAATGCCGTAGGAGGCAAGCGTCGCCTTGCGTCCCGGGCCAATATCTGGGATCTTGGCCTGGTCAATAAAATACCGCTCAAGGAATCGCTTGAGCTGTGTAGTCCGGCGGTTGGTATTGAGTCGCCGCCTGTCGCGCTGGTAGGACACCGCGAGTCCTTGATATTCGGTATGTTGCTGCTCCAACTCACGACGTCGCTGGACAAAGCGCACATCACTCGCTTCTTGCTGCCACCGCTGTTGGGCTACCTCCCATTGCACCTGGGCTTGGGCAAGTGCCTGCTGCCGCTTTTCTCTCTCACCCGCAATGTTCGCCTGGCTGCGGAATGCCCACACGAGGACAGAGATTATGCCTATAAGAGCCAAAAAGCCCCATGTCGTAACGACCGTAAGCAAAAATCCGCTCAATGCCAGCGCACCGCAGATTTTGACGCGTCTCCAGATACGTGCTCGCTGCACTTTTGACGGCAAGGGGGTGGGAGTTATTGTTGCTGGGGAAACAGGCATGACCGCAACCCCTGGGGAAGGCACCGCACAAATTTGTGTCCAGACGGCTTCCAGGTTGAAGAGCATCGCCCCAGTGGTGGTTGTGGTAAGCGAGACGAAGAGATAAGAGCCCGTCGCACGTTCAATTTTGCACCACGGACAGGCCGCGAGGGAGGTGTGGTACTTGTGGATGGGAGCATAGCTGCATGCACGGAGCTCGCGTTCGAGTCCGTTGAGAGCTTGTACCCATTCATATGCGGCAGGCCGGCCACTGTTCTGGACCGCTGCTGCTGCGAAGGCGCGCTCAAAGAGGCCAGCCGCCCAGAGCGAGATATCCTCCAGACAGAGGGTGTAGGGGGGCGGACTCATCTGCTTTTTTGCTGCCGACTGACTATACGCGAAACGGTATTCCCGGATCGCTCGCTCGAGCGAATCTTCCCCAGACCCATGATAGCGCCCTGCGAACGGATGACGACCCATGAAGAGAAGCTGAAAACAGAGGACTGCGAGGCCGAAGTTGTCATGATTTGGCGTACGTTCGATACCATGAAACGATATGCCTTGCAGTTCTGGAGGGGTGAAATCCCGGACACCTACAGTACAGCGAAACCATCTCCCATTGGCACGGATTTGGAAGGAGTCACAATCGATGAGTTTCACGGTTCCTTGTCGTGGCTGGACCAGAATGCCCTTCTGATTAATGTCTCCAATGACATGGCCCTGCTCATGCACCATGTGCACTGCTGCGGCAAGGTTACGGGCGACATGCATGAGAAACTGCCAATCTGCCTCAGGGAATTGCTGTTTACGGTGAGCTGGGCTGTAGAGTTCGTGAATTTCACGGTGTCCTACGACCCGTGGCATGAGGAAACCCTTGAGGTGTCCTCTGGGCTGGTCGTAGAGCATACTGGTAGGCCAGGCAGCAATGGAGAGAAGCGTAGGGTTCGTCGTGCGAAGCATAGCACGAAGCTTCGCTTCCTGATCAGGCCCAACATCCTTTCTGTCATAGATCTTTACTGCCAGGCCAGGATCGCCTGAGACTTCATAGATCGTGCCTTCCCCTCCTGCTCCGATTGTCTTGCCGAGCGTAACCCTGCGCCCACTGGCATCATACATTTGGAACATAGGAGGTGTCCGTAACATCCGCCGGTGTACATACGACCGACTCGGGGGCTAGACGAGTAGCTAACAGAAGGGTCTTATCATCATCGGTCCTCTTGTTGACCACAGCCGAATCGAGATACTCGACCAGTGCCTGGGTGAGATATGCCGATTTACCTGGTGGTTCAATCCGGAGGCGAGCAAACATGGGGCGGAAGAACGGTGCATGGACTGTGCGTGTAGCGTAGTGGAGTGCGAGCATCTGGAGTCCGTCCGTCAGAAGAGCGACTTCATCCACGGGATATGTCAAGGCAGCAAACTGCAGCAGCTCTGTTACTGACGTATCGGTGACGAAGTATGTGCTGTTGGCATATTCCCCTGACTGGGGCCAGAAAACTGGTCGGTAGTTGCCCTGGTCGGTAATGACAATGGCACCGTCGCCTATTTGGAGGCAGATAGCACGATCCCGGCTTAACACAGCCGCGAGAAATGTACAGGCAAAGTCACGTAACGTGCATTTGTATTCCTTTGCCTTGAGAGTAATAGCCCCGGCAATCTGCTGTATCCATTCTGCACTCTCTGCCCGTGTTATTCTGGCGACCTCCCCGCCCTCCGCCACATATTGCGCCATCAGCTCTGAAAACTCAAGGCAGGCAAGCCGAGCGCCCATCTCGGCTTTGGTAGCGCTGCCAGCACCGTCGGAGGCCACCAGTATGAGGATTTCATCATCCGTCCCTGCTCCAAGCAGCTTCATGTCAAAACTGTCCTGGCAGGATATACCAGTAAAGCTATGGGACGTGCCCTGAACCGCAGCGGCGATGTATCTCCACTGGCGATGAGCTGTCATACGGCAGCCCATCCCCCTGGAGCAGCCGGATTCTGCAGCGGGACATCGTCTCCAGGGGTCGAACGGGAGATGGATTTCATTGAGTTGGAAAGCCACACAAAAAGGTCACGGAACCTGAGGCCCTGTAACTTCAGAGGCTCTCGTACTGCGATCTGTCCCAGAACTTCCATATTGGCACCTTGCACACCAACCGCGAAGAAAGCGAATGCCTTACTTGCCTCGCCTTCACGGACTTGCGCAGCAGCATCAGCCCAACGGTCTGTTGGTCCACCATCAGTGATGAGGAAGATCCAGGGTCGGTAGAAAACAATACCATGTGCCCGGTATGTTTCTTTCCGTTGACGGAGGAGTTCGAGAG
>CAYWGG010000281.1:0-3784 GCA_964457285.1 uncultured Dehalococcoidia bacterium
CCTACACCGACCACGGAGCCTGGAATAGGTGGGCCGTCGGTTTCGGGCCGGGTCTCTGAGCCTTCGGGCGCCATTGCTGGAGCCAGAGCGACCCTCTTCAGTACCGATCTCAGCTACTTCAGGGAGGCTCGGTCCGGTGCCGACGGCTCCTTCCTTATCGAAGGGGTGCCAGAAGGGTCTTACCGGCTGGGCGCTTCCTTCCTGGGACGGGAGTATCAAGAGACAGCCATCAGGGTATCGGGAAGCGGGGCGCGATTTGATTTCACCCTGGGGCCAGAAACCCATCCAGGCCGATGGGACGTCATCGGCGACCCTGGCGAAACCTTTGGAGGCACCAACTTCGGAGTGCTTTTACCCGACGGGCGCATTTTCTATTGCCACAACACCATAAGTCCGGTTATCCTCGATCCTGTAACCAACCAGAGAGTCAAACCTCCCCCATCCCCAAAACTTCAGGGCTGTAGCTCAGCCTGCTTGCTACAGGATGGCCGCGTGATCGCCGTGGGCGGCACCGACGTGCCCGTATTCGGCCCGGGCACACGGCAGGTCAAGACCTTCGATCCTGTGAATCTTCGCTGGGAGGTCCAGCCAAGCCTGAACGCTGAACACTGGTATCCCTCCCTCGTTCAGCTTTCAGATGGCGAGCTGATTGCCATCGGCGGTGGAGGCGTCAATAATCCTGTGAGGGTGAACACGTCCGAAGTCTTCGACCCATCCACCAGGACCTGGAGTCGCGGCGACAATGTCGCCATCGGCAACGAGCAGTCCCCCATCGTGCTCCTTTACACGGGCGAGGTGCTTATGACCCATCGCCCACCGCAGCTGTACAACAATCAGGCGAAGCGATGGCGCAGGGCGGCGGACTTTGTTCAGGGAAACCGTATGCCAAACGGCGACCATAGCGATCACGAGGTCGTCCTTATGCCAGATGGGAAAGTGGTCGCTATTGGCTATAAGAGCTTCATCCCAGGTAGATACGGCAACATAGTGGAAATCTACGATCCTGCGCGCAATGCCTGGAAATTGGGTTCCAACTTCTCCCCAGTCCGATCGCGCGCCAGCATAGCGCTTTTGCCGGACAAGGAAATCCTGGTCATGGGCGGCTTTAAGGAGGAGATGACCGACCCAACGCCGACGAACAGATGGGGCTACATGAATCTAACGGACTTGTACGACCCTGCGTCAGACTCCTGGCGGCGCTTGACAAACATGAACGTGGCGCGGGAATACCATGCCATACCCATGTTGGTCCCCGACGGCAGGGTGATTATCATGGGAGGAGAGGGACAGCCAGGCATCGAACCCCCACGGAATACTATAGAGGCCTTCAGTCCTCCGTACCTGTTCCGTGGTATCCGGCCAGAGGTGCAGGGCCTTACACAGGCCAGTGTGCAGCGAGGCGGCACCCTGACCTTCACGGTCCAGAAGACCAACGCTCCCACCAGCGTTATCCTCATGGGCACCAGCGCCAACACCCATTTCTCGGATGCGGGCATTGCCCGCTATCTGGAGCTGGATTTCAAACAGATCGGACAGCAAATCACGGCCCAAATCCCCCGCGACCCGGTGCGAGCGCCGCTGGGATACTATATATTATTCGTTATGGTGGATGATATTCCTTCAGTGGGTCGCATTGTCAAAATTGACCCTGCGTCCACCCCCTAGCGATTACCGTCATGGAAGCCCTTGGGACTTTAACTTTATCGAAGGAGCTGTTATGCCTACTTTTGTGAGAGTCTACACAGGTGATGATGGGCAATCACACATCGAGGAAGTTACTCCGCCACTTAAACCTTTCGTTGATACCGAAGGGGCGCATGGAGAAGGGACGCCTTTAGAACCTGCCACTGGCATAACTTTCCGGCTTGCACCTCCAGGATACTTCCTGGACTGGCACACCGCGCCAAGGCGACAGTACACAATTACATTGTCTGGAGAGGTAGAGGTAGGGGTTGGCGATGGTACGGTGATGCGTTTAGGCCCAGGTGATGTTCTGTTGGCTGAAGACCTCACAGGCCAGGGCCACACCACCAGAGTAGTGAGTAAGGAACCACGGTTTTCCGTTGTTGTGCCACTATCTGAATAGCTAATACCAATTCTCCTTGTGAAGGCCGTATAAACGTAGGGGCGCACCGATGTGTGCGCCCAGGGCAGACACGTAGGTCTGCCCTACAGGATTATATATGGCCCTGTCATAGCGAATTGGTATAATTCCGCTTGACCGGGCTGTAAAATCCGCTCGTGGTGAGTCTGTCGGACCATGTAAGAGGAGTATCCTCATGAAGATTGAACAACGCCTGGTCGTGCCCACAGGCCGTGATAAGCTGTGGGGCCTGCTTATGGATGTGGCTCGGGTAGGCCGGTGCTTCCCTGGAGCGGAGCAAGTCACGGCTCTGGATGACCGGAGCTACCAGGGCACGATGAGGGTGCGGGTGGGGCCGGTGAGCCTGAACATGACCGGAACTATCGTGGTCCTGGAGCAGGATAAGGAATGCTGGCACGCCTCCCTGCGTCTGGATGGCGCTGACCGGAGGGTGGGTGGGGCTGTACGTGGGACTATGGCCCTGGATTTGAGGGAACTGTCCCCGGAGGAGACGGAGCTGGTAATTGATAGCGATGTGTCCTTCCTGGGGAAGCTGGGCGAACTGGGCCAGCCCGTGATCCGCAGAAAAGCGGACTCGGTGATCCAGGAGTTCGCCCGAAACCTGAGGCAAGCGGCGGCCTCTTTGTAGATACGGTCGTTGGGGTCGCCTCTAATATTAATCCCCCTTGAGAAAAGCCAGCATCTTCCGGGCCACGATCTCCGGCTGCTCCTCTGGGAGATAGTGGCCGCACTGCTCGATGGCTTCCCCACGCACATTCCTTGCCCATTTCTGCCATATATCCATCACCGGCCACAGCCTTGGCAGGCCACCCTCGGCCCCCCAGAGTACCAACGTTGGTGGCTCCAGCCTACGCCCTTCCCTTTTGTCCGCCAGGTCCCGCTCCGCGTCCACCGTAGCACCAGCCCTATAGTCCTCCAGAGTGCACCGGATAGAGCCAGGCAAGGAGAAAGCTCGGACATACTCGGCTACAGCTTCGTCCTCCATAGCCGAGGGGTTGAACGCTGAGTTCCTGAACATCCACCCCAGAAAGCCACTGACGTTGGAGGTGATGAACATCTCCGGCAGGTCGGGGAGCTGGAAGAAGAACCAGTGCCAGTTGCCTCTGGCTACCTGAGCGTTGGTATTCTCGAAGACCTCCCCCGTCGGCACGATGTCCAACAGGACCAGGTGGGATAGCTCCTGGGGATAGTCGAAGGCGTAGCGGTAGGCCACACGGGCTCCTCTATCATGGCCCGCCAGAGCAAAGCGCTCGTGCCCAAGTGAGCGGGCGAGATCACGGATGTCGCTGGCCATGGTCCGCTTATCGAAGCCTGTGCGGGGCTTGTCGGAGTCACCATAGCCCCGCAGGTCCGGAGCGACGACCGTAAAGTGCTGAGACAGGATAGGGATTACCTTACGCCACATAAACCACGTTTGAGGGTAACCGTGTAAAAGTACAAGAAGAGGGCCTTGCCCAGAGGTGACGTAGTGTAGACGTATGTTGTTAACCCTCACGGTCCGGTGTTCGACGTTCATCATCCTGCTCCATGGACTCAAACTTCTGACGTATATGGGAACACTTCGGAGAATAGTGTATCATAAACAGGTCGTTTCGGTATAATTCTCTCGCACGTCACAGTCGGAAGGAGGCGGGATATGGTGACCACCAGCAAGAGGCCACGACGTAGCTTCTGGATGTA
>CAYWGG010000282.1:0-3773 GCA_964457285.1 uncultured Dehalococcoidia bacterium
GATCTGGGACGCCAGCAACATCAGCGTCCTTGTGCCGCTGAAGCCCGTATCGCTGACCTCCACCTCAATCGTCACGTCTACTGTGGGCGGGCTGATGGCAACCCGATAGATGCCGTTCACGTCAGTGTGATAGCC
The DNA here is from genome assembly GCA_964457285.1 of uncultured Dehalococcoidia bacterium. Lineage (GTDB taxonomy): Bacteria > Chloroflexota > Dehalococcoidia > Lucifugimonadales > JAGWBF01 > CAYWGG01. The sequence continues at coordinate 136 of CAYWGG010000282.1, forward strand.
CGTCACCTGCTGGAGCAGCGCATTGGTGGCCGCGTCCCGCACCCGCACTGTCACCATGCCACCCTGGACGGGGAAGTAGAGCGTCGTGGTGGCACCAGGCAGGGCGTACCGAGCAAGGCCACTGACCGGCAGCAGGCCACACACCAGGCCCACCGAGGCCTGGACCTCTATAAAGGCAGGAATCACCGGCACCGAGCCAACCTGAAGGAGCTGGCTGGACCGGTTGTTGGTCTCGTTCAACTCGGCAACTGCATTGGCCGGGTCCACCACCACCGTTACCAGCACGACGCCAGTGGCGGATGGGAACGGCAGGGCCGGGTTGGCCGTATCCCAGGTGAAGGTCACCCGTGTGGAGCCGCCAGCCGCCAGGCCAGGGAGCGGCGCCTGGCCGATCTCCACGTTCGAGGCTGTGGCCGTGTTGAACACCTGGAAGCTGACCTGGGTCGCACCGGAGGCCCCGGTGCCCTGGTTCCTGACCGTGGCGCCGATGACGACGGACGTGCCGGGCGCAGGATTTAGCGGCGTGAAGTCCCCTCCGATGTTGATTCTGAGGTCAGGCTGCTGCGGGGTACCGGGCGGCACCACAAAAATGCTTATCTGCGTCTGGTCTTCGGCGGGGGTGGCGGTGCTTTGCAGAATGCCGGTAACGTCTACCTGGGTATTGATGGCATTGGTAGCATCAATATTCAGTCTGGCCTGTATCGTCTCACCCGCCGCAATGCTTCTGGGCAAGGTCTGGCCTGGCGAGGTGGTGTCAAACCGGGCGATGATGTCCACCAGGGGGTTGACCGTGGTCAGAGAACTTATCTGGTGAGCCACGCTGTCGCGGTTGATGATGTCTACGTTGACCTGGGTAGTAGTCCCCTGCGTCACTGAGAGGGTCTGACTATCCAGGGAGAACTGCACATTGGGGACAGGCCGGCACTTGCCCGCGCTGCCCGCGTTGACGATGGCCGCAATTTCGGCGGCGGTGAGGGCCCGGTTGAATAGTTCGACTTCGTCAATGAGACCGTGGAACGGGTAGCAGGCACCAGCCAAACAGTCGGGATGCCTGCCGATTTGCAGGTTCACTGAACCTGGCTTCACCGTAGTGGCCGCGAAGGTGGTCAAGCCTGTCTGCAGGCCGTCCTGGTATACCCGCAAGCTGGTGCCATCAAACGTCACAGCGACATGGTGCCACACATTGGCCGACATGGCGGTGCCTACGACACTTATTTGCGAGTCATCGGGCCGATAGAAGTACGCCCTGGGACTCTGGGACCCTGCTAGGTGTAGCCCGATCCCTCCGCCAGACCAGCCGCAGCAATCTCGTCCGCTGGCAATAATAAAGCCAGCGCCTCCCCAAGGGTCAGTGAACGCGTCCGGCTTCACCCAGGTGTCGACGGTGAAGGCTGTCGTCGGGTTTAGGCTCGCATTATTACCAAGGATGACGGCCCGGTTCGCCCCGTCAAAGCTGAAGGCCTGGCCGACCTTGCCTGCGGCGAAGGTCACGCCGTTCAACAGCGTGCCGTGGTTGCTGTCCTGGATGTCGTTGGCGTTGCCATCGCCCGGCCACCAGCTCACCATGCCCGAGGGTGGCGGAGTGCAGACGCGGCACTTGCCGGCGCTACCAGCGTTGACCATGGCCTGGATTTCGGCGGCGGTGAGGGCGCGGTTGAAGATTTCGACCTCGTCAATGGCCGCTTTGCTGGGTCGGGGGCCGAAGATAGGCTCGTTCCCGATAAAGGCGTCGGTGCCTGTCGCATGTACAATTGGGCCGACTACAGCTCTGCTGGCAACCTCAGCCCCATCAATGAAAAGGCGCATGGTCGCGCCATCATAAGTTGCGGCCACGTGGTGGTAAGCTCCATCATTAGGCAGAGGAGTGGGGCTGAACATCTGATTGGGGGTGCCATTGACGTTCAAGTAAAAGGCGGGTGTTCCCAGCGGCACGCCTCCGGGAGGCGCCCCCAGGAACGCAAACCCGGGAGCCATAGCGACGAAGAGCCCATAGCCTTGGTTACTCGCGTCAAACTTCTGGATAATCGTGTCTACGTCAGCAGTCCGGAGCGGACGCCCGGCGAACACCGGCCTGACCCAGCCGTCCAGAGTGATTTGTTGCGGCTGCAAATGGGGACTGTCGGGGATTCTCACGGACCCGGTGCTGCCATCAAAGTTGAATGCTTGACCAACTTTGCCCGGAACAAAGGTCACTCCCCCGGAGATAGTGCCAGGATTGACGTTCTGGATATCCTGAGCGTTCCCATCCCCCGGCCACCAGCTAACCAGGCCAGCGGGGGGTGGTGTGCAGGTCGCGGCAGCCACCACGATGGTGCAGGTGGCCAGGTTTGAGGTGGCCTGTCCGTCATTGGCCCTGTATGTGAAGCTGTCGGTGCCGACGAAATTGGGGTTGGGGGTATAGTTGAAGGAGCCGTTGGCATTGAGGGTCAACGTGCCGTTGGCCGGGCCGGTACCCAGCACCGCGGTGAGCGGGTTGCCGTCCGGATCGGTGTCATTGCCCAAGACGCCCGGCGCGACCACCATCAGCACCGTGTCCGCATTGGTGTTATAGCTGTCGTTGTTGGCCACCGGCGGCTCGTTGCACGTCGGCCCCTGGGTCTGGAGCACATAGGTAGTGGCGCCCACCACCGTCGCATACGTCCTGACCCCGCCCGGGTTCAGGCCGTTCTTGGTAGCGAAGTCCCCGGCCCTGGAACCATAGTTCATGATGGTGAAACCGCCTTCTGGGCAGAAAAGCGCGTCGGTGGTGATGTTGAGGGTGCCGGCAAGACTGGCGTTGCCAGTGACGTTCAGCTGGTCATGCCCCGGGCCCGGGGTTGTGCCGGCGATTTCGATGTTGAGGGCGCTACCTGTGTTCTGCGAGTAGTTGCCCGTGATGTTGAGGATGCCTGGCGAGGTGCCCGGATTGAATTGGGTGTTGGTGAGGACAACATTGGCCGTGATGTTTCCCGCCGCGGTGAAGATGGCGCCGGTCAGGATGAGCGTACCACCGCCGATGATGGTGCCTGGCGGTGTGTTGGTGAACGTGGGGGTGCCACCAGACACGTTTAATGTCTGCCCTGCGGCGATGGTGATGGTGCCTGTGTTGGCGTAGGAGCCATTGGTCTTGTCCAGATTCAAGCTGGCGTTGACGTTGACCGTCCCCTGATTGTCCACGTTCGCCCGCAGGATGCGCGGGACGCCCCCTGTGCCCTGGTTGACCGTGATGGCGCCAGTGTTGGTCAGGTTGCCCGTGGTCACCACCAGCTGGGAGGCCCACGCCTGGTCAATGCTCTCCATCCGGATAGTACCCGCGTTGGTGAAGCCGTTGGCCGAGGTCAGCGTCGTGTGGCCGCCTGCATTGCTGCCGCGGACCCAGACCGTGGCGTTGGCGGGGATGTCGCTCACCAGGGTGCCATTGCCGCCCGTCATGATGAAGGTAGTCGCCGCAGGCGGGTTGCCACCGAAGCCCAGCGCCACGTTGATGAGCAATGGGCTGCCTGTCACCGCTCCGCCGTTGTAGGTGAAGCTGCCGCCCGTCTGTGTGAAGGCGTTGGTGGTGAGCGCGCCTCCGTTCTGGGTAAAGGTCGGTGCTCCGCCAGATACGCTGAGCGTCTGCCCTGCGGCGATGGCGATGGTGCCCGTGTTGGCGTAGGAGC
>CAYWGG010000283.1:0-3767 GCA_964457285.1 uncultured Dehalococcoidia bacterium
GGCGGTGCCATCAACTCGCCCCAACTGCTGATGCTCTCCGGAATAGGGCCAGCAAGCCATCTGCGCAGCCTGAGAATCCCGGTGGCGCATGACCTGCCTGGCGTGGGCCAGAACCTGCGCGACCATCCCTCGCTGTTCCTTACCTTCCACGCCTATGGAGAGCCTCCTGACGTTCTGGCCCCGGCCATCCAGGTAGGGCTGCGCTATACCGTGGAGGGGTCATACCTCCGCAATGACATGCAGCTCAGCCCCCTCCTCATGACCAGCGAGCACCGGCCAGCCAATGCCCAATTCAACAGTGACGAGAACCACTTCGGCCTCAGCATAGGTCTCCAGCTCGCCCTTGGCGCTGGAGAGGTGAGGCTTACATCCAGGGACCCCCACATACAGCCTCACCTGGACTACCGATACCTGGAGGCCCCCTTTGACCGGGAGCGGATGCGTAAGGCCGTGCGGCTTGCTGTCCAGCTCTCTGAGGCCCCCGCTTTCAGAGACGTCATCATTGGGCGTGTCTCCCCCACCGATGCAGATCTGGCTTCCGATGAGGCCCTGGACAACTGGATGCTGAGGAACGTCATGACCCAGCACCACTCTTCCGGCACCTGCAAGATGGGGCCTGAGTCGGACCCCACGGCGGTTGTAGACCAGTACTGCCGGGTGCACGGGCTGGAAGGGCTGAGAGTGGTGGACGCATCGGTGATGCCTGATGTGATCCGTGCCAACACCAACGCCACCACCATCATGATCGCTGAGCGGGTGGCCGACTGGATTAGAGAGGGGAGGTAGAATGGACTTTGCCCTCAACGAAGCGCAGATAGCGATTCGGGCCGCCGTACGTGACCTCTGCCGTAAATATCCGGACTCCTATTGGCAGGAGCAAGACAAAAAGAGGGCCTACCCGGAAGCCTTCGTCGGGGAGCTCACCGAGGCCGGTTGGCTGGCCGTCCTGATTCCAGAGGAGTACGGTGGAGGCGGGCTTGGGATAACCGAGGCCAGCATTATCCTGGAGGAGGTCAACCGCTCCGGGGCCAACGCGGCGGCCTGCCACGCCCAGATGTACATCATGGGCACCCTCCTTCGCCACGGTAGCGAGGAGCAGAAGCGCCAATACCTCCCTAAAATCGCCAGCGGCCAGCTACGGCTCCAGGCCTTCGCCGTCACCGAGCCCGACGCTGGTTCCGAGACGACGCGCATCCAGACCACCGCCGTGCGAAAGGGCGACCGGTACGTCATTAACGGCCGCAAGGTCTTCATCTCCAGGGTGCAGCACTCCGACCTGATGCTCCTCCTGGCCCGCACCACTCCCTACGACCAGCTACAGGACAGGACCAGAGGGCTTTCGGTGTTTCTCGTGGACCTATCGCAGGCAAACGGGGCCATCCATGTCCGGCCCCTGGATACTATGGTCAACCACGAGACCAACGAGCTCCTTATCGAGGACCTGGAGGTGCCATCGGAGAACCTGGTGGGGCAAGAGGGGATTGGCTTCCGCCACATCATAGATAGCTGGAATGCAGAGCGCATCCTGGTGGCCGCCGAGGCCATCGGCGACGGCCGATGGTTCGTCGAGCGCGCCGCCAGCTACGCCAGCCAGCGAGTGGTCTTTGGCCGCCCCATAGGGGCCAACCAGGGCGTCCAGTTCCCTATCGCTCAGGCCTACGCTCGTCTGGAGGCCGCCGATCTGGTGCGCTATAAGGCGGCCGCTCTGTTCGATAGCGGCCAGCCCTGTGGACCGGAAGCCAATATGGCCAAGCTCCTGGCCTCCGAGGCGGCCTGGGAAGCGGCCAACGCCTGCCTCACCACCCACGGGGGCTACGGCTTCGCTTCCGAGTACGGCGTAGAGCGAAAGTTTCGGGAGACGCGCCTGCTCACCGTCGCCCCGGTAAGCAACAATCTGGTGCTGGCCTACCTGGGCGAGCGGGTGCTGGGGATGCCCCGGTCGTACTAACTACTGGTGAGCGGTCGTGGAGAAGTATATTGAGGAGCTAAGAAGCAAAGTAATCCCGATACTGAAGCAGCATGGTGTCGTGCGAGCCTCAGTATTCGGCTCCTTTGTAAGAAGGGAGATGAAAGAGGGCAGCGATATTGATATTCTCATAGAGCTACCCAGAGAAAAGAGCTTGCTCGATTTCGTAGCATTGAAGCTGGACCTTGAGGATGTTTTGGGGAGAAAGGTTGACCTCGTCGAATATTCCACAATCCATCCTTTATTGAGAGAGCGCATCCTCGAGGAACAGGTGCCCGTGCTATGAGCAGGGAAATCAGGGTCTTACTCGTTGATATTCTGGAGAGCATTGGCAGAATAGAAGAATATACCCAGAGTATGAGCGAAGGGCAGTTTATGAGGGATGTTCGGACTCAGGACGCTGTAATCCGAAGATTAGAGGTGATAGGGGAAGCTGTAAGGAACATTCAGCCAGGTTTTAGGGATAGGTATCCCGATATTCCCTGGAGGCAGATTTCGGGAATGAGGGATGTTCTCATTCACGGGTATTCTGGTGTGAACCTGGAGCGTGTCTGGATGGTTGTGAAAAGCGATTTGCCGGAGCTTAAGCTGAAGGTCTCACAAATTCTGGAATAGAAGAAGGAGGTGTCATGTCTGAACAGAACAAAGCCCTCGTCCGCCGTTACTATGACCAGCTCTGGAACAAGTGGGACTTGGGGGTGGCAGACGAGATCATCGCCTCAGACATCGCCTTCCGTGGTTCTCTTGCCATGACCGTAGAAGGTCGCGATGGTTTCAGGCGGTACGTCAATATAGTTCGTGCTGCCTTCCCCGACTTCCACAACACCCTTGAAGACCTGATTGCAGAAGGGGACAAGGTTGTGGCCCGCCTTACGTATCGTGGCACACACAGAGGAGAGATGTTCGGCCTTGCTCCAACCGGCAGACAGGTGGTCTATACTGGAGTTGCTGTTTTCCGCATCTCTGACGGTCAGGTTGTGGACGGCTGGGTCATGGGAGACATGCTAGGCCTGATGCAGCAGCTTGGGGTTATCCCCATGCCAGGGTAAGCTGGGATCAACCACCGTGCCCCTTGAGATATAGGCCGGAAAGATTTATGAGAGGAGGACATCCGATGTCAGCAGAACAGAACAAGGCCATCGTCCGCCGTTTTCTGGAGGCAGTTGATACGGGAGACATAGCCATATTAGACGAGTTTGTCGCCCCCAACTACAACGACCACAATCCGCCGCCTTACCCTGGTCTAGCGCCTGGCCTTGAGGGGGCTAAACAAGCTTTCGCCCTGAGCCTCGCCGCCTTCTCCGATTTTCATCACACCATCCATGACCAGATTGCCGCAGGCGACAAAGTCGTAACCCGCATCACAGCATACGGCACGCATACCGGCGAGCTCATAGGCATCCCACCGACGGGTAAGCAAGTGACGATGACGGGAATTGCGATCCACCGCATCGCCAACGGCAAGCTGGTGGAACACTGGGCCCAGATTGATGCCTTTGGGTTGCTCCAGCAGCTTGGGGCTATTCCCGTGCCGGATCAGCCTGGAGCATAGAAGGATGTCGTTAGAAGAGAACAGGGCCATCGTCCGGCGTTTCACTGAGGAGGTCATTAACCGGGGTGACCTGGCTGCAATAGAGCGGTATGTTGCCACCAGCTATCTAGACCACACCGCTGATGCTGGGCAGGCGGTAGGTGCTGAGGGCTTGAAACAGCGCATGGCTATGGCCCGCTCTGCTTTCCCTGACCTTCATTTAGCCATAGACGACCTGATTGCTGAAGGAGACCAGGTCGTGGCCCGCGT
>CAYWGG010000284.1:0-3720 GCA_964457285.1 uncultured Dehalococcoidia bacterium
CCACGTTCGTGATAAGGGGGGCGAAGTCCCCCGCCTGGCCGTGAATGCTATCCGGGGTAGTAGCGGCGTTGGCGTCGTTGTAGCTGAAGGCCACGTCCTCGGCAGTCATCTCCCCGTAGCCCTTGTGGAACGGGACGCCCTTCCTGAGCTTGAAGTCCATGGTTTTCAGGTCCGGGCTCACCGTCCAGGACTCGGCCAGCATTGGAGCATCCTTCGGGTCCAGCGGGCCTCCCGGCCCTGAGACCACATAGGTAAGGGTCTCAAATGCGCTGGATAGATATACGTTCTCGGCGCACGTTGGGGTGCAGAACCTGGGAGTCCCGGAGCCGGCAATCAGATTCCAGGTGGCCACGGTGAGGACGCCCGTGGGCTTCACGATCGCAGCAGCGGGCGCCTTCGTGGGGGTTGGGGCTGCCACCGGCAGAGGCGTAGGTGTTGGCGCAGCAGGCGCTCTTGTCGGGGTAGCCACTGCTGGTGCAGACGTGGCTGTGGGCTGCGGTGCTGGAGTAGCCTCCTCACCACCGCAGGCCGCGGCCACTACCAGGGCCAATAGAGCTACGAGTCCCAGTGCTAGATAAGGGCTTCCTAAACGGTTTATCATTTCCTACCTCCTGAAACAAAAACATGACCCCTAACTGTTTAGGGCAGAAATAATTTACGCTATATCCAAACAACTTGTCAATAGTTACACTCGGAATACTTGGTTCACTTATCCCTCCTTGCCATTCGGCCTGTTCTGTGCTACAAGATGGACGTATGGAGGCTGTCGTCGCCATAGGCTCTAGAAGCGTATTGGGCCTCGTCCTGGGGCTTTTCATGGCCGTCGTCGGATTTTTTATCGGATGGTTAGCCACTCCCCCAGGCCCTGAGCTGCCAATGCCCTTGCTTACTTCTACTTCCGGCGTGGGTGCAAGCATCGGTGGCTTCTTTGGATGGTTTAAGCCTGAGGCGCCTCGAAGGGTCAACGCGCTCCATATGGGCTTAGCGGTTCTTGGTGGACTGGCTGGAGCATGGGTTGGCCTTGTTTGTGGGCAGCTAATCTATCCCGAGGGCGTTTACAACCCGGGCCTTTCCTTCAAAACACCTCCCCTCATCGCAGCGATGATAGGAGCTAGCGTCGGCGCTAATGTCCTGGTTTCTGGGCTATATATTTTCAGGCTGTGGCGACACAAAGAGGTGTAAGACCAGGCCTACCACCTGGTCTTAAGAACTGCCTATTCCATCTGCCTGAGTCTGGGGTCAAGGGTGTCCCTTAGCCAGTCGCCGAACAGGTTCAGGGCCATCACGGTGAGCAAGATGGCCAGGCCAGGCATAGTGGAGATCCACCAGGCCTCCGCCAGCCGGTCCCTGCCATCGGCCACCATAGAGCCCCACGCAGGTGTGGGGGGTGGCACTCCTGCGCCCAGAAAGCTCAGGGACGACTCCAGAAGTATAACTACGCCCACCTGTAGCGTGGCTATCACTATCACAGTATTGGTGACTCCAGGGAGGAGGTGTACGAATAGTATACGTGGGGTGGAAGCCCCAGCCACCCGGGCCAGGGCTACATAGTCCATGGTCTTGAGCCTTAGCACTTCCCCTCGTACCAGCCGGGCAAAGCGCACCCACATAAACAAGACCAGCACCGTCACAAGGATGGCGAAGGACTGGCCCAGTGACACTACCAGGACCAGAGCAACCAGGATGAGGGGCAAGGAAAGGAAAATGTCCACGACACGCATGATCAGCTCATCTATCCAACCGCCATACCAGCCGGACACCAGACCCAGCACCGTGCCTATCACTCCCCCGACCCCCAGAGTCACTGCCGCCACTATCAGAGAGATACGTGCGCCATGGATGATCCTGCTGAAGATGTCTCTGCCCAGATGGTCTGTGCCTAACACCTGATTCCAGCTACCGCCCTTGGCGACCGGGGCACTCACCTGCTCACCCAGTACGACATCCTCTTTCAGTTTCCGGGCCTCCCTGAGCGAAATCTGCTCTTTCCTTTTCCCTAGCTCCACCTGATCTACCACAGTCTTCGAGACGAACTCCTGGCCGTACCAGACGGGTGGTATATTTTTATCGGACAGCTCTCCATTTCTCGGGTCATGGGGGGATATCCAGGATGCCAGGATACCCGCCAGGACTACTATCGCCAGTATGAATACTGATATTATGAACAGGCTATTACGCCTCAGACCCCTCAGTGTCCTTGTCACACGGATGCGGCTCACCCGTGGAACTGGAACAGCGACACTAATGCCTGCCATGAAATGCCTCCTTACCTTCTACCTATGTGTAGCGGATCCGGGGGTCAACGTAGGCATAGAGCACGTCCACAAGTAATGAGACTGCTAGATATAGCACAGTAAAGATGATGACTATCCCCTGAAGCAGGCTGTAGTCGGAGTAATACATGGCTGAAACCGCCAGCCGTCCAATGCCCGGCCAGGCGAAGACCACCTCTGCTATCAGTGAGCCAGTTATCGCAGCGCCCAGCGTGATGCCCATATAGGTGAGGGGCGGGATTAGAGCGTTCCGAAGGGCATGCTTCCAGATGATCACCGTGGTGGACACACCCTTAGCCCTGGCCAGCTTGATGTACTCTGAGTCCAGCACATCCAGCATGGCAGAGCGGACCAGCCGCAGGTTAGCCGCCACGAAAAACCAGCCCAGGGTGATAGCTGGAAGGACGATGCTGCTCCAACCCTCCCGGCCTGAAGCAGGCACCCAGCCCAGCTTCACGGCAAAGAAGAATATGAGCATGATGCCTAACCAGAAAGGCGGCAGGGACTGGCCCAGCAGGGCCACCACCTTGCCTACCTGGTCCCAAAGGCTGTTCCGCTTCACCGAGGAAAGTACGCCCAGGGGTACCCCCACTATTAAGGAGAGTATGAAGGCTGCAATGCCTAGCTCGAAAGTGGCCAGCAACGGGTCCTTGATCAGCTCCATTACCGGCCGCTTTTCCCTGACGGACTCACCGAAGTCCCCCCTGAAGGCATCCTTGAGAAATATCCAGTACTGTTGGTACAGGGGCTTGTTCAGGCCTAGCTTTTCCCCCAGCTTCTCCCACTGATCGGGGCCAGCGTAGTCGTCGAGCAACAGCCCCCTCGGGTCTCCCGACGCCCGGGCCATGACGAAAACTATAACGGACACCACCACCAGGGTGACCAGCGTTATTATTAACCTCTGTACCAGAAACCTCTGCATAATCCACCACCGCCATCAGATATCAAATAGCCTTCATATGGGCCTACCATCTCCGGGCACCTACCCCTCTTACGATACCGAGGAGCAGGGCCACCCCGTTAGCTGCCACAGTGGCCCCGAAGGCGGTATGGGTAAGGGGTCCGATGTCAGGCCTGGCACAGCACGCTACCTCCTGGTTGGCCCCGTACTGGTATCCACCCCAGGCCCCGCCCACGCCAGCCAGGACCGCCACCGATATGGTAACCAGGATAAATGACCGTGAATCACCATCAATCCTCAGCCATGCGAGAAAGCCACCAAGGCCGGCGCCGATGCCAGCGCCGCACACGGCGAGAGAGAACCATACCTCCCAGGAGATAGCGCCCGAAAAGACGAAAGCTCCCCAGGCCAGCCCTATTCCCACCATGCTCAACACGACAGCAAGGGTGACCCCAAGCCCAGTGCGTCCAGCAAAGATCAGGGCAGGTCTAATAGCATCCAATTCGTCCCCCTAATTGCCTTGAAGCAAGGGCCGTCTGCCGCCAG
>CAYWGG010000285.1:0-3715 GCA_964457285.1 uncultured Dehalococcoidia bacterium
GTGAGCAGGGTGTGATGGCAGGGTCTTTCAGCTCTTGCCTGGTGGTAGGTATTTCCCGCTCGCCCTGAGAGCTTGTCGAAGGGTGGGTTCATGGTTCGACAAGCTCACCATGAGCAGTAGTGATCTGGTTATCCTTGAGAGAACTAAAAGGCCCTGCATAAGTGGTATGGTCTTTGACGCCGAGGGGGATGGCTGCTAAGATGAGAGCAGTCAATGGCTTCAGCAGGGGTGAAAAAGTAGATGCGGTTGATACTGGTAAGGCATGGAGAGACAGCCTGGAACAAAGAGGGCAGGTTCCAGGGGCAGAGCCTCGTGGGGCTGAACCAACGGGGGGCCGCGCAGGCGCGACGGGTAGCTAAAGCTCTCCTTCCCACGAAGCCTACAGCCCTATATTCCAGCCCCCTGACCAGGACTCTCATGACCGCCCAAGAGATCTCTCAAGAGCTATCCATCCCTGTCGTGCCGATGGAGGGGATTAAAGAGATCAACCTGGGCGAGCTGGAAGGGATCACCGGCCAGGGGATGCGGACCCAGTACCCCCAGGTCTATGCTGCCTGGAGAGAGGACCCCTCCGACGTGGTCTTTCCAGGCGGCGAGTCCTTAAGGCAGCTTCAGGAAAGGGCCTGGAGCGCCATCAAGGGCATCGAGCAAACTCACCCCGAGGACGTAGTAGTTGCGGTATCCCACAACTTCGCCATCCGAGCCATCCTGTGCCGTTTCCTGGGTCTGCCCCTCTCCCGGTTCCATCTGCTGAGGATTGACCTGGGGTCCATAAGCGTTCTCCAGGCTAACTCCCGGCTTCGGCAGGTGCTTACTCTCAACGACAGGTGCCACCTTTCTCAAGATGAGCTACAGGAGGCTTAAAGCTGCACAGCTCTTGGAACGGTGCATTAATGCTATTCAGGAGACAATGCTGGACCGGGCAGTCTTAAAGCAAAGCGTTGCCGAGTTCATAGGCACCTTTGGGCTGGTCTTCGCCGGAGCAGGGGCTATAGTAGTAGATGCGGCCTCAGGTGGCCGGGTTACTAACCTGGGTATCGGCGCAACCTTTGGCCTGGTGGTAGCCGCTATGATTTATGCCCTGGGACGTATATCAGGCGCACACATCAACCCCGCCGTCACCATCGGATTCTGGATGGCCCGCCATTTCCCGATGAATCGCGTGCTATTCTATGTGTTGCCACAGCTGGGTGGCGCTGTGGCGGCGGCGCTGGTGCTCAGGGGACTGTTCGGAGATGTAGCCCACCTGGGGGCGACCACCCCTTCGGGAGACGCCTGGCAAGCACTGGGCCTTGAGTTTCTTCTCACCTTTTTTTTGATGCTGGTTATCGTGTCTGTGGCCACGGATACGAGAGTCATAGGCCAGGCTGCCATCGCCGTCGGCGCCACCGTAGGGCTGGAGGCCACTTTCGCGGGGCCTATATCCGGCGCCTCTATGAACCCGGCGCGCTCCTTTGGCCCTGCACTGGTTAGCTGGCACTGGAGCGCCCACTGGGTATACTGGGTAGCTCCTATTCTAGGGAGTATTTCGGGAGCCTTGACCTATCAGCTTATAAGGCAGGAGCCAACATAGTCCAGTGGTACAGCAGGCGCTCACTTGACAATATCTCCTCTAGCGAGAATAAATGGATGGAGTCAGTAGAAGCAAAGGTCAAAGCGGCCCTGGAGCGCGCCGGGTACACCTGTCGTGAGGGTAGCCGATGGACCGGGGACAGCGTCCTCCTGGTGGTGGCTGTATCAGGAGGGCCCGACTCTATGGCCTTGCTACACGCTCTGGCGAGTCTGAGGGAGAGAGCGGGCCTACAGCTCCACGTAGCCCACCTGGACCATAACTTCAGAGAGGAGGCAGAGGAGGACGCCCGGTTCGTCGCCACGGTGTCCAGTCAACTCGGGATTCCTGTGACGGTGGAGAGGGTTGACCCTGTGGCATATCAGAAAGAGATGAGGGTTTCATCCTTCGAGGAGGCAGCCAGGGAGGTGCGCTATGGCTTTCTGGCGGGAGTGGCTACGAACAGGGCAGCGACCTCTGTAGCCCTCGGCCACACCGCCGACGACCTGGCCGAGACGGTGCTTATGCACATCATCCGGGGCAGCGGTATCCACGGGCTACGGGGTATGGCAGAGCTTTCCACATGGCGAAGTCTTAAAGGAGACCAGCAAGCTGTCCTTTTTCGGCCCCTCCTTGGGGTAACAAAGGAAGAGACCGTAGACTACTGCCGGAAGCGCGGGATCGCCTTCCGGGAAGACCCTTCAAACCGCCTCCTGCGCTTCACCCGCAACCGGGTACGCCACCAGCTCCTGCCCGCCCTCGAGAGCTACAACCCCAGAATAAGGGAGACCCTGGTACGCCTGGCCCGCTCCGCCTCATTGGAGGTGGACTATCTGGAGAGCGAGGTCGCCAGGGTCTGGCCCGCCATCGCCAGGCAGGAGGGCGCTTCAATTGTGCTGGATGCACAACAGCTGGCATCCCTTCACCCGTTCATGCGGCGCATGGTGCTGCGTCGGGCCTACGAGCAGCTTACGGGAGATACCCGGAGGCTGGAGGAGGTCCACCTGAAGTCTATGGCCGACTTCACCGTCGCGCCACCGGGAAGGGTGCTGACCTTGCCCAGGGGCTTGCGACTCTACAGCGAGTACGGCCAGCTTATCCTGGGCCAGGAGATGGGTGATCTGTGCCCCTTCCCACCTCTTGAGGGAGAGCACCCTATCCTTCTGCCCTCGTCTGCCGACGAAAGTGTCTCTCAGCTTCCCGGCTGGAAGGTTATCGCTCGCCCCGTGTCGCCATCCGTGGACGCCTCGGAAGACCCATTCACGGCCTGCTTTGACCGGGAGGCCATAGGAGACAGGCTATGGGTACGCGCCCGGCTGCCCGGAGACCGCTTCCAGCCCCTGGGGATGGGGGCCGAAAAGAAGCTACAGGACTTCCTCGTGGATGAGAAGGTGCCCCGTGCCTGGCGCGACAGAATTCCTCTGGTAGTCTCGGAGCGGGGCATCATCTGGGTGGTGGGCTACCGCATGGCAGAATGGGCTAGAGTGAAGCGGGGTGGACAGACTGGCCGCCCGGCGCTGTGGGTCAGGTTTGAGCAGAGAAAGTAGTCATAAATTAAATCGAACTTGGTCTTGGTTTACTTGATAATGTGGACTATAATGATACCATAGAAGGCCCATATAGAGTCGCAGAGCGCGACTGTTTAGGTGATAGCTTTGTTTAGGAAGAGGGCTGATACGAATGCAGCGAAAGAACGCTGAGACTGGACGTGACCAGGTAAGCATGAGGGAGCTGAAGGCCAGGGCCAGCGAGATCATCCGCAGGCTTGAGCAGACACCTGACCATGAGATTATCATTACCCGCCACGGCAAGCCCTGCGCCAAGTTGGTCTCCCTGGCAGGGAAGGCAGAGGGGATTCCCTGGTCGGAGCGGATCAGCCTGCGCAACACCTGGTCTCACTTACACTTAGAGCCCTCGGAAGAGGACTTCGCCGAGGCCAAACGGATATGGGAGCCCAAGGCCGCCGAGGTTAAACGAATATTGGAACCAGAGAGTGATATATGATCCTGCATTGCCGGTCTATGTAGTTGATACCCATGCCCTGCTATGGTATCGGAGAGAGGCCAGCCGCCTAAGCCCAGCGGCGAATGCTGTCTTCCGGCTGGCCGCTGTGGGAGAGGCTCGTATCATAGTCCCGGCAATAGTGGTGGCAGAACTCTTTTACCT
>CAYWGG010000286.1:0-3713 GCA_964457285.1 uncultured Dehalococcoidia bacterium
CTATCCGCCGACGACGCACTGGGCCCGGTGCTGGAGGCCTACCAGAAGGTGCAACGTAACCACAAGACCAGGTTCATCGGCCTATCTGCTATGGACCACCATGTGCCATCCATGAGGCGGATGCTGGCAAGCGGCGAATACGACACCGTGCTGGCTTACTACAACCTGCTGAACTGGACGGCGCAGGAACCCCCTCCCGAAGTATTCCCAGAACTCGACCAGGGGCAGATTATTCCTCTAGCCAAGTCCCTGGGCATGGGCGTCATAGGCATCCGGTCCCACGCAGCGGGGGCGCTGACCCCTCAGGTAGACCGTCCAGTGCCGCCTGGAACGTTACTGGGGCGTGACGTAGCCAGGGCGAGAACCCTCGGCTTCCTTCTGGAGAGGCCCATTCGCACCATGTCCCAGACAGCGATGGTCTTCTGCCTGATGAACCGGGGCATAGACACCACCGTCCCCGGAGTGAAGAACGTGGCCGAAGCTGAAGAGATCGCCGGATGCATAGACCTTCCGCCCATTCCACCTCGCCATTTAGACCGCCTGCGGGAACTCTACGCCCGGGACTTCCATGAGTAAACCTGAGAATATCAGCCCACCTTGACCAGCTAAGGCGCTAAGCTCACCACAAAGACATAAAGGACACAAAGCTTTATCTTTAATCTTTGTGTCCTTCGCGCCTTTGTGGTTTTGTTCTGGTGCTGGCCCGTATGGGTCCAGGAGACCTCCCCTTACCCCTTCAGGAACCAGAAATCATATATAAATGTAAATTTATATATTCATAATAAATCTGTATTAGATTTTATGTCCTGGGTATGCTATACATAGGGATATAAGGTCCCACTTTTGTGACCGGAAGGTGTCCCATGTACTTCAAGCAGGTCACCCATGACGCCACAGGTTGCCTCTCCTACCTGGTGGGTTGTCTGAGCAAGAGATGCACGGCTGTGGTGGACCCCCAGCAGGATATCCAGATATATCTCGATACAGCCCGAAATAAGGGCATGGAGATTACCCACGTCATCGAGACCCACGTCCACGCCGACCACCTCTCCGGGGCCAGGAAGCTGGCCCAGGCGACGGGGGCCAGGCTGTACCACCACGAGGCCAGCCCTGTGAAATTCGCCCATGAGAGGTTCAAGGACGGAGACGAGATGGAGGTGGGGAACGCCCACATCAGGGTCATCCATACGCCCGGCCATACACCGGAGAGCGTGAGCCTGCTGGTACAGGACAGGGCCCGGGCCAGAGCGCCCTACTTCGTCCTCACCGGGGATACTCTTTTCGTGGGCAACGCTGGCAGGCCTGACTTCTTTGGGGAGGAGAAAGTCGCTGACCTGGTGGCGCAGCTCTACGAAAGTATCTTCACCAGGCTTCTCGCCCTGGAAGACCACATCGAGATATACCCGGCCCATTTCTCTGGCTCCGCCTGCGGTGCGGGCCTGAGCCCCAAGCCGGTGTCTACCATCGGCTTCGAGAAGCGGTTTAACCCGGCCCTGCTGGCCCGCTCAAAAGAAGATTTCACCAGGCTGGTTACCGCAAACCTGCCTCCAAAGCCCCAGGACTGGGAAAACACCGTGCGCCGGAACCTCTATCAGGAGTAGCAGGCTCCTTGGAGACCCGCCCAAAGCAGAAATGGATGGCTCGACATGCTCGCCATGAAGCGGTGCCAAGGCTGGGAATCCTGCCCAACCTGGGCCAGTTCCTGGTGCAGACCTTCCTGGTCTTCTTTGTGGGCATCACCGTTGGGCTGGAGCGGAACGTGGTGCCTGTGCTGGCGAAGGACGAGTTCGCCATCGCTTCCACCAGCGTCGTTCTCTCCTTCGTGGTGAGCTTCGGGTTCGTCAAGGCCCTCCTCAACCTCTTTGGAGGCCGCCTCTCCGAGTCATGGGGGCGAAAGCCTTTGCTGGTCATCGGCTGGCTGGTGGCGGTGCCCATCCCCCTCATCATCATATGGGCGCCCAACTGGTGGTGGATCGTGTTCGCCAACATCCTTATGGGGGTGAACCAGGGTCTGGCCTGGAGCATGACCGTGACCTCCAAGATGGACATCGTAGGCGCTCGGTCGAGAGGGCTTGCCACCGGCATCAACGAGTTCGCTGGCTACTCAGGAGTAGCCACCGGCGCTCTGGTGACGGGCTACCTGGCTGCGGCCTATGGGCTGCGGCCCGCTCCCTTCTACTTCGGCCTGGCGGTTATCCTGGCCGCCCTTGGCATAGCTGTGGTCCTGGCCCGAGAGACCCTGCACCACGCCCATGCCGAAGCTGCCCAGCAGGATGCCCTCACCCCTAGCCCCTCTCCCACTGGGAGAGGGGCTAGGGGTGAGGGGCCGTCCTTTCTGGACATCTTCAAGCTCACCACCTGGGGCGACCGCGCCATGTTTGCCGCCTGCCAGGCTGGTCTTCTACACAAGTTTACCGACGCTCTGGTGTGGGTCTCCTTTCCTCTGTTCTTCAAAGCTCATGGGCTGGAGGTAGGCCAGATCGGGTTGATTGTGGGGGTCTATGGTTTCACCTGGGGCTTTCTGCAACTGGGGACGGGGCTTCTAACAGATAGGATAGGGCGCAAGTGGCCCATCGTAGCGGGCCTCTTTCTGTGTGGGGGAGGCGTATGGTTCACCGTCTCCGTATCGGGCATGGCTATGTGGATTGGGACCGCCGCCGTCATCGGGGTGGGCATGGCGCTTCTGTACCCTTCGCTGCTGGCAGCCGTCGGAGACATCGCCCATCCACGCTGGAGAGGCACTTCCCTGGGAGTCTACCGCATGTGGCGGGACTCCGGGTACGCATTCGGCGCTCTGCTCATCGGGGTAATATCGGATACCCTGGGTTTCAGCTATGGGTTCTACTTCACGGCGGTGGTGATGTTCGTCAGCGGGGCCATCGTGGCCCTCCGCATGTACGAGACGGCGCCAGCCCGAAGGAAGGCGATACCCCTCGGGTATAAAGCCAGTCCGCTATGACAGGGTCTTCACAGACCTGTAGGGGTGCCCTTCATCAGATGAAAGGTGCGACCAGGGCAGCCCAGGTACGCATAAGCCTGGTATGCACCTTGTAATTGCCCTGCTAGTAGGTGGCTTTAGGCATTAAATCTTCCCACCTCTGTCTCATTCCTTCTATAGACCGCTCGAAGCGCTCCTGGAGCTTAACATCGTCTTCGGTGCCCACGTCGCGGGTGAGGCAGCAATACTCTAGGGATATGCCATTGGGATCATCAAAGTAGATAGACTTGGCCCACTCGTGGTCCACAATATCGGTGACCTTCACCCCCTTGGCAAGCAGCTCCTGGCGCTTCTCCTCCAGCGCCGGGACCGACCCGGCCTCAAAGGCGAAGTGATAGAAGGAGCCTGGCACTCCCAGCCCCCGATTGATGCCGGCGTCGTACTCCAGGGGAATCCCCGGCACGTTCTGCGGCTCCATAAAGGCGATGAGCTGGTCCCGTCCGGTGTCAAAGAAGATGTGCCGGATCTGCCCGCCCTCCTTGACCTTGATGATGTCGCAGCGCACGGCCTTGAACCCCATGATGTTCTCGTAGAAGTCACGGGTCTTGTCCATGTTATGCGTTGAAAGCCCAATGTGGGAAAAACCTTTGTGTGACATGTCCAACCTCCCTTTTTAGAGTACTTGACATAACTCACCACAAAGACACTTAGAAATTATCTCAAAACCCTCACCCCCTGTATCCCCCTCTCCCCTTCGGTGGGCTCAGGGCAGGCC
>CAYWGG010000287.1:0-3670 GCA_964457285.1 uncultured Dehalococcoidia bacterium
AAAATCCTGAGAATGAGTATAACACAGCACTTACCTACAGGCAACTGCTTCCTTGCTCCATAATCCGTGGGTGAGCCGTAGGCCACCGGCTGCATTGAGACAGGTGCCATCGGTTGTAGCAGCTTTCGTCAGCAATGTCCAAAGGTTTATAATGAACTCACCATCCTACTAAACTAATACCAAGGTGAAACCCGCAGAGTTTGTATAGGTGTCCATGTAGTTCTCATCTTGGCTTTGGTATAGGTGGAAACCTTTCTGGCTTGAGAACCTCAGCCCGAAGGCTTGTTAGACGGAGCACCTGAACCTATCAAGGGGTCACTGGGAATCAGCAATTAGCTATATATGTAAAGGAGGCTTCCCATGACCAGCCGTAGCAAAGAGGAGTGGCGCGAGAAGACCTTAGCCCCATCGGTTAAGCGTTACCCCGAGCGCGAGGGTTATTTCTGCACCGAGTCTGGTATGGAGCAGGACACCCTTTATTGCCCCCAGGACCTGGAATCTGATGGTGCTGATTACCATAGAGACCTGGGCTACCCGGGGGAGTATCCCTACACTCGAGGGGTGCAGCCCAATATGTACCGAGGCCGGATATGGACAATGCGCCAGTATTCTGGTTACGCCACCGCCGAGGAGTCCAACCGCCGCTACCACTACCTGTTGGAGCAGGGTCAGACGGGCCTGTCCATCGCCTTCGACCTGCCTACCCAGATAGGTTACGACTCGGACCATTCCCTGGCCCGGGGAGAGGTGGGAAAGGTAGGTGTACCTATAAGCAGCCTTCAAGATATGGAGGTTCTCCTGGATGGCATACCCCTAGACAAGGTAAGCACCTCCATGACCATTAATGCCACTGCGTCCATCCTCTTGTGTCTTTACATAGCGGTAGCCAAAAAGCAAGGGGTGCCGCCAGAGAAGCTCAATGGTACTATCCAGAACGACATCCTTAAAGAGTACATCGCACGTGGCACCTACATCTACCCCCCAAGGCCATCCATGCGCCTGGTAGTGGACGTGTTCAAATACTGCTCTGAGAAGGTGCCCCAGTGGAACACTATAAGCATCAGCGGCTATCATATGCGGGAGGCAGGGGCCACGGCTGTGCAGGAGCTGGCTTTCACCTTCGTCAACGCCATAGCCTACGTCCAGGCAGCCGTGGATGCGGGGCTGGACGTGGACGAGTTTGCCGGGCGTCTCTCTTTCTTCTTCGTGGCCCAGAACAACCTCTTCGAGGAGGCCGCCAAGTTCCGTGCCGCTCGCCGCATGTGGGCCACGATCATGCGGGACCGGTTCGGCGCTAAAAATCCCCGCTCCTGGATGCTCCGCTTCCACACTCAGACCGCTGGCGTGACCCTCACTGCCCAGCAGCCGGACAACAACCTCATCCGCACCACCGTCCAGGCCCTGGCGGCGATTTTAGGAGGCACCCAGTCCCTCCACGTCAACTCCCGGGACGAGGCCCTGGCCCTCCCTTCTGAGGAATCTGTACAGCTTTCTCTCCGCACCCAGCAGATACTGGCCTACGAGAGTGGAGTGGCCGACGTGGTGGACCCTCTAGGAGGGTCCTACTACGTGGAAAGCCTCACCAGCCGCCTGGAAGAGGAGGCTTTCCGCTATATCGAGAAGATTGGCGACATGGGCGGCGCCATCGCGGCCTTGGAGCGGGGCTACCAGATGAGGGAGATACACGAAGTCGCATACAAGCACCAGCAGGAGGTGGAGAGCGGCAAGCGAGCAATCGTGGGCGTGAACCGCTACGTTACTGAGACTCCTTCTATCTCCGGGCTGCTGAGGGTGGACCCTGAGCTGACGCGCCACCAGATAGAGCGGCTCCAGCAGCTTCGCCAGGGACGGGACAACGTGGCAGTGAAGAAATCTCTGGCCCGCCTGGAGGAGGTGGCCCGCTGCGACGAGAACACGGTGCCCATGATCCTGGAGTGTGTGGAGAGCTACTGCACCCTTGGGGAGATATGTGACGTCTTCCGGGGCGTCTTCGGCGAGCAGGGGGAGTTTATCACGTTTTAGAGAGGAGGTTTTTAGATGGCTACAGAAGATGGACGGATTGGAAGAGTAGAGGGTATTCTGGAGGAAGTCCGGGCACGGCAGAACAGCCTGGAGTCACGCATGGAAAGCCGCTTCAGCAGCCTGGAGTCACGGATGGAGGAGCGCTTTATCGGCCTGGAGTCACGCATAGAAGGCCGCTTCAGCAGCCTGGAGTCACGGATGCAGACTCAATTCTACTGGCTCCTGGGGATCATCGTAACTATGTGGGTGACCATAATCCTAGCAATATTACTTAAGTAATTTGTAAGGAGTCCACATGGCTATAGAGAATAGACGTATTGGAAGAGTAGAGGGTATTCTGGAGGAAGTCCGGGCCAGGCTAAACAACCTAGAAAACCGTTTCGACAGTCTGGAGTCACTGAAGAAGGCTCCATTCCTAATCCCAAAGTCACAGGTAGACATCCGGTTCTACTTGCTTCTGGGAGCTATGGTAGGCGTCATAATTTCTATGTGGGTGACAATCATTCTAGCCATAATATTCAAAGGGTAGGTGTATCATGCCAGACTTACTACTAACCGAAGAAGAACGGATGCTTCAGGCCGCGGTGCGGGAGTTCGCCGACAAGGAGCTGGCCCCCCGTGCCAGAGAGGTTGACGAGAAGGAGGAGTTCTCCTGGGAGAACTGGAAGGGCATGGCCGCCCTGGGCCTCACGGGCATCGGC
This sequence comes from uncultured Dehalococcoidia bacterium, assembly GCA_964457285.1. Taxonomy (GTDB): domain Bacteria; phylum Chloroflexota; class Dehalococcoidia; order Lucifugimonadales; family JAGWBF01; genus CAYWGG01. Next base: position 2,724 of record CAYWGG010000287.1, read on the forward strand.
ATAGACCCCGCCTATGGCGGCAGTGGCGGCGGCTACAGGCAGATGGCCATCGCCGAAGAGGAGGTGGCCCGAGGGGATGCCGCCGCCAGCGTGACCCTGGTGGCCCACCTCTCCCTGAGCACCCAGACCATCCACCAGTTCGGCAGTGAGGAGCAAAAGCTGAGGTGTATCCCACCCCTGGCCCGTGGAGAGAAACTGGCTGCCTGGGCGCTGACCGAGCCCAGTGGTGGTTCCGATGCTGCGGCCCTGAAGACCACGGCCACGCTGGGTGATGGCATCTACTACCTCAATGGCAGCAAGATTTTCATCACCAATGGAGACGTGGCCGAGTATATAGTAGTCTTCGCCACCCAGGACGGGAGTCTCGGACATCGGGGCATCGGTGCTTTCATCGTGGAGAAGGACACGCCAGGGTTCCAGGCGTACAAACAGCACGGGAAGATGGGTATGCGGGGCTCCAGCACCACGGAGCTGGTGTTCCAAGACGCCCAGGTGCCCCAGGCCAACCGGCTGGGCGACGAAGGGAGGGGCTTCCGGTACGCAATGGATATACTGGACTCCAGCCGGATTATCATCGCCGCCCAGTGCGTTGGGATAGGGCAGGCTGCGCTGGAAGCTGCGGCGAGGTATGCCCAACAGCGTCAGGCTTTTGGGAGGCCCATAGCCCAGCACCAGGCCATCCAGTTTATGCTGGCCGATATGGCGACGGAGGTCTATGCCTCGCGGGTGGTCACCATGCAAGCTGCCACTCTGAAAGACAACCGCCTTCCCTATATAAACGAGGGGTCTATAGCGAAGCTGCTGGCGTCAGAGATGGCGGTGCGGGTGACCTCCAGCGCTGTGCAGGTGTATGGAGGGTACGGGTATTTCAAGGATTCACCCGTGGAGAGGTACTTCCGGGATGCCCGTGTGACCACCATCTACGAAGGCACTTCCGAGGTGCAGCG
>CAYWGG010000288.1:0-1546 GCA_964457285.1 uncultured Dehalococcoidia bacterium
GGGCCCCGAGGGCAGGTCCAGGTAAAAGGACAGGTACAGGCCCGCCACGATGGCAACCACGGCTACTGCCACAGCCGTGGCCATGATTCCAGGCAGTCTCCGGGCGAGGAGGCCCGCTATCGCAGGAGGAGTCACCAGCAGGGCCAGGACCAGCACTATGCCCACTGTCTTCAGCGCCGCTACGGTGGTAATGCCCACCAGTACGGGCAGAAGGTACTGCATGAGGCGAACGGGAATCCCGGATGCCGCTGCCATGTTGGCGTCGTAGGAAGAGAAAAGCAACTCTTTGTAAAACAGGGCCACTGCCAGCAGCACAATGCCCGCCACCACACCTATCAGGATGACCTCATTCCAGGAGGCACCCAGCACGTTGCCAAAGAGGAAGCTGAAGAGGTCGGCGGTGTAGTTGCTGGCCCTGCTCACCACAATAATGCCCAGGGCGAACCCGCCAGCGTATACGATGCCCACGGAGGTGTCGAGCCGGATGTTGGCGCGGCGGCTGATGTAGGTTATGGCTATAGAGGCCGGGACCGCCCAGCCCAGGGCCCCCCAGAAGACGCTGCCCCCCAGCACATAGGCTGTACCTATGCCCATCAGGGAGGAGTGGGCGACGGCGTCGCCCATGAAGGCCAGCCCTTTTAGCACTACGAAAGTGCCTATTACGGCGCAAGCAATGGCGGCAAAGGCTGCGGCGATGAGGGCGCGCTGCATGAAAACGGGCTGAAAGGGGTCAGCGAAAGCGTCAATCATCGGCCACCCCCGATTTCTCCCTCTCCTGGCGAGCGGGGATGGAAGTGAGGGCAGGCTCCTCATGGCTATGGTGCTGGTAAGCGTAGGCCTGGCCGTCGAGATGAACCATCAAAAGGTGCGTCCCAAAGGTCTCACTCAGCACCCTTTCCGTCAACACCTCCGCAGGCGGGCCGTAGGCCACCAGACGGCGGTTCAAGCAGGCGGCGTGGTGGCAAGCGCCGGATACACAAGAGAGGTCGTGGGTGCTCAAGACCACCGTCGCCCCTTCATCACGCAGGCTCCTTACGATGTCCAGAAGCTGGTGCTGGGCCGTGGCGTCCAGCCCCGCCAGAGGCTCATCCAGCAGCAGCAGTTTAGGGTTGTCTGCCAGGGCCCGGGCCAATAGCACACGGCGCCGTTGCCCACCGGACAACTCACCGATGAGGCGCTTGCGGAGATAGGCCATCCCGACCCTCTCCAGGGCCTCCTCCGAGGCCCTCCGGTCTGCCTTCGTGGGACGCCTCAGCAGCCCCAGGCGTCCATAGCGTCCCATCAGGGCGACATCGCTGACGCTGACCGGGAAGTCCCAGTCCACCAGCTCCATCTGGGGCATATAGCCCACCAGCGCCCGCTGGGTGTGGCTGGGCTCACCCAGGACCCGCACCTCACCTCGCCAGGGCTTCAAGAGCCCCAGGACTACCTTGAACAGAGTGGACTTGCCAGAGCCGTTGGGCCCGATAATGCCGACTATCTCACCCTGAGACACCTGAAAGGTAACTTCTTCCAGGGCCGTGATGCTGTTGTAACCCGCCCATAA
>CAYWGG010000288.1:1646-3612 GCA_964457285.1 uncultured Dehalococcoidia bacterium
CGCAGGAATGCCCTCTGCTTTGATCCGCTCCATCACGGCGACCACTGTCCCTGGGGTCACGTCGGCGGCGTCACCGGATACGAAGGCAGAGGACTTCCATCCATAGCGCTCGGCGAAGTGGCCGAAGGCATCGTGGAAGGTTACCAGGTGCCTCCGTTGAGGTAGAACGGCGCTCAGGGCCTCGGCGATCTCCCGGTCCAGCTCATATAGCTTCTGGATATAGGCGGCGGCGTTGTCCTGGTATACCTGGGCGTTGGACTGGTCTGCCTGGATGAGGCCGTCTCTTATACGCTCCACGTAGTAGACCGTGTATAAGGGGCTCTGCCAGAAGTGAGGGTCCCTACCCTCACCTCGGCCCTTCGACGGGCTCAGGGCCACCTCTCTCCCGCTGGGAGAGGGGCCAGGGGCGAGGGCTACTACGGCCATAGCGTCCAGCCCATCGGCTGCCACTACATGGACCGCATCCTGTCTTTTGGCGCTCTTGAGCAGCGAGTCCAGAAAGCCGTCCAGGCCCAGCCCGTTGGATACGATTACCCTGGCGTTGCTTATGGCGAGGCTGTCCCCTGGCGTGGACTGGAAGGAGTGTACATCGGCTCCAGGGGGAACTATAGGCCGCACCTCAACCTTCTCGCCCCCTACGTTTCTGACAAAGTCGGCCAGGATGACCGATGTGGTGACCACCTGCACGCTGGGCGCTGGAGAAGGCGTAAGCTCTGTAGCGGGGCCTCCGCCGCAGGCCGCCACGAACAAGAGGCCAGCCAACACCGCCAGAGGCAGCACAGGTGAGATATGTGTGATATCTACCCTGAGTAGCAGCAAGTCCCTCACATTTTTAATACCTGGTATCATTTGCTATGAATATTGAGATATAGTATCAATATAGGCCAAAAAAAGAGACTAGCTTTCGGAAGCCACCGCGAAAAGGCAATTGTGACACCGGCCATATACCTCCAGCCGGTGACCCTCCATCTGGAAACGGTGCTGGTCGGCCTTCTCATTCAACATCGCCTCGATGTCGCAGCCGAGGAGGTCCTGGGACAGGCCGCACTCCGTACATATCAGGTGGTGGTGGTGCCCTCGGTGACTCAGCTGGTAGTGCAGGCTTCCATCTTCCAGCAGCACCCGACACAGGATGCCAGCCTCCACCAGCAAGTTGAGGGACCGGTAGATGGTGGCCCTGCCTACGTGAGGAAGCCCCTTACAAAGCTCCTCGGCAGTGAAATGCCGGTCTATAGCCGCAACGGTACGCACCAGCGCCCGGCGGGGCGCGGTAGAGCGATAGCCCCGGTCCTCCATCATCTGCATGAGCTGCGCGGCCTTCGAGTATCCGCTTGCGTGTCTCATTCTTTTTGATACCATGTCTCTATTACAATACAAGGTTATCATAAAGGGAGCACGATGTCAATGAGTGGGTTAGCTAATGCAATCCTTTTAGTTTAGAGTCAAATAGCAGATTATCGTGAGAAATTATATGAATATTATACAGACTATTGACAGGATCGGCGAATATCTGATACAGTATGGCGAATCCAAAAAGTCAGGGCAGAGGCCATCATAGAGCCTCTGACAAAACCCTTCTGGCGTACCGCAGCCTGGAAGGCTGTGGCATGTATGTCCCCGCCTTCAGGCAGGGGTTAAGAATAGGTTTGATATGGACTCTTAGAGTGGTAGTCTGATTGAACTCTAGCATAAGGAGGCGTAACTATGGCACATCGCTGGTTCCTCAAGCCCAGATGGTTGGTCTTCGTCCCATTGTTGGTAGTCCTGGTGATAGCTGCCGCTTGTGGCGGCGAAGAGGCAACACCGACGCCCAAGCCTACAGCAACTCCAGCGCCACAGCCTACCCCCACTCCTGTGGCAGTGGCTAAAGCCACTCCTACTCCCGTCCCAACAGCGACTGCCGCACCTACACCAACTCTTGCCGCCCCTGCTAGGGTGGTAGGTATACGGGGAGGCTTCGTGCCAG
>CAYWGG010000289.1:0-3593 GCA_964457285.1 uncultured Dehalococcoidia bacterium
TATCTGGATCCCTGGCGTCTCCAGCCCGGAGTCCATCGTGTACGCCGCCAAGCACCGCTACCCCTACATCGCCCTCTCCCCTCCTCTGGAGCTAGCTGGGGAGATACGCGACCTCTACGATGCTACGGCCGTGGAGGAGGGCTATACCCCTACGTCGGAGCACCGGGGGTTCGCCGTCAGGGTGCTGGTTTCCGATAGCGATGAGAGGGCTTACGAGGAAGGGAAGAATTTCTACTGGCAGCTTGGCACCTCCTTTGGGCTCACGCCACGCCACTGGCAAGCGCCCCCGGGATATCAGAGCAGGGCAGCCGCCCAGAGCAGGCGCGAGCAATCCCGGGACTCCATCAGGGCTGTGGCGGGTGCCGGTGTTGACTACGAAGAAGCCCAGGCAACCTACCAGATCGTCACAGGCAACCCTGACACCGTCACCCGAAGGCTCAAGGACATCTTAGACGTGGTGGACCCCGCCTACCTCACCATCTGGGGGCGAGAGGGCCCCATGTCCCATGAGGTAGCCATGCACTCCATTGACCTGATGACCCAGGAGGTGATCCCCGCCCTCAAGGAGTACAAGCCACAAGCGGAAAGATAAGGTATCTGCCCAGTTACCTGATTTACGCACAACATAGGGCTCTGATATTCCACGTCCAGATTGCGGTTGATGTCCTTGGGGACAACGTACGTATTATCACAGTATATGTCCCAACGAAGGACAAATGGGAAGTGGATTTGAAGACTCGGAGGAAGTGATGCTGACATGCTACACATGTGGCGGGTTGATGGAGCACCTTGTTACAGACCTTCCTTTCAAGGTGAGCGAGTCGTTTATCGTGATTTTGAAGCGTTTGCCTGTGCTCCAGTGCAACAATTGCAGCGAGTATGTGTTGGAAGACGCGGTGATGGCCCAGGTGGAGGAGATTTTGGGAAAGGTGGATAGGTCAGCCGAGTTAGAGATTATCCCATTTGCAGCATAGAGATGGCTAGCACTTGTGCCAACCAGTGGAAAGATGAGGAAATCACGGCGATGTTAATACAATACGTACATGCTGCTATGCACAAAGCAGTGTACGAAATACTATCTGACGGTACTTTTTACGGGGAAATCCCTGGCTTCCAGGGCGTATATGCAAACGCAGCAACCCTCGAGTCCTGCCGAGAGGAACTTCAGGAGGTATTGGAAGGCTGGGTAGTTCTTGGGCTACAAATGGGGCACTCCCTCCCTGTAGTTGAGGGTATAGACCTGACGGTTAGAGAGGCAACTGGATAGTGCCAGCGTTCGGACCGATCAGTAGAGGTGACTTGATACGCTTTCTCAGGGAATTGGACTTTCATGGCCCGTACACGAGAGGCAGGCATCAGTACATGGTGAAAGAACAGCTCAAGCTGACGATTCCAAACCCACATCAAGGTGACATCAGCCGAGACCTTGTGGCCAGAATCTTGCGGCAGGCTGGGATCAACAGAGATGACTGGGAGAGGCTTTGAAAAGCACACAAGTAGAGGAGGAACGACATGGCAAAGAACTTTACCATATGTGCAGGGACTATTGGGACGGGGCTCTGGCGCAGCGCCGACGGAGGAGAGACCTGGAGCCGGGTGGGTTCAGGCCTCTGGGGGGAAAGCCGTGTCTTTGGCTTGACCGTCCATCCCAAAGACCCCAGAGTCGTATACGCTGGTGCCGACGATGGCGTCTACCGGAGCAATGACAGGGGGCAGAGCTTCGAGAGGCTCGACTCTCCCATGAACTCGATGCACGTCTGGAAGATAGCCATAGACCCCGTGGACTCTAACACCATCTTCGCGGGCACCCGCCCCTCCGCCCTTTTCCGTTCCCGTGACGCCGGGCGGCACTGGGAAAAGCTGCAAGTGGAGATGGCCGAGGAGTGCCCCAACGTCCGCATTCCACGGGTGACGGCGCTGGTGGTTGACCCATCGGACCATCGTAATATCTGGGCAGGGGTCGAGGTAGATGGCGTGCGCCGAAGCGTGGACGGTGGAGATACCTGGACCCATATCACTGGTGGGCTCAACGACCCTGATATTCACGATATGGCCGTCAGCGTGGCGGCGCCCAAGACCGTACTGACCAGCACACCACGGGAGGTCTTCGCAAGCACCGATACAGGTGAAAGCTGGCAGGGCCTTGGCGTGGGCAACTACTTCTCCATGCCCTACTGCCGGAGCATCGCATTGAAGGAAGATGACCCCAGCACTATCTTCATAGCCACCGGTGACGCTGCCATAGGTAGCACCGGGAATCTTCAGCGTTCCAGGGACAGGGGCCAGACGTGGGAAGCTATAGAGATGCCTGTGGTGCCCAATACGCCCATGTGGGCTTTTGCCACTAACCGGGCGGACCCCAACCTGATACTGGCGTGCAGCCACTATGGGGAGATATTCGCTAGCCCCGATGGAGGGGAATGGTGGGTAAAGCTGCGCCGAGAGCTCACCGAGATCAGGGCCCTGGCGTGGACCCCTAACTGAGAGAGTGTGTGAAGACTATTTAAAGAGGGGATGGATTTAGTCCCTCCTCTGGACTCCCCGCTGTAGCGCTGTCTTCTTCATGGGTTGGCATCGTTCTGGGGACGCGCGTGGCCCGTAAGGCCAGGAACATGGGGAACTCGTCGCGGGCCCTGTTCTCAGCCTGAGCTACAGGCCCCGGCTGGCTCACCTTGTGCGAGGGCCACTCCTCCAGGGCGTTGACCCACAAGCCCACTGCCGCCAGCCCGTTGATGTAGGCCTGTAGAGGCCGGTGATAGGTCCATGTGACCTGGCCAGGGGCCCTGAAGGGCCTGGTATCAATGGGTATCTTCAGTGGGGACAGATAGCGGTCTACGACACGGTACAGGAGCCTCCGGCCCTCGTCCCACCCCCAGCGGCTCTGGCGTGGGATACGGAAAGCAGGGTGAGAGATGACCAGGGCCAGGCGGCCATCGGGCTTCAGCAGACGGGCGCACTCGGCAAAGACAGGCTCTATTGGGTCTATGTTCTGAGCGGCCAGGACGCAGGTGATGGCGTCAAAGGCTTCATCGGGGAGGATGTCCAGATTACGGGCGTCGGCAACCAGGTAGCGGATGGCCCTGGGAGACCGCTGGCGGGCCCTCTGGATAAGCTCGTGGGATAGGTCTACACCTGTGACCTGTGCGCCCTGCTGGTAGAGGGCCTGGCTGAGGACCCCTTGCCCACAGGCCAGGTCAAGCACCCTCTCCCCACGCTGCAACCCCAGCAGGCGTAATGTACCAGGGATAACTACTTGCCTGTGGTACTCGCTCCCTTTATCGCCCACCAGGGAGTCGTACCAGGATGCAACCGAGTCCCACGACGCTTCTGAGTGTGGAGCCTGGCCTTGCGGAGGGGTATCGGATGACCGTGGCTGTTTTGTCTGTCGCCGTTTCACAAGACCATTGTACTACATGATAGCTAGAACGAAGGTAACTACTCACCTGTCACTCTGAGGCGGAGCCGAAGAGTCTCGCTTTGGCTACGATAGATTCTTCGTCGCTGCGCTCCTCAGAATGACAAGGGGGTGAGTAGTTACGAACGAAGCTGTATAAGAGTGCTTACCTCTGTGTGTCCTGCCGGTCAGTCAAGGG
>CAYWGG010000290.1:0-3592 GCA_964457285.1 uncultured Dehalococcoidia bacterium
TTGCCCCCTACGTCTTACCGCGGCTGCTGGCACGTAGTTAGCCGGGGCTTATTCCCAAGGTACCGTCCTTCCTCTTCCCTCGGAAAAGGGGTTTACAGCCCGTAGGCCTTCTTCCCCCACGCGGCGTCGCTGGGTCAGGCTTTCGCCCATTGCCCAAGATTCCCTGCTGCTGCCTCCCGTAGGAGTGGGGGCCGTGTCTCAGTCCCCCTCTGGCTGGCCATCCTCTCAGACCAGCTACCCGTCATCGGCTTGGTAGGCCTTTACCCTACCAACTACCTGATAGGACGCGAGCCCCACCTGAGGCATCCCTTCTAGAGGGGACTTTCTTCCTCCAGCCAGAGCCAGAGGACCTCATGCGGTATTAGCCTCGATTTCTCGGGGTTTTACCCCACCTCAGGACAGGTTACTCACGCGTTACTCAGCCGTTCGCCGCTTTCCAGCCCTGACGAATCAAGGCTGGCTCGCTCGACTTGCATGCATTAAGCGCGCCGCCAGCGTTCACCCTGAGCCAAGATCAAACTCTCTAAACAGAAACCTTACTTTCCTTCCACTATCCAATTGTTAAGGTGCACGGGTCAACTAGTGCTATGATAATCAATTCTATGTCCGGTGTCAAGAGGGACGTCCCCCAAATTTCCAAACTGGGTGGGACCAACGACCTGTCCGATAACCGCAGAGACGCTGAGCACACAGAGGGGGGACTGCTATATTTCCCCCTTGGTAAGGGAGACTACAAAAGGGGTATCTCTGTGGTCAAACGTATCTCAGGAGGATGTCGGCCACCAGCCTGGGGCGTTCGATCATCACCTGGTGGCAGGAGTCCATTTCCGCAGCTATCTCTACGCCTCCCATCTGTTCTGCCATCTGCCTTTGAAGCTCCGAAGATACCAGCCGATCCCTCCATAGCGGCACATAGGTGACAGGACAGCTAAGGCCCAGGTCCTTAAGATAGACTCGGGTTCGGAGCAACTGCAACGGTAGTGAGTCGAAGCGACCCACGATCTGTATCACGTCAAAAGGGTCCATGCCGTTACAATAGACGTTGGTTATTACGGCTTTAGGAAGCCTGATCTCTTTTCTGGCGATGCTGCTCAACCCGGCCATCGCCCGAAAACCCAACCTGCTCAAACGGGGGAGCATGTGTAGGGCACTTTCCCCTTCATCTGGGATAATCCCAGCGAACAGGACTATCCTTCTAGGGGCCTCGTCCAGCTTTGCAGCGGCCTGGAGAAGAATAGGGGCAGAAAAGCCGTGTCCCACCATAATCAAATCGTGCAAGCTCTGGGAACGTACCTCGCCGGTCACTGCGGAGACAAAATCGTCAAAGGATGGAGCGAGCGTGGCTTCCCTGACCTGCAAGCCGTGTCCCGGAAGGTCCAGTGCAGTTACCCTCCCTAAGCTGGTCCGCGAGTACAACCTGGGAGGAGACTGCACGGGGGCGGTAAGGTGCCCCCAAACTCTACCCCAGCACCAGGAACCCTGACCAGCGTCGTGAACAAGCAGGAAATCAGCCACACTTTTACCCTCAACAGCTAGCTTAGCCTCCCCTAATGCCTCCCTCGAGTTGCGCTTTGATGGGGTCCACCATGGCACGGCGTAATCGCCTGTGTCCTATCAGGCGGAACACGAGGTACTGGACAATCCCCTGGAGGCCACCGATGCGTGTGTCCCAGCGTATGCTCCAACTGGTACCGCCTTTGACGGGGCGAAACAGGTCAACTCGATTGGCCCAACTGGAGTCCAGCGCCTCCATCACCCGGCGACTGGGGTACTCGAAGGTGCACCTCCAGGTGATTTTCCCGGCGCTCTCATCTGTCCCTTCCTCTTCCTGAGTTAGGAACACGTTCCCCTGGCGGCTCAGTATGTTGCCGTACTTTGCCTGGAAGGCACCATCGAGAGGCCCGGCCGCACCAAAGGCGGTCACGTGTTGGTATACCTCCTCTGGTGGTACCTCAATGAAGACAGAAAGATCAAAGTAAGCCATCGTCCATCTTCAGCAATGCTCTAAAGGCTGTCCTGGTGCCGTAGCCACCGGAGCTTGAAGGAGGGAGCAGGCAGCGAGGTCCATCATCGCAGTCCTGCTATAGCAGCAGGGTTGACAGACCACATCTGGTCGGTGAGAGAGCTGTTGCTCTGCCCAGCGAGGGGGCCAGGATAATCTCAGGATACTACCGATAATTTAATGATACCGGGTAACTAAAAAGTTTCACCCCCACCCCTTTGACAAGCCATGTCCTGAGCCCTTCGGCTTTGCTCAGGATAAACTCCGCCGAAGGATCAGGGCGGGCTTAATCCTCCTCCTTCGAGGGGGAGGAGATAAATCCCTTACGGAAGAATGACGAATTGCCCCAGAAACTCCCGGGCTGAGGCGATGTCGAGACGGTAATCGTCATTTATTGCCTTGCATGGTGGGTCGGCCTGTACAGCGATCGCCACCAGAATCCGCTGACCGCCGACGTCAAGGAAACTCGGGCCGCCGGAGTCGCCAGCACAAGCCCCGCCATCCCCGGTGGCCTCGTTTTGAGACAGCCGCAGAAAGGCTTGGTGCAGGGCGAGGAAGCTGGAGAACGCATACATCCGAGGCACCGGGTTCACGCTGGTAAAGACGGGCGGGCCGCCGCCCTCCTCCCGGTCCTGCAGTCCATACCCCACGACCGTGAACACAGCATCTCGCAACCCATTCTTAGCCGCGAGCTGGTCTAGCAGTCCTAAGGTTGGGAGCGTTGCCGGCGTGATGCCACTCGTACTGCCCGCCGCCAGTATCAGGACCCCGATATCGCCCGGGTCGTCCTGCCTCTGGCTGAAGTTGGGGTTGGTGATGACCTCCGTGACCGGAGTCAAGTTGGTCTTTTTCAGGTCGGTTAGCGAACCCAAGGGGATCGGATTGTCGAAACTCACAAACGCGGTGAAGCCGCGAGGGGCAATGCGGACAAGAAAGGCTTCCGTGCAGTGACCCGCTGTCAGGAAGACGGTCGGGGCAATCAGCGTTCCCGAACAGAGCCCGAAGAGCCTCCCATCACTATGGCGCTGGACAACGAATATCCCCGCGTTGCTATAGGTGTTGTTCTCGTCGACAAAACCGTTGGTGATAGCCTTGGCGCTGGAGGTGGGAGTGAGTAGGGCAACAGCCACCGTTGCCAACAGCAAAGCTAATATGCGGGAGAAGCGACGCATTATGGCCCCCTTTGCTTACGGTTCTGATATTACAGCCAAATATGTTAGCATATAAACGGTCTTCATACAATGGAGTATGGAGTGTGATTAAAAGTGGGTGAAATTGTACTGTAGCTCTGAGCGAAGCGAAGGGTCTGGTGGGGTAGGGGTTCAATCTGGCAGGGCTGTACCCTGAGGCACCAACCACTTTTAATCGCACCCCATCGTCTTCCCGCTGGACTTTGTGTAGCTTGCGGAAATAGTACCATCTCTGCAAGAACTCCTCGGCAACGTTGACGGCTTCCCCGAGGGTTTGAACGGCGGGCATCCTCTCAACTCTCCTACAGCGGGTACTGGGCCAGGACCTGTCGGGCGATTATCAACCGCTGCACCTCGGAAGTGCCTTCGTAGATGGTGGTCACACGGGCATCCCGGAAGT
>CAYWGG010000291.1:0-3567 GCA_964457285.1 uncultured Dehalococcoidia bacterium
AAGGCTGCGGGGTGTCCTGAAGAACTTTGGAATGGCTTCTTCTATAGCGAGTCTGACGCCATCAATTTTATCACTAACGGTCGCGATTATGTCCTCTGGCCGTCCAGGGCTTTTGGGCCTCTGGGTAAAAAGGGGGGCCTATCCTCGCAGCGCCCTGGCCTCAGCCCTGTATCACAACTGGGGAAGTTAGACTCCACTCCCAGAGGGTGCTATACTTCGGTTGATCTCAAAGGAGAAGCAGCATGAAATATGACATCGTCGTAATCGGAGCTGGGTCAGCCGGTTGTGTCCTGGCTGCACACCTGTCTGAAAACTCCAGGCGCTCTGTACTGCTCCTGGAGGCAGGCCCCGACTACCCGGATTTTGAGAATCTGCCTGATGAGCTGAAGTACGGCTACAACCCAGCCGCTTCTGTTACAGGAGGCCCCCACAACTGGTCATTCGTGGGAACAGGTACTCCTTACCAGGCCGGGCCGATGCCCGTGCCTAGAGGCAAGGCTGTCGGCGGCTCCAGCGCCATCAATGGACAGGTCTTCCTGCGAGGTGCCCCCGAAGACTACGACAGCTGGGCCGCCCTGGGCAACGATGAGTGGTCCTATCTCAAGGTCCTCCCTCACTTCAGGAGGATAGAAACGGACACAGACATCCAGGACGACTTCCACGGCACTGACGGCCCTATCCCCATCCGCCGCCACAGGCCAGAGGCGTGGCTGCCCTTCCAGGAGGCCTTCTACGAGGCTTGTATAGCAGCGGGTTTCCCCAGAGACCAGGACATGAACCATCCGGAGTCTATGGGAGTGGGGCCTGTTCCGGTGAATAACTCCGACGGCGTTCGTATGAGCACAGCGTTGACCTACATCAACCCTAACCGCCACAGGCTCAACCTGACTATCAGAGCCAACGTGCTGGCCAGGCGGATTTTATTTGCAGGTAAAAGGGCAACATCGGTAGAGGTGGAGAGCGGTAAGGAGAGGTTTATAGTAGAAGGGGAGCAGATCATACTGAGCGCCGGAGCCATTCGATCGCCTCAACTGCTTATGCTATCGGGCGTGGGGCCAGGAGAGCATCTACGGAGTATGGGGATCCGGGTGGTGCATGAGTCGCCAGGAGTAGGCCAGAACTTAAGGGACCATCCCCTTGTGCAAGTCCGCTTGCGTGTCAAGGAGGGTGTCCCCCTGGACCCCAATGCTCCGAGGCTCCAGACCGCCCTTCACTACACCGCCAGAGGCTCTAGCACTCGCGGCGACATGCAAGTCCTGCCCTCCTCCTTCTTCACCCCACTGGGTGCAGACCCAACTCAGACGGAAGGTGTTGTTGGCTTTACGTGCATACTGAATCTAGCCCTCAGCGCCGGGGAACTGAGGCTCACCTCTACCGATCCCTACGTGCAACCGTATCTGGACTACAGATACCTTGAGGACCCCTGGGACAGGCAGAGGCTGCGTGAGGCCGTACGCTTGTGCATCCGGCTACTGGAGCATAAGGCTTTCCGGGACATCGTTGCAGCCAGGATCACTCCTACAGACCATGACCTGGCCTCCGACGAAGCGTTAGATACCTGGATACTGACAAACCTGGGCACTACCTTACACATGTCTGGCACCTGCAAGATGGGGTCGGCATCGGACCCGATGGCGGTGGTTGACCAACACTGTCGGGTACATGGGCTGGAGGGCCTCAGAGTAGTGGATACATCGGTGATGCCTAATGTGGTCCGACGTCCTACCAACGCAACGGCAATCATGATCGGCGAGCGCGTGGCCGACTTCCTACGACAAGGCTTGTAGGGAAAGATTGACCTTTGACCAGCAGGAGAGTAAAGTTCATGGATGAAGGTATGCTGGAATCCGCCATAGCAACGGAGCACCAGCGCCGAAGGGAGGTAGAAGACTGATGAAATTTGGACTGATGTACGAGATTCAAATCCCAGAGCCTCATTATCCCGGCATTGAGCGAGACCGGTATAGGCAGGTGATGGCCCAGGTAGAGCTGGCGGACGACGTGGGATTTCACTACTTCTGGACGGTGGAGCACCACTTCCTGAAGGAGTTCTCCTACTGCCCAGCCCCCGAAGTACTGTATGGAGCGATTTCCCAGCGCACCAAGAGGATACGCATCGGCCATGCGGTTACGCTGCTACCCCACCGATACAACCACCCAATCCGCGTAGCCGAGCGGGCGGCGGTGCTGGACATCGTGAGCGATGGCCGTATGGACCTGGGCACCGGCCGCTCCACCACCCTGGTTGAGATGGGTGGCTTCGAGATTGACCCCGAAGAGACACAGTCCCAGTGGGAGGAAGCCATCTCCATCATCCCCCGCATGTGGATGGAAGACCCGTTCTCCCACGAGGGCCACTACTTCAACATCCCGCCGCGCTCCATCATTCCAAAGCCCGTGCAGAAGCCCCATCCACCCCTCTGGGTGGCGTGCGCCCAGCCCAGCAGCATGAAAAGAGCTGGGGAAAAAGGTCTGGGGGCCCTGGCCTTCAACCTGGGCGGATATGAGGAGACGGCGGAACGAGTCAATGCCTATCGAGAAGGGCTGAAAAACGCCAAGCCGGTGGGGGCCTTCGTGAACGACCAGATGGCTACCCTATGTCTGGTCCACGTCGGAGAGGACGACAAGGAGGCGAAAGAGATAGGTGGCCGCGAGGGCCAGTGGTTTGTCAACAAGACTAACGAGATCTACCGGCCCTGGTACGAGCAGGGGGTGAAGGTGCCTGAGTCCTACAGGTTCTCGGTAGGTGGAAGAGGACGAGATGACCGGGTGGCTAGCACTATGGAGGATAACTTGAGGACTGGCCGCTTTGCCATGGGCGACCCGGACAGCATCATCGAGGTGATGAAGAAGTACCAGGAAGCCGGGGTGGACCAGGTATTGTGCCTGATGCAGATGGGCAACCTGCCTCACTCAAAGATCATGGACTCCATCAAGCTTTTCGGGAGATACGTCATTCCATATTTTCAGTAGACCCGTCACGGGAGTGACGCCCTCCAGAAAGAACGACTATCAAGAGCAGTACAGGCGAGGCATACCTCACCTGTACTGCTCTGACAAGGGAGCGAAACAGGCTTCTCATACGCCTCTTAGTTAGAAAATAGCCGCCCCGGCCTGGGAGCACTGCTCATCCTGTTCAGCGGTGGCGCCGCTAGCGCCTATGGCACCCAGGAGCTCACTACCCTTGACCAGGGGCACCGCACCACGTGCAGGAAGCATTCGCCCGCCCGTGGAGGCTATCACGGCCTGTATAACGGGCGAGTCAGCTGGCAATGTGCCGCTGGCCCTTCCGAAACCGGCAGAGGCCGCCGCCTTGCCCTGGGCGACGGTAGAGCTAACCGAGCTGGCCCCGTCCATGCGGTTAAAGGCCACGAGATTCCCACCAGCATCGCACACCGCAACGCTTACCTTGACGTTGAGTTCCCGTGCCTTTGCTACTGCTGCCTGAATCATCCGATTTGCTTCTACCAGAGTAATCGCCATTTCATGACCTCCTTAGTTTATCTGGTTGAGGACTCCAATTGTACACCGTTAGTCCATGGTCGGCAATCAAGGCAAGGCGGTCCC
>CAYWGG010000292.1:0-3566 GCA_964457285.1 uncultured Dehalococcoidia bacterium
GCCACCACTGAGAACCGGCCTGGAAAGCGGCGCATACACTCCACCAGATAAGAGTTGTCATACTCGGCGCGGATCTGCACCAACAAGGCCTTATCCACACCGGCCATGTTCATCTCGCTCAAGAGGGTTTCCACCGGCTGAAACCAGACAGGTGAGGCATGACAGTGGGTATCAACAGTTAACATATTTTCCCCTTACCTATTCGTGAGTTAAGGTGCAATTGAAGTATATCACAGACAGATTGTCGGCTTTCATCCCCATGCTTAAAAGCGGGTGCCCGTCAGAGTTTTGGGCTGGATAGCATGGCGTAACGTGTCATGCTGCGGAGCGCAGCGACGAAGCATCTAAAAGCCTTGTCGAAGACCTACAATAGGCAGGTAGACAACCATTTTAGACCCTTCGTCCGCTCCGGCGGACTCAGGGTGACAGGTTGGTTTATTTTCAGAGTTGTCGAAGGATGAACGCCCCAAAAAAGTGACGGCCACCCCTTCTGAGGTTCCAATATAAGGTTCAAGGGCAGTCCTGGAGTCCAAACTTAGCCAAAACTGCCTCGCGGCTCTCCATCCCCAGGGGCAACTCTTTGAGGTTCAGCCCAAGGAGGATGGAATACTCTGCCAGATGAAAGATACCGTAACAATCCCCGGCAAAGACAATCACCTTATCCCGGTTCTGCTGGAGCAATTGGCGGCGCCAGCGCTGCCACCCTACTGGCTCTTTGCCCAGCTCGGCCTCTTGGCACATCAGCCGATAGGCGGTCGCCAAGGCGAACATCACCAGGGTGAACAGCACATGGACTTTAACCCCGCGCTCACTCTTCTTTGGTGGATGCCCCAGGGCCCATTGTTGCTTACTTTCCTTGATACAGCAGTTCTCGATCAGGCTCCGTTCATCATAGTCATCAAAGACCACCAGGGGCTGGCGCACTACCCCATTGGTCAAGAACACGGTTTTGCCGCCAGGTCCGTAGTCCTGGTTGTGCCACTTTCTTACCACTACCCCATTGATGGAGTTGCCCTGGAAGTCTTTCCGGTGACACTGCTTGGCGTGCTCAGTGGGGCCATACTGATCATAGGTGGTCAATCCCTCGATACCCACCACCTCTGTCTCCAGTTCCTCACTCCAGCGGGTTTTCCCCTGTCGGTGGCGGACGATCTGGCTCCTACGCCCCAGATAAACCGCCTGCCCAGCCTCAGCCAAAGCCCGGGCATCTGCCACCACCGCCATGTCTTTTTTCCCAGGGACCACAAAAATGATTCCCTCCCCATTGAGCCACCAAAGCTCCGCACCGTCCAGGAAACCCTTGTCGCAGACCAACTTCTGCAAGGTAGCATACCCACCCAGATTGCTCCGCGCCTGTTGCACCAACTCCCGGAGGAAGTTGACCTCATGCTGCTGGATTTGCACCACCTTGGCGGCCAGAGGAATCTTGCTCCGGGCGTCAATCAGGACAATGAGCTTAAAGCCATAGACGGTGACTTCTATCTCCCGCAGGCGCCCCCGCTTATCCACCAGCTTCTTTTTCCGGGTGACCGCACCACACCCGGCATACTTCTGGGTGGTTTCCAGGTCGGTGCCATCCAGGATGCCGGTCAATTGCCTGGCAAAGACCCCAGCTTTGGCCAGGGCTTGGATCACCTGGTTCAGGAACTGCTCCAGCGCTTCCAGGTTCAGCTTGAGGATGTTGTTGGCCAGGGTGTCCGGACAGATGGGGCCACCTTCCCGAAGGCCCTTCCTCTGGGCCGCTCCGCGCTGACACACCCCCTGCTGCACTTGCCGGGCGTTGAAGCCGATGCGGCGCATCGCTGCCTGGTCGCTGAACAAGAGTTCTGGCAGTGCATTCATGGACTGGATACCCAAGAGGGTCTTCAATTCATAGAGCAGGATATACTGCACAAACTCCACCATCTCCCGCCGGATATCCTCCCCCTGCAACCGCTCCATCAGCCTCAGCACCCCCACTTCCTTCAAGAAGTGGAGGAACTCATCCAGCAGAGCGGATTCATCGAGGCGGTATACCCCATCTACCACTTCCTTGCAGTACAGCCGCCTGGCAATGCGGGAGTCCTCCCGGCGGGCGACTACCCAGCACAACCGCTCAATGAGGTTATTCTTAATCTCTTCGCTACTCTGGGTCATGGTGTGCCCTCCCCTGGCTGTATTTTTGGGGAGAACCCACTAAACATCAAGTCTCCGGCTTATAGGCTTATATTGGAACCTCAGTATTATATACCTAATCCTTGCCATCAAACCGGCTGGTATGGTAATCTGGGAGCCACGTTAGAGGATGAACAACTGATATGAGATGTGAAATTTGTCTGAAGTCCTGGCAGAGCGGGCATAACGTCAGCCACTCCAAGCGGCGCACCAAGACCCGCTTTGTGGCCAATGTTCACCGCCAGACTCTCTTCCAGGACGGTAAGTCCGTCAAGGTCAAAATTTGCACCCGCTGCCTGCGGTCGCTGCACAAGCCCCCGCGGCGCCGGGCGATAGCTACTGTCCCCAGCAGGTAATAAGCGCCCAGCTAGTGACGCTGGAAAACTGACAGGCCATAGCACGATAATCGGGGGCTGATTATGGGGAAGTATCTGGACGATGCCAGAGCCCTCTACCGCCAGGCGCTGGACGAATTAGAGCGGTGGCGGCAGACTAATGACCAGGCCATCCTGCGAGATGCCTCAGAGAAGGCCTGGGGGTCAGTGACGCAGGCAGCCAATGAAGTGCTGGACGCCTATGGGCGTAATGTGCCCAGAGGAACCGGCGCCCGGCGCAGTGAGCTTCGCGTTCTGGAGCGCCAGGATAGGCGACTGCGAAGTCTGCGGCTCGAGAGCCGGTTCGGCAACGCCGAGGTTATCCTGCACTGGGACTGTTTTTATGATGGCACCTGTCCGCCGACTCTGGTGACGGAAATGGTGTCGGAAGGCGTGAAAGAGTACCTGGATGATGTGGCGGAGGTGGTAGAAGACCACAGGCGTTAGAGCCTCGCCAGTCTTTCCACAAGCTCCCGGACTCGATCAAGTCCTTGCACCACATCGTCTCTGGTCATCCAGTGCTCGCAGAAGTTCATATGCAGAGCATTGGCGATCTGGAAGAGGTCTCGTATTCTGGGTTCCGAGGTCTCCTGAACGACTCGTCTTATCACCTGAAACAATGCGCGATGGCTCGTGTGATCCCAGCCGCGGCTCTGTGCTATGGCCTTGATCATCTGGGCAGCAGCGCCCCAGCCTTTCTCAGAAGCCTGAATGAGGTCACCTTTTCCCAGTTCCTCTCGAGCTTTCTCTAAAAGCTCCCGGCTCACCACAGCATATCCATCAGGCTGGGTAACCATTTTTGCTTACCTCTACGCCTCTAAAGAGTTCCCTGGATGCTGCGCCGCAGCCGCGCCATGGCCTGGGCCACCGGTTCTCCTTTGTTGAATATAGCCGTCCCGGCTACCAGGATCGTGGCCCCGGCCCGCACCGAGTCCTGGGCCGTCCAGTCTGCCTTCACTCCTCCATCCACTTCCACCTGAGCGGCATAGCCCTGCTCCTGGATCATCCGGCGCAGTCGCTTCACCTTGTCCAATACCC
>CAYWGG010000293.1:0-3558 GCA_964457285.1 uncultured Dehalococcoidia bacterium
TAAGGCTGAAAAGGGAAGCCGGTGAGAGTCCGGCGTGGCCCCGCCACTGTAACTGGCGAGAGCTTCCCCATTCGTGTGGAGCGAGCCACTGGTCTCTAAACTGAGACTGGGAAGGCCGGGAAGATCGCTAATCAGCCAGAAGCCAGGAGACCTGCCTCAGGTGTGGCTTGATACACTTCGCGGAAGGGGTGTGAGTCATAGGTTTCGAGCCTGACCGTGAAGGTCAGGTTTTTTGTTAGCCTTCACCAGGAGGAAAGTCGAGTTGGCACTGCTTGATCCCAGTTTAAGGCTGATTGGACCCTATTATCGTCTGCTGCTTGCCAGCATCCTTGCCTTTACGTTGATTCTGGGGCTTGCCTGCGGGGAGGAATCTACTCCAACCCCAGCACCAACCGGCACGCCACCCCCAACGCCGACTTCAACCCCTACGGTTACCATCAAATATGCTACAGGCTTCAAGATTGAATACCTCTCAGAGGGGTACAAGAAAATAACCGATGGGGAGGGGAGAGAGCTTCTCCTCATCCCGCGGGGAAAGCAGGCCCCTGAGAGATATAAGGACCTCCAGAAGATAGAGATACCCGTGGAGAGAGTCGTCGTCCTCTCCAGCACCGAGGCTTCCCTCCTCCGGCCTTTGGGAGTCCTTGACAGCATTGTGGGGGTAAGCCAGGAGAAGGGCTGGTATATCCAGGAGGTCAAAACGGGGCTCCAGGAGGGAAGGATAAAGTTCCTGGGGGGTAATAACGCCCTCGATTTCGAGGCGCTTCTCAACCTCCGTCCCGATGTGGTTGTCCTGTTTACCAGATCGGGGAATATGAACGAAGTCCTGGCGAAGCTCGATGAGTTGCGTATCCCGTCGGCTGTGGACAACGAGTTTCTGGAGAAGCACCCCCTGGGGAGGATGGAATGGGTGAAGTTCCTGGCGGCCTTCTACGACAAAGAGCAGGCGGCAGGGAAGTTCTTTGAGGACGCGGAAAGAAGAGTACAGGAAGTTGGGAAGAAGTCCGCGGGGGCTCAGAAGCCCAGGGTGCTTTCGGGAGTTAGCGTCGGTGGAAAGCTTTACCCAAGAGGTGGGTATGAGGCCCTGTTGATCGGACTCGCCGGTGGCGACTACATCCTTAAGGACTTCGCCGAGGCCAGGAGCGGGGCCATCACAGAAGAGGAGTTCTTCGCCCGTGGGAAGGAGGCCGACCTCTTTATATACACGAGGCCGCCGGACAGACCCCCTGGTACTTCTATCAAGGCCCTCCTTGAGGCGCATCCTGTCCTGGCAGACCTTCCAGTAATAAAAGAAGGAAAGGTCTGGCAGATACAGCCCTGGTACTTTGAGTCTCTGGACAAGACCGCGGAGATAATGGAAGACCTGGAAGCCATCTTCTATCCTGAGCTGTTTCCGGGCTATGAGTTGAAACACTATC
Organism: uncultured Dehalococcoidia bacterium; assembly: GCA_964457285.1. Classification (GTDB taxonomy): domain Bacteria; phylum Chloroflexota; class Dehalococcoidia; order Lucifugimonadales; family JAGWBF01; genus CAYWGG01. The sequence goes on from CAYWGG010000293.1 coordinate 1,419, forward strand.
TGAAGATGCCGAGGGAGTGAGGGAGAATGGCAGGGGCCGCGACCAGCAAGGAGAGGGCAGCCGCCGCCGAGTTTCTGGAAAGAAGGTGGGCACGGTGGCTCCTGGTCCTGAGCCTTTTCGGCGCAGGAGCGGTGGTACTTCTCGTGCTAAACGTGAGCCTGGGCTCGGTGACTATACCCTTCCTTGATGTCTGGAGCATCATCCTGGGCGGGGAGGGAGATAGCGAGATTTTCGGCCCGGTGGTCTGGAAAATAAGGGCCCCTCGGGCCCTCGCCGCACTGTTGTCTGGCTCTGGCCTGGCTGTCAGTGGGCTCTTGCTCCAGGTCTTCTTCCGTAACCCCATCGTCGGGCCCTATATCTTGGGCATCTCCTCCGGCGCTGCCCTCATGGTCGCCCTTGTCATCCTCGGAGGATTTACCCTGGGCATAGCTTCGGTATCACCCCTCTTTTTGAGTGGGGCGGCCTTCGTTGGGGCGATGGCCGTGATGCTCATCGTTATGGCGGTGGCTACCAGGGTGAGGGATATAATTACGCTGCTGGTGGTAGGGCTCATGATGGGTTTTATGGCATCCGCCCTGAGCAGCATTCTCATTGCCTTCGCCGAGAGGGAGAGAGTTCAAGGGTTTGTCCTGTGGACTCTGGGGAGCTTTTCCGGCTTTCGCTGGGAGGAACTGGAGATAGTGGCCGTGGCCTCTGCCCTTCTGCTCTCGGCTGCTTTTCTACTTTCAAAGCCCCTGAACGCTTTTCTTCTAGGAGAGAACTACGCTCAGAGCATGGGGGTCAATATCCGACTCTTCCGCTATCTGATCATCCTCATCTGTGGCGCTCTAGCAGGGGTAGTGACCGCCTTTGCCGGTCCGGTGGCTTTTATAGGGCTTGCCGTGCCCCACATGGCGAGGCTCTGCCTGGGGACCTCCGACAACCGGGTTCTGATCCCCGGGGCCATCCTCCTTGGGGCAGCCGTCACCAGCGCCTGCGACTTGCTCGCCAGGATGATGTTTTCCCCAGTGGAGCTTCCCATAAGCGCCACCACTTCCCTCTTCGGAGCCCCGGTGGTAATATTCCTTTTGCTTAGAAGGAGGGCGGTGGCATGACTATCAGGACCGAAGGTCTGGAGGTGGGGTACAAGAAGAAGGCAGTGGTCGGCGACATCCATCTGGAGGTGCTCAGGGGGCGCTTTGTCGGCCTTCTCGGCCCTAATGGCTGCGGCAAGTCTACCATCCTCAAGACTCTCCTCCGGATGCTCGCCCCGCTGGGAGGAGTCATCCACCTGAAGGGGCAAGAGCTATATAGGCTCTCTCAGAGTGAGTTGGCCAGGACAGTGGCGGCAGTCCTCACCGAACGCCTCTCACCGGGGCTTCTTACCGCCTTCGACATCGCTTCTATGGGACGGTACCCCCACACAGGCTTCCTGGGGAAGCTGGGCGAAGAGGACATCAGGAAGACCTGGGAGGCCCTGGAGGCGGTGGACGCCAGTGACCTTGCCCATCGGTATTTCGAGGAGCTGAGCGACGGCGAAAAGCAGAAGGTGCTTGTGGCCCGGGCTCTGGCCCAGGAGCCGGAGTTCATAGTGCTGGACGAGCCCACCTCACACCTGGATGCCCGCCACCGCATCGAGGTGATGCTCATTTTGCGTCGCCTCGTCCGGGAGAAGGGCGTCACCATCATCGCCTCCCTCCACGACGTGGACATGGCGATGAAGATGTGCGATGTGGTCGTCCTGGTGAAGCACGGCAGGATACTAGCCTATGGCCCGCCTGAAGACATCCTGGGAGAGGAGAGAGTTGCCCAGCTTTACGACCTGACGAAGGCATCTTTTAACAGTTGCCTTGGAGGAATAGAGCTGAGGAGCAGCAGCCGGGAGCCGGTCTTCGTGGTCGCCGGGTCCGGGAGTGGAGCGCAGCTTTACCGTGCCCTGGCCAAACACGACTTCAAAATCCTCACAGGAGTCCTCCCCCAGAACGACATTGACTTTCACCTTGCTCAAGCAGTCGGCGCTACCATCGTGGCAGAAGGGCCCTACCAGGAGGTGTCGCCGGAGTCCTACGTTGAGGCCGTTGGGCTTATGGAAAAGGCTGAACAGGTCGTGGACGCCGGATTTCCGGTAGGGCTTACAAATCGCCGGAACGTCGAGCTGGTA
>CAYWGG010000294.1:0-3489 GCA_964457285.1 uncultured Dehalococcoidia bacterium
TGGACCATATCAACGAGGCACGGCAGGAGGCCGGCCTGGAGCCTATAAAGGGTGTGGCATAATCCCTCACCCTCAGTCCCTCTCCCAAATCCCCCCAACCCCCCTTTAACAAAGGGGGGATGTCTGTAGGATAGGGTGAGGGTATTCTTAATATAACGGGGGACGATATGAGCGTACGTATAGGATACATGCCTGGACCCTTCCCTCAAGGAAAAGAGGGAGTCAAATACTTGCGGGACCTGGTGGAAGTTGGCGACAAGTACGGCTATGATTCCATCTGGCTGTCCGACCGGGTGGTTGGGGAGCGTGCCAGCCCTGAACCAATCGTAGCTCTGTCTATGGTGGCGGCCTATTCGGACAGGTTAAAGTTCGGCACCAGCGTGTTGCAGTTACCCATACGTAACCCGGTGGTCCTGGCCAAGGAGATGGCGACCTTGGACTATCTCTCCAACGGGCGTTTTCTGCCAGCCATAGGGCTGGGACAGGAGGACCCGCGGGAGTACGAGGCCTGTGGGGTGTCCAAAGAGAGCAGGGCACCGCGTACCGATGAGGCGATGACTGTCATGCGCCGCCTGTGGAAAGAGGACAACGTGACCCACGAGGGGCGTTTCTACACCCTCCACGGAGTAAGTATAAACCCGAAGCCTGTCCAGGTCCCGTCCATACCGGTCTGGATTGGAGGACGCAGCACGGCAGCCCATCAGAGGGTTGGCCGTATAGGGGATGGCTGGCTGGTCTCCTCGGCTACTCCCCGGGAGGTGGGGGAAGGCGTGGAGGTGATTTTCTCCACCGCCGCCGAGTTCGGACGCAAGATAGATGAGGACCACATAGGGGCCCTTGTGGGCTTCTTCATCGCATCAACACAGGAGAAGGCTGCCTCGGTGGCCGAGCCCTTCATCACCCGGGCCCGCCCCGATGCCCACTTCACCGAGTACAGCGCCCTGGGCACCCCAGAGCAAGTGAAGGATACCATTCAGTGCTACCTTGAAGCGGGCGCCTCCAAGTTTGTGGTGCGCCCTATGTGCCCTCCCCAGCAGGCCATAGAGCAGCTAGAGCTATTCGGGCAGGAGGTATTGCCTTACTTCCATAAGAGTCTCTGACATAACTTACCACGAAGACACGGCTTTGCCCAAAAAGTCATTCTGAGCGAAGCGAAGAATCTATCGTCAGGGGTTAGACCCTTCGCTTCGCTCAGGGTGACAGCATGATCTGAATGTAAAACGTAGTGCCGTGTCGGATTCCATACTTTATAGGCAGGGCCCCTAACCCCCTTGCTAAAGGGGGGAATGGGGGGATTTTAGTCTCGACCGAGATGCCCAGGCTACTGGATAACGGTATAGGATAGTGCCCCATTTATGCTAGGGAAGTAAGCCTGTACGCCGTCCAGCACCTCAGTGAAGGCCCACTTCAGCAGGTCACCCCGGTACGTCTCGATTATAGGAATATTGAACAGCGTCACCATCGGCAACTCATCGGCCAGGAACTCCTGTAGCTGGAAGGCCTTTTGCCTGGCCCTAGCCAGGTCCGTCTCGGCCAGGAACTCGCTGGCTATCTTATCAAAATCGGGGTTCTGGTAGCCGCCGGGGTTCAGGCCGCCTGGCGCCGCCTGGTCAGAGTGGAAGAGGTCTACCAGGTGGCTGGGAAGGGGGGCAAGCCCCCGCCCCAGGATCCACATGTCAAAGTCCTGCTCCAGCAGCACCCTCGGAATAATCTCGTTGAAACCCGTAAAATTGGCTTTGACGGGTATCCCGGCCTCATTCAGCCACGCCTCGATCCAGATGGCGGCGGTGGCCCTCATGGGGTCGTAACCGGCGCTGAGGGAGAGAAGCTCCATCTGCGGAACGGGCGGGCCGTCTGGCATCTTGAGCCCTTTGCCCGGCTTAACCGCTCGCTTCTCCTCATCCCACTTTGGCTCCACCTCCCAGGTGTACCCTGCCCCTTTTAGCAGGGCCACAGCCTGGTTGATTCTCTGCTCCCTGGTAAGGTCTCTGCCGAGCTGAGAGACGTTGGGGTTAGACCAGAATTTGTTGCCTTCAGGCACCAGCGTGTACAAGGGAAGGGCGTTGCCCTGTAGGACAACGTTGGTGATGAACTCCTTATCTATCAAAATAGCCACTGCGTGTCGAAACACTCTGGAGTCCATAGGAGGCCTGCGCAGGTTGAACCCGAGAAAGTTGAACCCGTTCTGGGGGTTTTCAAAGGTCGCTATGTTCCGTCCCTGGAGATGTTTTCGGAGCGCGGGGGCGATGCCCTGAGGGCCAAGGATGTAATCAATCTGGTCGGAGCGCAGGGCTATCACCGCAGCGTTCTGGTCCTCATACACGCTAAAGATTATGGAGTCTGCATTAGGGCCGCGTTTCACCGTCAGGCTGGGCTCTCCCAATGGCTCGCCATAGGCCTGGAACCGGCCCGCCCCCGGTTTTTCCTCCACCTAGGCGCCGTTGGGGTACTCCTTGACGGTGCTGCCGGACCAGTAGTAGTTGGGATTTCTCTTCATCTCCACAAAGGCCCCTGGTTCCCGTTTATTGAATGACATCTCTCCCGCGGTAGGTTCTCTGGCGGGTTCGTGGCCGAACAGCGACTTCTGCTGCTCCTCTATTGTAGAGCCAGCCCTCCGGGCCTGGGCCACCACAGGCTCCCAGTAGTGTTTTGCCACGACTACGGTCTGAGATAGTCCATACTCCCAGCGAGCGAGGCCGGGCTTCTCCTTGAAAGAGAACTTCACCCTGCGGCTGTCCAGGGCCTCTGCTCCCTTCACAAAGTTGGGGTCTACCAGCACGAGCCAGCTACCCGGTAGCTGAAGCTCCAGGGCCGTGTTAACCGTGAAGGCCACGTCCTGAGCAGTTATCTCCACCCCATCGCTCCACTTCACTCCTTCCTTAAGCTCTACTTCTATGGTCCAGAGGTTGCCCTCCTGCTTCAACTCGCTGGGCTTCCCCTTCGCCAGCACAGGGACCCAGCTAAAATGGAAGTCCGAAAGCCCGTACAGGGTCGGATACCGGTTTTTGAACACGTAGAAGTTCCACGCCGTACCGTTGGGGCCCAGGATGTCCCAGATGTTAGTTGAGCTAACATCAGCCAGGAGCCCTATGCGCCATACCTTTGGTGGCGCTGCTGGTGTAGGAGTCGGACTGGGTGCGGGCCTGGGCGTCGGCGTGGGACTGGGCACCGGTGTGGGCGTAGGTGTTGGAGTGGGGGTGGCGGCTGGCGAGGGAGCGGGCGTCGGCGTAGCTCTGGTTGGAAGGGTCGGCGTTGGGGTAGGGATAGGAGTGGCAGTAGGAGCAGGCGTAGTGGGGCCCGCCGCAAGAGTGGGGGTTGGCGTGGGAACGGGAGCAGAAGTCGGAGTGGGCTTCTCACCACCGCCAGCGCAGGCCGCAACCACCAGGCCCAGCGCGAACGCTACAAAAAGGGGTATCGCCCTGGCAACGATGCCCTTAGTAGACATGAAACTATCACCCCCATCCTAACCTTCCCCCATCAAGAAGGAAG
>CAYWGG010000295.1:0-3485 GCA_964457285.1 uncultured Dehalococcoidia bacterium
CCGGCTGTAGGGCCTCCCTTACGGCACGCAGCAGGGTATCCTCCTCTTGCAGGAACACGGTGCGGGGGTCCAGGAGCACTCTGTCTCCCTCGATCCGTGCTATCACCGGCGTGCTGTGCTCCCTCAGACGCTTGACCACGCCTTCAGCGCCTCCAGGAAGGTCATTGCACTCCAGGGCGAGGAGCCACGTACCAAGGGTCTCACCTGGTAGGCTACCCCCTCCTACGGTGGAAAGGCCCCTTACGACCCTGGCCCTTCGGCCGATTGCCGTTTGCCAGTGGTAAGCTCGGTCCTCCAGTTCTCCCGCAGAGGTGGCTATCATCCGCCAGATGGGCACCTTCACATCGGCTTCACCCTTGGCGTAGTGAAGGAGCGTTGCAGCGAGGGCCGCAAGGCTCATCTTATCTATCCGCACGGCCCTGGCCAGAGGGTGCCTCTCCAGCCTGTTTACCAGCTCTCCCTTGCCCACTACTACGCCTGCCTGGGGGCCTCCCAGGAGCTTATCGCCGGAAAAGAACACCAGCCCTGCGCCTACGGCGATGCTCTCCTGGGGCGTGGGCTCATGGGCCAGGCCGTACTCCTGGGTATTCAGCAGGCAGCCACTTCCTATATCGTGGAGCACTGGGATTCCATAGCGGCTGCCCATCTCTACCAGTTCTCTGACTTCGGCGGAATGGGTGAAACCCTCAATACGGAAATTGCTGGCGTGGACCTTGAGGAGGGCTGCGGTGCTGTCGGTGATGGCGGCTTGGTAGTCCGAGGCGTAAGTCCGGTTGGTGGTGCCTACCTCCACCAGAGTGGCGCCGCTCTGGCGGAGGACGTCGGGTATCCGGAAACCTCCACCTATCTCCACCGCTTCGCCCCTGGAGACTATGACCTCCTTCCCCCTGGCCAGGGCAGAGAGGCCCAGGAGGACGGCCGAGGCGTTGTTGTTCACCACCAGGGCAGCCTCAGCGCCAGTGAGCTGGCGAAAGAGGGACTGGATGTGGGCCTGGCGAGAGCCGCGCCTTCCCTCCAGCAGGTCAAGCTCAAGGTTGCTGTAGCCCTCGGCCACCTGAAGCATGGCATCCATAGCCTCACGACTCAGGGGGGCGCGGCCCAGGTTAGTGTGGATAATAACGCCAGTGGCGTTGATTACCGGCCTGGGAGAAAACCGCCCCAGCAACTCGATCCGCTGGGCCACCGAGCTGGCAATCTCCTCTACGGTGGGAGCCTTACTCCCATTACGTACCGCTCCCCTAGCTTCCTCTATGTGCTCACGCACCAGGTCAGTCACCCACTCGCGCTTGTACTCCTCCGCGAGCGCCCTGATGCGCTTGCTGGACAGCACCCTCTCCACGCTGGGCAAGTTCCGTAATTCCATAGCTATCTCGTCCTCAGGGATTCTGGTGGAAATAAGACAGTCTAGCTTCCCCCCGCCAACTGCTGGAGGGCCCGGCGTATCTTCTCCTCCAGGGAAAGCTGGCCTACGCTCCCCAGGGATGCCACCACGCGTCGGGACTCGGCGGCAGAGTATCCCAGGGCCATGAGCGCCGATATTATGTCACCGTCGTTGTTGCCTACAACCACTGGAGTAGAGACCTCCGCCAGCTCCTTTTCCAGCTTGCCCTTCAGCTCCAGCACCAGGCGGCCTGCGGTCTTCTTTCCCACTCCCGGCGCTCTGGTAAGGGTGGCCAGGTCTCCCGTGGCCAGGGCGATAGCGAGGGACTGGTGGCCCAGAGAGGAGAGAAGCGCCAGGGCAGTTCGTGGGCCAACGCCTGTGACGCTGTTGAGCATCTGGAACAGGTGAAGGGCTTCGGGCGTGGAGAAGCCGTACAGGACCACCTCATCATCTCTTATATAGAGGCGGGTGTGAAGGTGTACCTCATCGCCAGGGTCCCCCAGGTCCTCAATGGTGGTGGAGGGTACAAAGACCTGGAGGCTCACGCTTCCTCCAACCTTGACCTGCACCCAATCCGGGCCCCTGGCTTCCAGGATACCCGTAACTCCAGTTATCACGGCCTTATTTCCCTGCTCAGGACATCTTCCACCTGCCGCTGGCGCAGATGGCACAGGGCTATGGCCAGGGCATCAGCGGCGTCAGAGGGCGAGGGTACTGAGTCCAGGCGCAGGAACACTTTCACCATCTCCTGTACTTGTTCCTTGGTGGCGGCACCGTAGTCAGCTATGGCTCGCTTCACCTGAGCAGGTGAGTAGCGAGATACAGGGATAGCCTGCCCTGCTGCGGCTATGAGCACCAGGGCCTGGGCCTGGCCTATGGCGAAGGCAGAGGTCACGTACTGGTACTCCCCTCTGCCCATGAAGGGTTCCTCCACCGCCACCGCATCGGGTTGCCATATGCTGATCATGTTAAGGACGTGGGAGTGGAGCTGGAACAGGCGTACCTCCAGGGGCAGGGAAGGCGGCAGGGCGACAACGCCCCAGTCACCGGCGACGATCTGCCCGCTGCCATTATCAGGGGCCTCTACCAGCCCGTAGCCCATACGAATAGTACCCGGGTCAATTCCCAGGACACGCATGTCGGGACCTCTTTTTTACTCTGCCACTACCCTTGATTCCTGTACTGCTCCAGCACTTCGTCCGGGAAATCGGCATTGCTGTACACCTTCTGGACATCCAACAACTCCTCCAGGTTATCGAGGAGTCTAAGGGTCTGTTCGGCCTCTTTTAAGCCGAGGGACACTGTGGACTTGGGCATCATGGAAATTTCTGCTGAGGAGGCATCTATATTGTGCTGCTCTAGCTCCTTGCGGACAGCTTCCAGCACCTCGGGCTGGGTGTAAATTTCCAGATACCCATCCTCCACCTTTACGTCCTCTGCCGACGCATCAATAGCCATTAGAGCTATGTCTTCAGCTCGGTCCTTATCCACGTCTAGGGTGATGACTCCCCTTGGCTCGAAGTTCCAGGCCACACAGCCAGCCTCTCCAAGGCTTCCTCCAGCCCTGGAAAAGGTAGAGCGTATTTCCGAGGCTGTGCGGTTTCGATTGTGGGTAACAGCCTGGAGGATTATGGCAGTACCCCCAGGGCCGTACCCTTCGTAGATGACCTCTTCCAGTTGCTCCTGGGAGTCCCCTCCACCAGCGGCCCGGCTGATAGCCCTCTCGATGGTGTCCAAAGGCATGTTACTGCCTTTGGCCTTATCAATAGCCAGTCGGAGGTGGAAGTTAAATGCAGGATCGGCGCCACCTCCCTGGTGAACAGCTATGGCTAAATCCCGAGTTAGCTTGGTGAACATCTGGCCACGGCGGGCATCTGCTGCGCCCTTCGCACGCTTGATAGTCTTCCACTTAGAATGTCCGGACATACCCTTCACCCCCCTATTAGAGCAGAGTCTTTCGATTGTCATTCCTGTATTCGGAGGAACAGAAGCCCCTGTGCATTAAAGCAACAGAGTGTCTCTGATTGGATTTTACCACCCCTGTATTTGCAGGTCAAAGGACTTTTCTGGTTCTTCAGAGTTTTGTGTGGGATTAATCCCTCAC
>CAYWGG010000296.1:0-3478 GCA_964457285.1 uncultured Dehalococcoidia bacterium
CAAAAGCAGGCGGGAGTTCTCCTTCTCGAGGGTTGATATCCACAGGAGAGTGCGGTACGATCAAGTCCGCAAAGATAGCCAGGAAGATGCTCAGGCCTACAATAGCAGTAGGTATCTTTGGAGCGCTTTTCAGAGTCTCCAGCGCACGATAAACTCGCTGTAGCCTGACGAGGCGGCGGCCGATGGCGGCTGGCGAAACAGCACCATTCATCTAGCAATCCTCACACGTGGGTCTATGATCCCGTAGCTGATATCTACTAAAAAGTTGATGAAGATGATCAAGGCTACCCACACCATGATCGAGAGTTGGAGTACAGGAAAGTCACGCCACAGTACCGCCTCATAGGTGAGCCGGCCTAACCCCGGCCAGGCAAACACCACCTCGACAACAATGGCCCCAGCTATGATGATGCCGTACATAAACCCAACAAAGGTGATTACAGGAATGAGGGCATTGCGCAGTGCGTGCTTCCATACGACGATGTATTCCCTTAGACCTTTAGCGCGCGCCAGTTTAATGTACTCGCTATCTAGCACGTCCAGCATGCTGGAGCGCAGAAGACGCACAATTCCAGCGGTGATACCCCATCCAAGAGTCGCCGACGGCAGTATGTAGTGTTTCCAGCTTGCCGCTCCCGAGGTTGGAAGCCACCCAAGCCACACAGAAAAGACCAGAACGGCTATTATGCCTGCCCAGAAGGCAGGTACTGCCTGTCCAAAGAGGGCAAAGCTCATTGCTGATTTGTCCAGCCAATTGCCTCGGCCAATTGCCGCTAGAATACCTATGGGTACACTGATAGCCAAGGCAATAACTATGGCCACGGTGCCCAGCTTTAAAGAGTTGCCCAAGCGGTCCATTACCAGTTTAGTGGATGGCTCGCGCGTACGGATAGAGGTGCCGAAGTCACCCCTGAGTGCGTTCTTCAAGAACGTCCAGTACTGGGAATGCATCGGCTGATCGAAACCCATCCGCTTAATAAACACTTCCCGGTCTGCGGGTGTAGTGTCTTGCGGTAACATCAGATCCGCTGGGTTACCGCTAGTATGTGCCAAGGCAAATACGACGAAACTAGCCGCTAGCATGGTAATTACAGCCTGAATCAAGCGGAGCCCCATGAGATTTAACATGAAGCAGGTTCCCCCACGCACCAATCAGGACAGAACTCACGGATTCGGCGTCCAGATAATAAGTAGTGTTTATATATTAGCTCTATCCTTGCAGTTTTGGTTCTTCAGAGTTTTGTGTGGGATTAATCCCTCACCCCGGCCTTCGGCTACCCCTCTCCCAATGGGAGAGGGGCCGGGGATGAGGGCTATACCACACGAAAGACCGAAGAGCCACAGTTTTTCCCGGCCAGATACGACTTGGAGGTTTGCTGAGGCTGATTCCCAGATATGGGAACTCCAAAAGTGCAAACATAGAGGTCAGGACACAGCTTACAGTCTAGGTCCCAGTCTGTCAATATGCTTTAACTTGGGATAATTGATCCCCTCTCGGTGGCCTGCCACTTCTCCGGCCGGACAATAGCAATGATCTCTTTCATTTTGAGCCTGCTCTGCCTGGGATATGAGATAGCTTTGCCATTATAGTAGCTGTGAATTGTTTCACAAGGATTACCATCTTGTAAAAAATATGTTACGGTTTATGGTTCTTCAGTGTTTTGTGTGGTCTTATACCCTCACCTCCAGCCCCTCTCCCACAAGAGGAGAGGAAGCCTTATGGAGTCTGAACACTTACGACGGACGGGTCAACGGGTCAGATGCCAGCTTGACATAGGGAAAAGTCGGAATGCTATAATACATGTCAGCGATTGGCGTGCTCAGATCGAGGAGGGGAACAGATGGCAGATAAAGACATCGCTTTGATGGCTCACCTGATGCGGCGCGCCGGATTCGGAGCCCAGTATGATGAGCTAGAAGCCCGAGCAGCGAAGGGGTACGAGGCAACGGTGGAGGAGCTTCTGCATCCCGATGACCAATCAAATGGCCTGGAATTGGATCTGGCCGAGCGGTACTTCATCGAATGGAATCATTTCACTAGAGGCGTTCCAGAATACTTCACCTGGCGAATGATCAACTCCAAGGCGCAGTTGGAAGAGAAAATGGTCTTATTCTGGCACGGCATCCTGTGCACCGCCGACAGCAAAACACAGAGCTACGCCACATCTTACGTTGAGTTGGAGATGTTCCGTCGCTATGGGATGGGCAGCTTCAGGGATCTTCTGGTCGAGATTTCCAGGGACCCAGCCATGGTCTACTTCCTGGACAACTGTCTCAGCCACAAAGGCGCAATCAACGAGAACTACGGACGGGAGTTGCTGGAGTTATTCTCCGTGGGTGTGGGCATGGACGGCCAGTTCAACTACACCGAGGATGACGTGAAGGAGTGCTCCCGGGCCTTTACTGGGTGGACCGTCGCCAACGGCATCCCCGGGCAACCCTACGGCCGCTATAGCGCCATGTTCGTCTATAACCCCGACGACCACGACGATGGGGTAAAGACTTTCCTGGGCGAGACCGGACGCTTCAACGGTGAAGACGTCATTGACATCATTGTCAAGCAGCCGGCCGCCGCCCGATTCCTCTCCCGCCACCTGTACAACTGCTTCGTGGCCGATGAAGCTCCGGTGCCGTCCTGGATGGACACCCCACCCCAGGACCCCGAGACCATAAAGATGCTGGAGGAAGAGTACTTCCGATCCGGTTACAACATCCGTTCCATGCTGCGGGTGCTGTTCAACTCCGACGCCTTCAAGAACGCCCGATTTTCCAAGATAAAGGGCCCGGTGGAGACGGTAATAGGCACGTTACGTCTGGTAGGTGATTGGACCTCTCCCAAGCCCGGCTTCGAAAACATATTCGATGAGATGAAACATATGGGGCAGGAGGTATTTAACCCACCTTCTGTCGAAGGCTGGCATACAGGCAAGGAGTGGATCGACGGTGGGACCCTCGTACACCGCATTAACTTCACTGCCGACTACGTAGGTGATGCAAACTACCCGGGCATACGGGACATCATTAAAAGGCTGGCTTCTGAAGGTCCAACCATCTCCCCAGAGGGCTTGGTGGATGGTTGCCTTCGGCTGTTGGGGCATTACGAATTAGCCGATGAGGCCCGCCGCCTGCTGGTGGCTCACGCCCAGAAGAGTGGTGAGTTACGCACCAATACTGAGGAGTTCCCTCAAAAAGTTGGCCAGATGCTTCAGTTGATAGTAGCTACCAAGGAATATCTCTATGCCTAGCCGGAGCCTTCAGCTTTCGGGAGTCGCCAATCAGGAAGCTAAGGGATAACTCCCTCATTTAGGGAAGGAGGAAATCATGGCATCCAGCAAAAAAGACCCGATTCTGGTGGTACTTCAGATGTCAGGTGCCTACGACGCCTTGAACACCATCATCCCCTATAACGACCCCTTGTATATGGACTCTGTCTCTTATACACATCTCCGAGCCCACGAGACTAGGCATGATCTCGTAT
>CAYWGG010000297.1:0-3474 GCA_964457285.1 uncultured Dehalococcoidia bacterium
CCCAGGCCGAATAAAGCGTGGACTCGTCCCGAATCTGGAGGCAGGCTACCCATTAATCGAGGGCGTGCCAGTCATCGTCACCATCGAAAGTGAGTTCCGCGACGCCGCGGGCCGATCACTGCGGACGAGTGCGGAACGGCGCTACGAAATCGGCCCTCCGGTGAGGATTCGAGTCAACCCGGCGGACTGGCGGTACCACTGCCCCACCACCGGGTCCACGGACCTGCTGACTGTGGAGTTCGACCGACCACTGGACCATGCACTCCTTCAGCACAGCCTCTGGGTTCACGATGGTGCTGGTGTGGCTCTGGCTGGGCGGGGTTCCGTAGGTCCGGGCGAGCGGTCCTGGCGGTTCGAGCCGCAGTCACCGTGGGCAGAGGGTCGTCACCTGGTGATAGCAGACCCTCGCCTGGAGGACCTTGCGGGCAACTCCCTCATCCGTGTTTTCGATCGAGACCTCATGAGAGTCGAGGATGCACCGACCGATGCGCGGCATATTGCCATCGACTTCACATGTCACACTGCTCCGCAGGAAGCTCACTCCTGAGCAGGGGTGGGGGTTACAGATCGCTAAGCTGGGATACCTGGCCCAGCTGCTGCTAGCCGTGCGCACCCGATCACACCCCTGAGTCATGGGTAGATATTCTGCGCGATCGCAAATTGCACCAACATAGCTGCAAAAGAAATGGGGAGGCCGATTTCCGATGGAGACAAGACAAATAACTGCGAACCCGTCTCAAATTATGGTTGAGCAACTAGCAGCTTCAGGGATCAAGTACGTCTTCTATAACTCCGGATCACGGGAGGCCCACTTTTTCGATGCACTGCATACGCACAACGCTGTACACGGCATCCTGGCGCTGCACGAGGGCAGCGTTGCCGCCATGGCTGGAGGCTATACCCAGGTCAGGCTGGACCCCGCCGTCATGGTGGTCCATCTGGGAGCGGGACTGGCCCAATGCCTGGGGCAACTGATCAACATCTGGACCGGGAGCCTGCCGGTGGTGGTCATCACCTTCGCGGGCGACACGGGAAGCTTTGCTGACAGGATCGTCCTCGACCTCAGTCACAACTTCGGTCCGACGTCAATCTCGGCGCCCTTTACCAAAGCCAACTGGACAGTGATCGAACCCGAAGGGCTTCCCCAGGCGATCGACCGTGCCATAAGGGTAGCGAAAACACCTCCGGTTGGCCCTGTACACCTTGCAGTGTATGACCGACTGCTGGGGACTCAGCAGGTCACCACCCACATCATTCAGGGTGGCGGGCCCGACGCTCGAGCAGGCTATCCTGACGACCGCGACCTGGAGGCAGTCTCCAGGGCTCTGCACGAAGCCAAGCGGCCCCTGATCTACGTCGGGGATGGAGTGTGGAAGAGTGGTGCGGAGGAAAAGGCGGCTGAGCTAGCTGAGCGTTTCGGTGCGGTGGTGGCATCGCCTTTCAGCGATCTGAGAAGCGTTCCCATCAAACATAGGCTACACTGTGGACGGTTCGAGCAAGCAGTATCGGCTGTAAACCCTGATCTCATCCTGTGTATAGGGGTGCGACACGGCGGGAGCGGTCATCCCGAAGACTTCAGCTCACTTGCCTCGGCGCAACGCGTGATCGCTATAGGATCGGACATTGAAAACCTTACAAATATACCTGGCCTTGACCTGGCTATTCTCGCGGACGAACGCCGAGCCCTTGAGCGCCTCGATGAGTTGGCGCAGAGCGAGTCCGCACCAGCGAACTATGAGGAAAGGCTCAGCTGGGCGCGAGAACAGGCTGCAGCGTTACGAGCAGAGCGCAGGAAGGTGGTGCAGAGCGCTGAGCCTCCACTATCTCGAGTGCGCCCACTGATGCTGTTGGATGCCCTTGATAGCGCCCTGGAGCACATAGGGGGTGGGCTGGTCACCATTGAGCAGTTTGCCCTTTCCCTGGATGCGCTAGGAGGGTCAGAGCACATGGGCAACAACGTGTACATAAAGCCTGCCGGAGGCTCCGAGGGGTATGGCATAGGTGCAGCGGTCGGTGCGAAGCTGGCCGCCCCCGACCGACCTGTCGTCGGACTGGTCGGGGATGGTTCGATGTACTACGCGGACTCAGCACTCTGGACCACCGCTCATCACAGAGTTCCCGTCCTCTATGTCGTCCCCAACAACCAGGGGTATGGGATCGTCGCGAACTCCTTCAGGCTGGCCGGTGGTAGGATGACCCAGACTGGTGAGTATGCTGGCGTTGTCCTGGACGGCATCGACCCGGTGAAGATCGCTGAGGGATATGGTGTTGAGGCGATGCACGTACGGGAGGAGTCCATGGTGGCTGAGGCCATTGCCCATGGCCTGGAAGTGGTAGAGAAAGAGAAACGTCCTTTCCTTCTAAATGTGGATGTGCCAATTGGGCTGCCGCAAGACGGACGGGCCGCGGTGCCATTCCGCCTCGCCAACGCGGGCTGACGGTATGCCGAGGGAACACATGTGGCGTGGAAACAGCTTTGTTGCATGAATGGTGGATGTGGTCATATCGAGCCGAGCATCTGGTGAGAAGTAGTTAGTATAGATTACCTTGACAATGTCACATTGAACAACTGTTCCCCTCCAGCGAGCCCAGGAGTTGTATAGCAAAGTAATGGGGAACCCCAGTTTATATGACGCCCATTCCTTCCTTTTGGCGATTGATTCCTGCTGAGGGAAGCCCTAATATGGTGAGTGCTGATGGTGCGGTTTATGCAGAGTAGTTGACCCTGCGGTTAGCCCGTTTCCTGGGGATTTGGGCGACTGGTAGCTAAAGGCTGGTAACCAAAAACGTGACGTGAGCAATGAGAAGGTTAATCATCGCTTCGATTATAGCCCTGCTGTTTACCCTGCCGATTGCGGTAGCGTATGCATCACCACCCATAGAGGCAAGCGGAACATTTTCGGAAGAACCCCCTAGTATCACAGTGCTGCGGACCGCTGGTGGAAACACGATTCTCAGTTGGATTACTGCAGGCTCCCTGACGAACAACACTTGCGCTACTCCACCACCAATGGCCGCGCCATTGTCACCCACAACTTCGCCGACTACGTCCGTCTCCATGACGACTTTGTCCGACGGAGCGAACATCATGAAGGTATCATACTAATGCCTGTGTGTCCGCTCTCCGAGCTACTCACCCGACTCAGCAAGCATCTGGATACCTGTGAACCCGCTACACAGCGCAACAACCTCCTTGAGGAGGCAAGTATGTCTAATGGAAAGTTGCCGCCGGTCCACCCTGGCGAGGTCCTGCTGGAGGAGTTCCTGGGGCCACTAGGCATTAGCCAGTACCGCCTGGCAAAAGACATAAGTGTGCCAGCGCGCCGAATCAATGAGATCGTCCACGGCAAGCGGTCAGTGACCGCTGACACCGCCCTGCGGCTCTCGCGCTACTTCGGTACTTCAGAGCGGTTCTGGCTGAATCTCCAGGCGCAGTATGACCTTGAGGTCGAGAAGGACCGGCTTGGGGACCGC
>CAYWGG010000298.1:0-3463 GCA_964457285.1 uncultured Dehalococcoidia bacterium
CCGTGCCATGATACAAGGTCAAGCGTTGGTTTGTCCAACTACTCGGAGTAAAAGAGGGCGGAATTACCGCCATTCATCCTCCCCGGCGTGCAAGCTCACCGATCTGTGCCTATGGGGAGATGGCGCCTAGCTATTGATTAGACGGAAATTTCTCGTATAATCAGCCCGTACAGGCTGTTCTGTTATAGGGAATCCTGGTAACACCCTTCATTACTGACCAGCATACAGCTAATCTCCCCTCCAAATCAACTGCGAGGTACAAGAGGTAGCACCACAGCTAAAGTGGGTGTGGGGAGAGGTGGAGAGGAAGGGCGGAGCACCACGGCCAGTATGTTTTTCAAGGGCGAGGGAAAGGAGGAGTTCTGCTGGAAAAGGAAGCGTTCATCAAATCGGTACGGGATGCCCTGGGCAAGAGAAAAAGGGAGCCAGATGTCCCCTACGCCCTCCTCCAGGAGTCCCTACCCCAGATTGAGGAGAAGGCCAGAGCTATCCGAAAGAGATGCCGCGACGACGGCCAGGAGTTAATGGGGAAGCTGGCCGACGTGGCCCAGCTTCGGGGCTGGAGGGTTTACCGCGCCTCTAACGCTGAGGAGGCACTGGACTACATTTGTGGCCTGGCTACGTCCTCCAGCGCTAAGCTGGTGGTACGCTCAGACCAGGAGGTGTTTCAGAGTGTGCCCGTGGATGGCTCCCTCTCGGGCATGGGGGTTGAGGTGAAGGTTATGGCCCAGGCCTGGGGGCTCTCGCGAGAGGAGCTGCGCCAGACGGCGGCCCGGGCCGACATAGGTATAACTGGAGCAGACTACGCCATCGCCGAGACGGGCTCGGTAGTGGTGCTGCCCCGCCAGGGATTGAGCCGCCTGGTCTCCCTTGCCCCTCCAATCCACGTGGCTGTTGTACGTACTCAGGATGTGGTGGAGAACCTGGAAGACGTGTTTATCCTGCGGCGGCTGGCCTATCATCAGGGAGACAGGGATATGGGCAGTTACATGAACTTCATCACCGGCCCCAGCCGTACCGCCGACATCGAGGCGACCCTGGTCATCGGAGTCCACGGCCCCAGAGATGTCCACCTGGTGTTGCTGGGGTAAAGGTTTCACTCCCTCACCCTGTCTTGCTGACATCCCTCTCCCATTGGGAGAGGGACTTAGGTGAGGGTAACGAAAGGAAGGCAAATGCCAATTCGGATAGGATTCAGCAGGTTCAGACATCAGGCCCTTGAGAAAGAGCTTGAACGCATTACCCAGATGTTGCCTCAGTTGGGCGTCCAGCAGGCTATACTCATCGGAGACCTGGCAACTGGCCAGGTTGGGCCGGAGAGCAGCCTGGACCTGATAATGGTCCAGGACATACCTGGCAACTTCACCAGACGTATGGACTTCTTTACCAGCCATCTGGGACCGATGGTGGCCACCAACTTTCTGGTCTATGCTCCCGAGGAGTTTCGGACATTGAAGGATACCAACAGCTTCTTGCGTAGCGCCCTCAAGAGAGGAAGAGTGATTCATGAGTCTTGACCCAAAAGCAAGCCCTGAGCATAGCCGAAGGGCCGAAAGCGCGCGATGGATGCGACAGGCGGAGAGAGACCTGGAGGACGCCAGATTTCTCCGGGAAGGGAGACGCTACAACGTGGCCTGTTTCATGGGCCAGCAGGCAGGCGAGAAAGCCCTCAAGGCTTACCTTTACTCCCGGGGAGCAGAAGATGTGTGGAGCCACTCCCTAGCCGACCTGTGCGAGGACGCCAAAGTCCTGAACTTGATGTTCGATGTCATTAAGTCCCTGGCAGTCCTGCTGGACAAATACCACGATCTGACCCGTTACCCTCACCTTCTGCCTGGCGGCATCCCTGCCGAGGCCTACGACGATGTGGATGCCGAAAGGGCCATCTACATAGCTGAGGAGGTCATCTCCTTCGTCAAGGTGCAGATGACGGAATAAGCACACCTACCCTCAGAAGCCGCATCGTTCGCTCTGTGGCGCTGCGGAGTAGACCATAGGTGCGGGAGATGCTCTCCTCGAAACTCATGGGCCGGTCCAGAAGGGGCACTACTGCATCAATGCCGTGCTTGTACACCTCTTCGTAGCCGGGCCCCAGGCTGCCCACCATAGCGATTACCGGGATGGCCCTGGCTTTTGCCCGTCGTGCCACCCCCACGGGCGCTTTGTCGTAGATGGTGGAGGCGTCTACGCGGCCCTCACCGGTAATCACCAACTCTGCTCCCACCAGGTGCTCATCCACACCCAACACCTGGCAGACGAGGTCTATCCCCGATTCTACCTCAGCGTTCACAAAGGCCATCAGCCCAGCACCCAGGCCTCCTGCCGCTCCCGCTCTGGGCACATCTCTCACGTCCACGCCCAGGTTGCGCTTGATTATATGGCTGAGGTGGTCAAGCGCCTTATCCAGCTCCTCCACTACTTCAGGCGAAGCTCCCTTTTGAGGCCCGTAAATGGCGGCTGCTCCACTGGGGCCACAAAGAGGATTGGTCACGTCGGTGGCGGCGGTTATCCTGGCCTCCATCACTCCCCGACGAAGGCCAGACATATCTATTCGCGCCAGCCTGGAAAGAGCAGCACCACCAGGGGGCAACTCCTTGCCATTGGAGTCGAGGAGACGCACCCCCAAAGCCTGGGCCATTCCTGCGCCTCCATCATTGGTAGCACTTCCCCCCAGGCCAACTACTATCCGGCGGTAACCTCTGTCCACTGCTTCCCGTATAAGCTCACCCGTCCCATAGGTGGTCGTTACTCTAGGGTTGCGGCGGCGTGGAGGCACCAGGGCCAGACCAGAGGCTCGGGCCATTTCGATCACTGTCGTATGGCCATCTCCCATCACCCCCCACAGTGCGGACACTGGCTCTCCCAGAGGCCCGGTGACCAGGCTGGTAAAGAGTTCCCCGCCGGTACTCTTTACCAGAGCATCAAGTGTGCCGTCACCTCCATCGGCCACAGGTATCTGCACCACTTCCGCCTCAGGATATATACTCAAGACTCCCTCGGCGACAGCTTTGGCGACCTCTACCCCAGAGAGGCCACCTTTGAACGACTGAGGAGCTATAACAACTTTCATGCTAGGTCATATTATACACCCTCCTCGACACACATGGCTGGCTTCCTGTGACCCACGGCTCACCTGCAGCCGATAGCTACCTTCACCACGCAGCACAGAGAGGGCCTACATACCGGTTGCCTGGGGAAAACGCACCGAGCACCTTGAGAGAAACACCCTGTAACGATGGTATTGACACTCTCTCACCAGAGGTGTTATCATCAAATGAGAGCCATCCCGATAATTCATATAGTTCTTTTGCTGAACTCACATACTCCAACCTGTGACAAGCAGTGAGGAGCTAGGCTATGGCGCAGGGCCTCGCAGAATGGCTCAAGTGTATGGTCTTAGGGACTCTAGGAGCGGCAGTCCTTCTTGCTCCATGGATAGCTCTTGCGTTCAAGTGGTTCTAAG
>CAYWGG010000299.1:0-3449 GCA_964457285.1 uncultured Dehalococcoidia bacterium
GAGTCCATGACCCTCTGGTGGGCCAGGTTGCCCATCTGCATGAAGCACAACACCTGGTCTACCCCGGAGGCCTGGTACTGTTTCATCGTCTTGATGATGGTGTCCGGGTCGCCAAAGGCAAAGGCACCAGCCTTCATGTGGTCCTCTGCCGTCTTGTGCTCACGCTCCTGCTCTATGGCACCTACGGAGTACTTGTAGGAGTCAGGTATCTTTACTCCCTGCTGGTGCCAGGGACGATAGAGGTCATTGGCCTTGTTGACGAACCACATGGCTTCGGGGGCGGCCACCTCTTTGGCTTCCTTGTCGTCCTCTCCACAGTGGATGATGCACAGGGACGCAAACTGATCGTTCACAAAGGCCCCCACCGGATGAGCTTGCTTTATCCCTTCCCTGTACTGGGTAACCCGTTCTACCGTCTGCTCCTGTCCAGCGAGGTTGAAGTTCAAGGAGCCCAGGCCCATCTGGCCCGCTCGCTTGAAGCTGGCGGGCTGGCTGCACGCCACCCAGAGGGGTGGATGGGGCTTCTGCACAGGCTTGGGGATGATGGAGCGCGGGGGGATGTTGTAGTAGTGGCCCTCATAGGAGAACGGGTCCTCCATCCACATGCGTGGGATGATGGAGATGGCCTCCTCCCACTGGGACTGTGTCTCCTCGGGATCAATCTCGAAACCACCCATCTCGATCAGTGTGGTGGAGCGCCCCGTGCCCAGGTCCATCCTGCCATCGCTCACGATGTCCAGCACCGCTGCCCGCTCAGCGACGCGGATGGGGTGGTTGTATCGGGAGGGCAGCAGCACCACTGCATGCCCGATGCGTATCCTCTTGGTGCGCTGGGAGATTGCCCCGTAGAGGACCTCAGGGGCCGGGCAGTGGGAGAATTCCCTCAGAAAGTGGTGCTCCACCGTCCAGAAGTAGTCGAATCCCACGTCGTCCGCCAGCTCCACCTGGGCCATCACCTGCTTGTAGCGGTCTCGTTCGATGCCCGGATAGTGGGGCTCCGGAATCTGAATCTCGTACATTAACCCGAACTTCATTAGTCTTCTCCCCCTTTGGCACCGGCGCTGGCTCATTGCGCCCGTGTCCAGTTCATTCACAAGCCCGTACTGTACACTCTTTGTGACGGTGGGTCAATAGCTAGCAGTATAGGTTGTTACAGGTCATCAAGGGTCACAGCCCTGGCTAGCTGGGAGAGCGAGAGAAAGCGGTGGCTTATCGGTGCTTTCCTTTTGTTTGCACCCAGTGGTATCGGCTCAGCCAGGCTCCACAGCCTCCCCTCCTTCAGGATTACCAGCTTCCTACCCGTCTTGTAGGCAGGATGTTGTGGCCCCACTGGGGAATCTGCGCTTGCTGGGTCTATAACTCTGTCAACCTCACCAAGGAACTGAATGGCGGCAATGGAGGACCTGATGTACAAGGCCAGGTAGCTGGGCGTCTTATTGATTCTCAAAAAGCCCCAGGCATTGTACGTCTTGAGAAACTCGATGCCATCATAATGGGATGAGCAGAGGACTACCTGACCATCAGGCATGGCACCAAGCTCGCTACGGGTAAGCGTAGGGAGACCACTGCTGGAGGTGCCTTGCTGGCCGAGCACGCTGACCTCTTGACTACTCAATTCCTGGACCTGACCAGAAGGCGATTCTGGTCCTGCTGTAGTCACGAGGGCAGACTGAGGAGGTGCAACTTGGTCCGCCTCCACACCAGGTGTCGCAGGCGCCAGGTCAACTGTGGCTGGCTGTTGTGCGTTAGCTCTGACCATAGCGAGTGCCTTGGCTTCTACTTCTGCCAGCTTGGACCTGATTAGCTCCTTGTCCAATTCGGCCACTATCCCTGGGTAGCCTGCCCGCTTGATCATTGCCGGTAGATTACCTGCCTTGAACTGGTCAAGAGTCCAGCGTAGCGTGTCAGGCACGACGGTCTTGTCCCAGTATATCCGCTCGTTCTTGTTCCTGGGGCCGTAGTGGTAATGGGGCTCGTTCTCGAAGCAGTCGAAAGCAAGAAGCTCAATCTCCTTGCCCGCCACATCGCCCAGCACGTGGATAGCCTGTCCCCTGTCATTAGCCAGCCTGCGATACTCCAGACCAAACCTGATGGCCCCTGCCTCGATGACTAAATCCCCCCGGTTGTGGACCACCGTGTTTCTCTGCTTGAGGGCCATCTCCCTTGCGAGGGACTCCACGTCAGCCAGCTTTGTCGCTATCAGGTTAGCGCCTATACGGCTCGCCAGCTCCTCATAACCCGCTCTCTTCAACATTGATGGGAGCTTCTCTCGAAGCTGCCGGATAGTCCAGCCGATGGGATTGCTCGCTGTAGTTTTGTCCAGCATGAACCGAGCGTTCTCGCCCTCTGGCCCGTAATGATAGTGGGGTGCCTGGTCGAAACAGTCGAACCTCAGAAGCTCGACCTCTCTGCCTTCCACGTCGCCCACTATCTGGATACAGACACCCTGGTCTGGATTCCTGGCCCCAACTTTGCCTCCATCAATGTAGCGGTGCTGGAGTGCAAACGTCACCACTCCTGCATTGACCATTACGCTGCCTATTTCCATCGCTCGACTCCTTCCCACTCATTGCTGCTGTAGAGAGTTCAATAATACCAGGTGCCAGAGAGACCGAAGGAAGGCCCGCAAGACCCTGGCCTTCTCCGTGGAGTCTATCATCGCAGCCCTGCGGTGGCAGCGGGGTTGACGGACCACATCTAGTCTAGGGGGAGCTGTCACTCTGCCCAGTGAGAGGGCAAGAATAATCCCAAGATACTACCCCGGATTCCCCAAGGGAAGAAGCTGGGGGTGCATAGCCTCCTCCAGGCCCACGACACTGACCGAGGCATTACAGTCCCAGCTTCTCCAGGGGTCCGTATGCAAGAGCTACCTGGCGGCCAACTGTTGTTCAGCTAGAAGCTCGTCCCAGGGGCCGGGGAACTGGCCTTGTGGCCTGTCCCCGTGAAGGAAAATCTTTTCCTGCCGGTGCCACTGGCTTCTGGGCAACTCGTAGTACACCTCGATGCCGTTGCCATCGGGATCGTGGAAGTAAATCCCCAGGGAGATGCCGTGGTCAGATATTCGCATGGGCACGTTCTTCTCTTCAAGCCTGTGATAGAACTCCTTCAAGTTATCGAGGCTCTCCATCCTCCAGGCCATGTGATTAAGGCCCACCTGCCCCTTCTGAGGGCCAAGTGCGCCTTCGCCCACTTCCATCAGGGCCACTTCGTGTGACTCATCCCTGTTGGCCGACATGAAGGCAGCACGGCCAGGCATGAAGTCATAGGTATGCAGGCCCAGGACATCCTCATACCACGCCCTAGACCGCTCCGCATTCCGCACGTAAATGTTCACGTGCCCCAGGTACTTCGGTGTATAGCCCATTTTTCTCCCTCCGTCAGGTATTGGGTCTTGCTACCCAGAACATTATACCATCTATACCTGCGATTATGAATGGTTGTATTAGATA
>CAYWGG010000300.1:0-3423 GCA_964457285.1 uncultured Dehalococcoidia bacterium
TGCATTTAGGTCGCCTGGCTTATCTCGGGACGGTATCACTTTGTCTAAAGTTGAGGAGATAACCAATGGTGGAAAAGTCGGTCCAGAAAGATCGGGTAGCGTCGCAAAAGGTAGAAGAAGGTCAGCTCTGGGAACAGGCCAGAGCCGCTGGCATGTCACGTCGTACCTTTCTAGCGCTCCTTGCCGCTGGCGGTGCCACGGCAGTCCTGGCAGCCTGCGGAAAAGGGCTGGCACCCACCCCAACATTCACGCCTACACCAACCCCTGCTCCGCTCCCGATAGCCCAGGTAGTCTTGCCGCCACCTGACGCCAAAGTGGTTACCACTGCCTGTGACTACTGCGTTGTCGGGTGCGGGTACAAAGCCTACATCTGGCCCGTGGGCAAGGAGGGTGGGCCAAAGTCCTCGGAAAACTCCCTGAAGGTGGACTTCCCTGCGCCGGTGCTTAGCGGTAAGTGGGTCTCTCCTAACATGCACAACGTCATACAGATCGATGGCACGCCCCATCACGTTATAGTCATACCTGATGGAGACACCAGGGTGGTCAACGTAGGCGGCGACCACAGCGTTCGTGGTGGGACTCTGGCTCAGAAGCTCTACAACCCTGAAAAGCCCACCAGGGACCGCCTCCAGCATCCTCAGCTGCGTGTGGGCGACCGCCTGGTCACCATTTCATGGGACGAGGCTCTGGACCTGGTAGCCGACCTGTCACGCCACGTACTGGACAAATACGGAGAGCTGGCCTGGGGTATGAAGATGTACTCCTACCAGTACTACGAGAATACCTACACTCTGACCAAGCTCGCGCTGGGAAAAATCAAGACACCCTGTTTGGCACCTCACGACAAGCCCTCATGGGGTGACGATACGCCGGGGCTCAGCGATGCCGGGGTAGACGCTTTCAGCGCCGCGTATGAAGACTGGAGACAGGCTGAAGTCATCTACGTGTCTGGCGTATCCTGGTACGAAACCAAAACTATTATGTTCCAGGAATGGGTCGCCCCGGGTGGTGCCAAGCTTATTGTTGTTAATCCCCGGCGAGATTTCACAGCGGCTTTCGCTGAGAAGCGCGGCGGTCTGCATCTACAGGTTGTGCCTGGCACCGACACGGTGCTGAACAACGCCATCGCCCGTGTAATCCTGGAGAACGGCTGGGAGGACCAGGACTTCATACGCCAGCGCACGGCCACAGCGGAGGACCTGGCCCAGGAAACCGGGTGGCGCCGCAAGATGTTCGGTATGACCTTCGAGCAGTACAGAGACTTCATCCTGGCCGACGATACCTACAGGCCCGAGAACGCCGAGAAGATCACAGGAGTGCCAGCAGACAAGATCCGCAAAGCTGCGGAACTCATGGCCAAACCCCTTCCCGATGGAAGGCGGCCGAGAGCATCCTCGATGCTGGAGAAAGGCAACTACTGGGGCCACAACTACGAAAACACCGCATCCTTCACCAGCCTTGGCCTCCTGGTAGGAGCTGGAGGTAGACCTGGTCAGGCCATGTCTCGGGCTGGTGGTCACCAGCGGGGCATGATCTCAGCAGCCAGGTATCCCATAGACAAATCCGCTGATACCTACCAGGGAAACAAGATTGAGTTGAACCTGGACCGCTGGGTTGTGAACGGCAACGCCCGGTTTATGTGGGTGATCGGGACTACCTGGCTAGCCGCCATGGGCGCCTCACAGCATTTAGGACAGGTAGTCAGGAGGCTCACCCGAGAGACCGAACCCCAGCTAAGCCTGTTGGAGGGAGCGCTGAACCTGAATCGGGTAAAGGAGGTCCTCAAGACCCGTATGGGCAACGGCGGCATGGTTCTTGTACAGCAGGAGATATACGCCAACGCCCTAACAGAGTTTGCGGACATCGTCCTGCCAGCGGCGACCTGGGGTGAGGAGGACTTCTCCAGGATGCAGGGAGAGCGTCGCCTGCGGATCTACTCCAGGATTATGGACCCGCCGGGGGAGGCCAGGCCAGATTGGTGGATTGTGGCACAGGCGGCCAAGCGCATGGGCTTCGATGGCTTCGACTGGGGGGATTCCAACGACGTGTTTGAGGAGGCTTCGGAGCGCTCCCGGGGCACCGTCCATGACTACGCAGCCCTGGTGGAGTTGGCCCGGTCCCAGGGTAAACGAGGCCACGAGTTGCTGCGAGAGTTAGGGACTACCGGTATACAGTGCCCCATCAAGCTGGATGGTGACCAGTTGGTGGGGACCGTTCGTCTCCACACCGACAAATTCGGGGCCAAGGGCGGCAAGGCCATCTTAGTGAAGGGGGACTGGAACAATGTGAAGCCCTTCCAGGAAGAGTTCGCTCCAAAAGGGGATGAGCTATGGGTAACTAATATGCGATTGAACGAGCACTGGCAGACCCAGTTCGACGACATGCGTATTCCCTACCGCTGGGAGCGGTTCCCGGTCAACATCCTCGAGGTCAACCCCAGGGATGCCACAGCGCGGGGCATTGAAAGTGGTGACTGGGTGGTGGTAGAGAATGACCAGGTCCTCACCCAGACAGGAGAGCGCTATTCGGCGCAGTTTAAGGCAGTGGCCTACGTCACCGACCAGGTTCCACCGGGGGTTACCTGTAGCTACTTCAATTTCGGCCAGGGGAGACTGGACACGGCAGCCAACAGCGTAGTGCCGGGCATGACTGACCCTATAAACAACCGCTATCGCTTCAAGCTAGGTAAGGGCCGGGTGACAAGAGTAGGCGAGTCAGAGTTCAAGCACAGGATGAGCTTTGTACCCCGAAATCTGGCATAAGCAAAAGGGAGGTCTTACTCAGAGAATGAAAGAGCAACTAAAGACCCAGGACCTGGACGCTTTAGTGCTTGCCGGCGGGGAGAGCAAGCGTATGGGTCTGCCCAAAGCGTCCCTGCCCCTGGGCAGAACAACCCTCATAGGCACCGTTATTGACATCCTGCGCCCCCTGTTTCATCGGGTTCTGGTTGTAGCGCGGGACAACCAGGCCTGGGCTGAGCTAGATGTAGAGGTGCTTACAGATGACCGCCTGGAACGGGGTCCCCTGGCTGGGTTGGCTAGAGGACTCGCTGCCAGTGATGCACTCTGGTGCTTTGTGGTGGGATGCGACATGCCCTTCCTGCGACCGGCAGTCATTCTCCGCATGGCAGAACATCTGGACCAGTGCGACATATTGGCCCCCTATTTGGAAGGCCGTTTCCAGACCTTGCACGCCTTTTATGGGAAGGGATGCCTTCCTTGCGCCAGGGAACTCCTGGACGATGGGATTACTTCTCTACAAGCCCTTTTGTCATGTTGCAGAACCAAGACTGTTGTGGCCTCTAACTTCTTTGATCTCGATCCTCATCTGCTGTCCTTCAGAGACCTGGACACGCCGGAAGACTACCTTATAGCCCGACAACAGGTGCAGGGATTTCAGCAGCAGAAAGTGGACAGGTGATGC
>CAYWGG010000301.1:0-3412 GCA_964457285.1 uncultured Dehalococcoidia bacterium
CTGGCTGAGAAGGCTGTCCCTTGTGTATACCTTGCCCGGGTTGGAAGCGAGAAGCACCAGCAACTGGTACTCTTTATATGTGAGGACCACTCTCTTGCCCGCCAGCCTGACCTCATAGCGTTCCAGGTCTATAAGGAGGTCGCCCACCGCCAACACCTTCTGGCTCTGGGGGCCTCGCATCCTGAATGTGGCCTGGTTGAGACGCGCTACCAGCTCTCCAGGGCGGAAAGGCTGGAGGATAAAGTCATCCAGGTACAGGGAGGGATTATAGCCGTTGAAGTGTTCCGCCGATACCACAGCTATTACCGGGAGGCCGAGCTGCCGGTAGTGGGATGCCAGACTGTATACCCTTTCATCGGCCAGAGAGTCCATGTCCAGCAATACCACATCTGGCCTTGCGTCCGGGTCTCCGTTCCATGACTCATCCAGGTCTGGCTCCGTGCCCACGTCGTAGTGGATCTCTTCTGCTTTCACGGCCCAGAGGATATTACCTGGCTCAGTCACCTGGTCTGTCAGTATAAATATACGGTACACGGCTACATCTCAATTGCGGAGGGTATATCCCGTCGTCTCTACTGCGGATGCGGTTTAAGCCCTCCCAGGGCCCTAGGGGTAGTATATCAAAGGGGGCTGCAAAATTCAGGTATTCTGCCGAACAACTCCTGCAATGTTATCTCCCCTGGGCCCGGAGGTGAGAAAAGACGAAATCTCCAGGTAGGTGGGATTGACGCAACCCCAGGTGAGAGATATGATGGTCCTGATGGTACGACTACACTGACGCTGGAGGGCCATTTTTGCAGGTACGCAAGTCGGTGCGGTGGTTTGCGAGTTGACACACATCTCTAGTGGGAGAGCATATATGGTGATGAGCACACGAACGCTGCCCAAGAGCCCTGAGGAGCTTCGATCTCTAATCCGCTCCGGTGAGTGGAAGGGAGTAACGGCGGGCCTGGCACCTGGATATGTGCAGGCCAATCTGGCAATCCTCCCCAGGGACCTTGCCTTTGATTTCCTCCTTTTTTGCCAGCGTAACCCCAAGCCCTGCCCGTTGCTGGAGGTCCTTGAGGCGGGCCGCTTCGAGCCTGAGAGGATGGCTCCTGGAGCGGACCTGCGTACTGACGTTCCCAGGTATCGCATCTTCAGGGATGGAGAGATGGTTGGAGAGGAGAAAGACATTCAATCCCTCTGGAGAGATGACCTGGTCTCCTTCCTTCTGGGGTGCAGCTTCTCTTTTGAAACGGCCCTGCTGAACGCTGGGGTCCCTCTACGCCATCTGGATGAGGGGAAAAACGTCTCTATGTACGTCACCAGCATCGAGACAACCCCTGCGGGGACCTTTTCCGGCCCTATGGTGGTGAGTATGCGACCTATCCACCACAGCCAGGTAGTACGGGCCGTGCAGGTCACCTCTCGGTTCCCTTCAGTACATGGAGCGCCGGTGCACATAGGCGACCCGGCAGCCATCGGTATCAAGGACATCACACGGCCCGACTACGGCGAGCCCATTGAGATACGGCAAGGAGAGGTGCCCGTGTTCTGGGCTTGCGGCGTTACACCCCAGGCGGTAGCCCTCAAGAGCAAGCCGCCCTTTATAATCACTCACTCCCCCGGCTACATGTTCATCACCGACTGGCGGGACGAAGACCTGGCGGTGCTTTAGAGCCGCGTTCACTGAAAAATCGGGGGTGCAGGGGGCGAAGCCCCTGCCGGGGTTTGGGGTGTCCCCAAAACCCCCCTCGCCCCCCTTCAGCAAAGGGTGGTTGGGGGGACTTAGGAGAGGGGCCAGGAGTGAGGGCAGGAAGAGATTATGCAGAGCATCGAAGACATTATTCTAGGCAACGACCAGCGAGGGGTCGCCGCCCTTCGCCCCTACCTCCCTACCGACTACTGTGAGCGGACTGCCCAGTACGTTCTTTCAAATCCCGGCACCACCCTTATCGCTACAGGCTTCTACATCTCCAGGGCCAGAGCGCCAGAGACCGATGGCCCTCCTGGGGCTCTGGCCATAGGGAGGGCGCTGGAGTCCCTGGGGCGGCGGGTAGTTTACGTCAGCGACCTTTACACCGTGCCCATTTTAAGGGCCTTCGTGAAGTCGGGTACAGAGGTCATTGACTTTCCCATCGCCGACGATGATGCCAGCAGTCAGTTCGCTTCGGAGTTGCTGTCCAGGCTTGACCCCTCCTTGCTCATATCCATCGAGCGATGCGGGCTAACAAAAAACGGCACGTATTTGAATATGCGGGGCGTAGATATATCGCCGCAAACGGCCCGGCTCGACCACCTCTTTTTACAGCACCCCCGCACCATAGGTATCGGAGATGGAGGCAACGAGATCGGCATGGGGAACCTGGCTAGGAATATCCCTCAGGTGGCTACTCTACCCAGTAACCCGGCCATCACAGGCGCGACTCATCTGATCATCTCCAGCACCTCTAACTGGGGAGGTTATGGCCTCGTGGCTGCCTTGTCCCGACTGGTAGGCCGAAACCTTCTGCCCAGCCTGGAGGAGGAGGCAGAGCTAATAGGCCGTATGGTGGACCTGGGGGCGGTGGACGGTGTGGTTGGGGCAAGCCAGTATTCCGTTGACTCCATGAGTCTTGAGGAGCACGGCCAGGCTCTATCCCGCCTGCATGACCTCCTGGCGCAGGAGGGAATTTCTGCCTGAGCGCCTGGCGTGACCTTGGTGGAAGCGCCAGGCTTGTCCTGGTGTTGATAACCTCTCCGGTCTCATGCCAAACTCACACGTTCTTCACACTACTCTCAAACACAAGCCATGATACTGTTCGACTAATTATAATGGAAAGTCTGGCCCCCGCTATGCCTGTCTCACTAGATGACCTCCGGGCCGCTGACATTTTCAGGTCAGTTTCGGAAGATATGCTAGCACAAGTAGCCATGCTTGGAGACGGCAAGCTCTACGAACCAGGTGAGCTTGTGTTCCAGGTGGGCACACCGGCGGACCACATTTTTATTGTGAAGACCGGGCTGGTGGGCCTGTATATCTAGGTGCAAGAGGGCACATACATCGCCTGTGACATACTTGGGCCGGGCAGGAGCGTCCTGCAAAGTTCTTTACGCCAAAAGGACCTGGCTCTAATTCTCCGCGACCCTGAGAGCGAGATGTTTCGCCTCCAGGCGCTACGTGGATACGAAAAGCTGGACCCCTCACGAGTCCAGTTTGCTCACGACAGCCCTCTGATACGTCATTTCTCCACCCACCCCATCCCCACCCAATGCGGACGCCTGGAAAAGACTCCGTGGTTTGGACTTTTGCCGAGTCAGGAGAGGGAGGCGCTGTCAGGCCTTAGAGGCGGGACCTTCGTCCCCATTTCCACTGAGAGTACCCTGGTGGGCCTGCTGGTGCTGGGCCAGAGGAGGTATAAGCTCACTCACTGGAGCAAAGACGGACTCC
>CAYWGG010000302.1:0-3409 GCA_964457285.1 uncultured Dehalococcoidia bacterium
CCGGAGCGCCCGTGCTCACCGTCTCGCGCCTGCTGGGCCTCATCGTCGAGAAGATTGTCGCCACGATGGTCTCCACCGGCACATCAGCCATCTTCCTCCACCCAGGTGATGGCATGCACGGCGACGTGGGCATCATCCGGGAAGGAGACGTGGTCCTGGCCATCAGCAAGTCTGGTGAGACCGAAGAACTGCTGAACATCTTGCTTTACGTTAAAAACGTCGGCGTGCCGGTGATTGCCATTACCGCCAGCCCCAATTCCACGCTGGCCCGAAGCTCCGACCTGGTGCTGTTCACGCCGGTCAACAAGGAAGCCTGTCCCCTTAACCTGGCCCCCACGTCCAGCACCACCGCTGCTCTTGTGGTGGGAGACGCTCTGGCAATGGCTTTGATGAACATGCGGGGCTTCAAGCCTGAACAGTTCGCCCTCCTCCACCCTGGAGGCCAGTTGGGGAAAAGGCTCCTTATAACTGTGGCGGACATCATGCGCTCTGGTGAGAACAACCCGGTGGTCAATGTCAAAGACAGCGTTCGGGATATGCTCTCGGAAATCACCAGCAAGCTCAGCGGCGCCGTGTCGGTTGTTGATGATGAAGGCAATCTTTTGGGTCTGGTGACAGACTACGACATCCGGAAGGTGCTGGAGCAGGGTGGCGACCTCTTCTCCTTGACCATCCCGGACATCATGAACGATAACCCGACTTACATCTGCTCCGACGAGAAGGCCATCGTGGCCCTTGACCTCATGGAAAACCGGGAGAAGCCCTTCCTGGTGCTGCCTGTGCTGGAGCGAAGCACCAGGAGGGTGGTGGGTATGATTCATCTACACGACTTGGTGGCTAAGGGCCTGTGAAGACCGTTATCCTCTGCAACCGGCTTAGCCGTCTAAAGGTCATCCTGAGGGGTATGACGGGCCCCTTGCGCTACATATGTCTTGTGGAGGACAGGGAGGGCTTCCTCATCCGTAGCTACCTGCGCGAGAGGCCCGACGCTCAGGAACTCCCAAGGGCCCAACTCTTTCGGGAATGTAGCGAGAATTTCAGGAAAAGGTACATTGAGTTCGTGGGGCAACTGAACGCAAGGGACCACTCCTTGCACTGGTGGACGATGCCCTTTACAAACAAAAATCCCCTGGCCACAGAGCTATGTCGTAACACTGCCCACTTTCTAACGGTTGTAGACCTCCTGCGCTCCAGCCCAGAACCGTTAATCGTCATCACCGACAATCCTGACCTGGCCGCACAGGTAGAAGTATGGGCGAAGAGTGAAGGCGTCAGGACTATAAACGCGGTCAAAGTCCAGTGGACTTGGAAAAGGGCTATCAAAGAGTTCACGCCAGGTGGTGCCTTCTTCGCCCTTCTTAAAACCCTCTGGATATGGCTCCAGGTGCGACGTTACAGGCCCCGCAAGGACGACCAAGGCGCGTATACAGTGGTAGCCAGCCTGTTCCATACCCAGTCCTTTGCCCAGCCCGGAAAGTACCGAGATGTGTACTTTGGAAGGCTGGTGGATAACTTGGGGAAAGACGGGGAGAAGGCGGTAGTCGTCGGGCTGTTCCAGGAACGCTGGCGTGAGCAACTGCCGAAGCTCAGGGCGCTGCGCTCTGGGGTTCCGGTCATCCCCGTGGAAGCTTTCCTTACCCTGTGGGACCTGTTGAGTTGCGGACTGGAAGCTCTCAAAGCGTACCTCAGCCCAGCACGGATACGCGGACCAGTTGGGATTGATGGTGTAGACCTCCGATGTCTGGTGAGTCGGGCTATCCGTGAGGCGCGCCGCTCAGGCAACTTTTTCATGACCCTTCGGGTGTTTTATTGTGCGAGGCGACTTGCCCAGACTATCCCTATGGCCCGGTGCCTATACCCCTACGAGAACCGGGCGTGGGAGAGGATGCTTATCCTGGGAATCAGGAGCGCCTCGCCGGAGACACGGCTGGTGGGATACCAGCACGCCTCAGTTACCCTCAGCCACACCAACTTCATCCTTGGCAGCGAGGAGGTGGGAGTGGTCCCACTCCCGGACGCCATCGTCACCACAGGGCCTGTAGTAAAGGAGTGGCTGGAGAGGGAGGGCAACTATCCTGCTGGGCTATTTAAGAGTGCGTGCGCTCTGCGCCAGAGCCGGGATGGGCAGACTCAGCCGAGGCAACGAGGTCAGCTAATGAACAAGGTGCTGGTTGCCCTGGCGACGAGCCTTGAGGAATATGTTGGCACCCTGGTGTTTCTTGAGAAGGCCCTCGCCAGCTCTAATGGCTATGACCTGCGTATCCGGCCCCATCCCACCATTCCTCTTCAATCTGCGCTGGAGATAGCCCCCTTAGCTAGCCGGGATTTCTATTCGCCTAGCACAGGCTCTCTGGCGAACGACTTACAGTGGGCCGATGTGGTGCTTTACGCCTCATCCACTGTTGGCATGGAGGCCGTCTCCCTGGGGATTCCTGCCATCTATCTGGACCTGGGGAGTTTCCTGGACACCGACCCCATGTTCGGCTGGAATGAGTTCAAGTGGTCAGTGAGAGAGCCATCCGAGCTGATAGACACCATCAAGAGTATTGAGGCCATACCGGAGTCCCAATTTAAGGAGCTTCAGCAGAAGGGCCGACAATACGTGGCCGCCTACCTCAGCCCGGTCACAGAGAGCGGCTTACGCAGCCTTCTGGAGGCATAAGCACATAGCCATGAAACTATTCATCACCGGAATCAGCGGGCTGCTGGGCTGAAGTATGTCTTTATTGGAGCAGAAAGATGTCTCGATTTAGGAACAGCATCGCTTTTGTCCTCCCAACAAGGGATCGTCCTAGCCAGCTATGCAGGCTTCTGAAGAGCATTAGGGAGCAAGAGTATTGGCCTGACCAAATTATAGTAGTGAACGGAGGAGATAGCGGATTAAAGGCAACCCTAACAGAGTTCCTCGACCTTCCTATTCACTATGTAGAAGTGCGGCCCCCAGCACTAACAAAGCAAAAGAATGTAGGTGTTCGGCTGGTGGAACCATCCATCGATTTGATAGCATGCATTGATGATGATATCGTAATCGAGGATGGTGCCCTAGAGGCCATGTTAAGGTTCTGGGAAACAGCGGGCGACGATGTGGGCGGTGCCTCTTTTAACTTGCAAGGTGAACCCCCAGCCACATCCTGGATGCAACGCGTCTTCTTCATCGACAACAGGAAGTTCGGAGTGGTTTTGCCCTCCGGATACAACACCCCTATCATAAATGCCCAACAGACCCAGTTGTCGCAGTGGTTGATTGGCGGGGCTACAGTATGGCGTAGGGAGATCTTTCAGAAGTATTCCTTCAATGAGTGGTTTCTTGGCAGCGGATCGGGAGAAGACCTGGATTTTAGCTACCGCGTTGGGAGGCAGTACAAGTTGTATGTCGTGTCAGATGCCAGGGTACGCCATCTGGAGCCAA
>CAYWGG010000303.1:0-3390 GCA_964457285.1 uncultured Dehalococcoidia bacterium
TGCGGGCAGAAGAATCCCCACGGGACTGAACGTGCCACCTCTCATAGCTGCTGGATTTCAGGCTGCGCCCAGCAATATCCTGACTATCCTCCGCTCTAGCTCTATGCCTATCTGCCCGACCAGCTCCTTCCGCTCCACATCGCCCAGGGTCACAAGATAGGCAACGCCCAGGAGCCGCCCCACGCGAAAGTCCACGATTGTAGAAGAAACCGGCCCGGCGTCGGAGGTCTGCAACGTGCGAAGCCCCACCGCCTCATCAGAGAAACCCTCGTACTGCAGGCGATCAGCACTTATAAGCTGCTGCCCGCGCCCAAGCTCACGCCCTACGGAACGCTGAAAGTCTCCGAGGAATTTACCCGTCATCCAGCGTGATACCTGTAGCTTGTCCTGGAAGAGATGGACGACGGTGGCTGCTATCACATTCGACCCTTCCTGGGGTGGAGCGGGAGTAACAAACTCACGGAGGTATCCCGTGATTCGGCCAGTAGCCCTGACCTCCCCGGTTGTGCTACCGGGGAACCCGTGCTCAGCCATATCCGCATTGTCCAGGACCCCCTCGCGGGCGAGCTGAAACTCACGCAGCTCATAGGGTAGCTCCTCTCTCGCCAGTGCCATGCTGGAGAGGTCCTCTTCTCTGATGCCTTCAGCGGCGCGGTCAAGGGCGTCAGGCAAAGGTTCCCCCTTCTCTATGGGTTGCTGTCACGACGCTCAGGGCTCCCATCTTTTCTGGAGGAGCTTTTTTTCTGGGCAGCGGGCTCCTTTTTGGCGCGGAAGTCGCCCTCCAGGTTGCGTATATCATAAGCGCCGCTCTCCATGAAAATGCCTCGGGCCTGGGGTGCGTCGCAGTGCTTTACCCGCGCTGCCAGCGCGAAAGCGCCCTGAGAAAAATGCTTTTCGTACCGGTGGACCACTCCCGACTCCAGGCCGCGGTTCGCTCCGGCGATGGCGCCGAGTATCCCTCCAAAGATGGTGCCGAACTTCCAGAGGGTGAGCCCCAAAAACAGCTGTATCCCCCATGAGTCGAAAGCCAGGAGCACCCAGATGAGCACGGGCACCTCCACTACCACGGAGCCAATGATGGCCCATCGAAGCGCGCACGGCCACATCCCTTCCGGCCTTTCCATTAGCTTTCCCAGATGCACGTGCCTGAGTAGTGTGAGGAGGTGCGAATCGTTCACCGCTTTTTTGCTGACCAGGTCCAGGTCTGACGGGGCATGGCCGGCGGCATGAAGCATCCGGGCGGCTTCAGTGATGTCCTCTTCCTTCTGAAAAAGCGCTACCACCTGCTCTCGCATAGCATCCCTCCAGTAGACAGACCAGACCGGCTTATCCCGGAGAGAACCCCTTTACCATCTCTGTAGGGGCAAGTTTCAAACCTGCCCCTACCCTCTCAGTGGTAAAGGGGCTGGGAACGAACCCTACAATAGCATGAAGCCCGTATGGCGTCAAGAAACACTACCGGACTCAAAGCTCTTCAATGTCCTCGGGCCAGGCATCCTGACCTATGAGGGGTACGAAGCGACAGGGGCCCAGCATCGCTATGGTATGGCCTTCACCGGTCCTGAGCACCTTTGTCAGCTCTTGCTCTTTTAACGTTGTTCCGATGGGTATCACCATGCGGCCGCCTAAGGCCATCTGCTTCAGCAGAGTCGAGGGCAATCTGGGAGAAGCGGCGGTGACGATAATCGCGTCGAAGGGAGCCCCTTCCTGGCAGCCCAGGGTATCGCCTGACACCCTCACCTCCACATTCTCGCATCCCAGGGAGCGAAGGCGCTCCTGCGCTGCCTGGGCCAGACTGGGAATCCTTTCCAGGGACAGGACCTTTCCCTGTGGGACCAGGCGGGAGAGAATAGCCGCCTGGTAGCCGCTGCCAGTACCCAACTCCAGGACCTTCTCACCATCCCTAAGCTCAAGGGCGCTGGTCATGAGGGCGACGATGAACGGCTGGGAGATGGTCTGGCCCTCTCCTATAGGCAGGGCTACATCCTTGTAGGCCAGATACCGTATTTCCGCAGGCACGAAAAGCTCTCTGGGCACCTGCTCCATAGCCCGCAAGACTTTTTCGCTGCGTATTTCCCGGCGCAGGTGATTGAAAAGCTCTCGCTTTTCCTTTTCCGTGCCCCCTTCCAATTCCACCACCCCCTACTCATCTCCAATATACCACGAGGGTGAGTGGCAAACAACGTGTTGCTCCACCCTTTCTCTGCCTCACCCCCTCGCACACTCTCGATTTGTGTTGACCCCCACGAAGTCCGTGTGCTAACCTTGTGTTGTCAGGTAAAGATTAGGCTTTTACTAGTTTGACTATGGTACTGCCGCCAGAAGGAGCGTCTATGCCGCAGATGGGCTTAACAGACCGGAAGCTGCTTAATATAATACAATCGGCGTTTCCCCTGGTCGAAGAGCCTTACCAGGACATAGGCCAGAGGCTTGGCATAGACGAGGAAGAGGTCATCCAGCGTCTCCGTGGCCTTCGCAAAAGAAACGTGGTGAGGCAGATCAGCGCCATCTTCGACACGCGACGCCTGGGATACAAGACCAGCCTGGTGGCTATGGCCTACGATCCCAACCTGCTCCACCGAGGCGCTTTGAAGATCAACAAGCATCCCGGGGTGAGTCACAACTACGCCAGAGAAGGCTCCTACTATAACCTGTGGTTCACCCTGGCGGTGCCGCCTGGGGATAGCGTTGAGGCTACCGTAGAGCGGATGGCATCGGAGACGCGGGCCTTATCCTTCCGGATTATGCCCACCATCCATTTCTTCAAGATAGGTGTTAACTTTGACATGGTGGAAGAGAAGGGCGCGGCCTATCAGTATTACAGCCCCGACGGCTATAACGACGACCCCAAACTGAAGGACTGGAACAAAGCCGTCTCCCTTAGCGACTTCGACGTACAGGCCATCCGTGAGCTACAGGAAGACCTGCCCATGGTTTGCCGGCCTTTCGATGACATGGCCCAGCGCCTGGAGGTGACTGCACAGAGGCTTTTCGACATCGCCAGAGAGTTTGAGGAGCGGGGAATCATGCGCCGCTACAGCGCCGTCCTCTACCACAGGAAAGCGGGCTTCATGGCCAACGGCATGGGCGTATGGAAGGTTCCCTCAGAACGCTCTGAGGAGGTCGGCAAAAAGATGGCCGCACATCCGGCGGTGACCCATTGCTACGAGCGGCCCACCTTCCCCGACTGGCCCTATACCCACTTCACTATGATCCATGCCACCTCCAAGGAAGGATGTGAGGGGGTGGTAAGGGAGATCTCCGAAGCGACAGGTATAACAGAGTACCTTCTCCTGTACAGCACGCGTGAGTACAAGAAAACCCGCGTCAGATACTTCGTCTAGGCTAGTGCCCTCACCCCCAGCCCCTCTCCCATTGGTGGGAGAGGGG
>CAYWGG010000304.1:0-3367 GCA_964457285.1 uncultured Dehalococcoidia bacterium
ACGCCGTGTACATCTACCTGTTGCCGCCTAGTTTCACAGATCTTGGATGCACCCGGTTCCCAGAAATGTTGCCACAAAGGGACTTCTCTGGTACTCTGAATTAGACGCTAGCCAGGGGGTTGCTTTTGTGGCCACAGGACCAAAAACCTCTCCTGAACGCAGCCGAAGGATAAAGGTCTCCCTCTTCGTCACCTGCCTCGTCGACCAGCTTTTCCCCGAGGTGGGGGTAAGTGTGGTACGGCTCCTGCGAAGGGTGGGCGTAGAGGTGGACTTCCCCAGAGACCAGACCTGCTGCGGCCAGGCGGTGCTCAACTCTGGCTTCAGCAAAGAAGCAAGGTTGTTGGCCAGACGTGTCCTCAAAACCTTCAAGCCTCCTGGCGAGGGAGTGGACAACTTCTATGTGGTGGTGCCCTCTGGCTCCTGCGCATCCATGCTGCGCATCTTCTACCCTCACCTCTTCCAGCACGACCCCGAACTCCACCGGCAGGCTGAGGAGCTTAGCGGCAGGGTGTACGAGCTCTCCGAGTTCCTGGTGAAGGTGCTAGGGGTGACGGATGTTGGGGCCAGCTTCCAGGGAGAGGCCCACCCTGAGAGCAGCCGAAGGGTCACCTACCATCCTTCTTGCCATCTGCTGAGGGAGTTGGGCGTTTCCCAGGAGCCCAGGACGCTGCTCAGCAACGTTAGAGGGGCGGACCTGGTGGATATGGAGCAGGCCGAGACCTGCTGCGGCTTCGGTGGGACCTTCTCGGTGAAGTACCCACATATATCAGTGGGCATGCTGGAAGACAAGGTGAGCAACATCGTCAGGACTGGGGCCGGGACGCTGGTAGCCTGCGACATGAGTTGCCTGATGCACATCAGCGGTGCCCTGAGCCGCCGAGGCATTGATGTTAAGGCTATGCATCTGGCCCAATTTCTGGATTCATAGCCCTCAGCCCTTACTCCCCTCTCCCACTGGTGGGAAAGGGGTTGGGGGTCAGGGAAAGGGAGAGGCAGTTGGCGGACGTCAAGACCCATGAGTTCAAGGAAGCCTCCGTCAGGGCCATATCTGACCCGCAGCTTCAGGCCGCGCTCAGCCGAGCGCCTGTTAGTCTGAACCAGGGGCGGCTGGAGGCCATCCATGAGATCACGCCCCAGCGGTGGGAGGGGCTGAGAGAGCAGGCCAGGGAGATCAAACGCCACACCCTGGATAACCTGGACTACTACCTGGAGATGGCCCACGAAAAAGTATCCCAGAACGGAGGGCAGGTGCACTTCGCCAGGGACGACAAGGAGGCCAACGCCATCATCGCCGACCTGGTGCGCTCCCGAGGTGTCAGGCTGGTCACCAAGGGCAAGTCAATGGTCTCCGAGGAGATGGGCCTTAACCACGCCCTCGCCGATATAGGAGTAGAGGTGGTAGAGACAGACCTGGGGGAGTACATCATCCAGCTTGCGGACGAGACCCCTTCCCACATCATCGCCCCAGCCCTGCACAAGACCAAACAGGACGTTTCTCACCTGTTTGCTGAGAAGATTGGCAGGCCCAATCTGGTGGAGATAGACGAGATGGCGCGGGCAGCCAGAGAGACCCTGCGGGAGAAGCTCCTCCAGGCCGACATGGGTATAACGGGGGCCAACTTCGTGGTAGCAGAGACGGGCACCCTGGTGATAGTCACCAACGAGGGCAATGGCCGGTTCTGCACCTCTGTGCCTCGCATTCACGTGGCTCTCACCGGCATGGAGAAGCTCATCCCCTCCTTTGAGGACCTAGCCATATTCCTGCGCCTCCTGCCCAGAGCGGCCACAGGCCAGCGCATCAGTAGCTACGTCAGCTTCATATCCGGGCCAAGGCGCTCTCAGGACGAGGACGGCCCTGAGGAGTTCCACCTGGTGATTGTGGACAACGGCCGCTTACGCCTGCTACAGGACCCGGAGCTGAGAGAGTCACTATACTGCATACGCTGCGGGGCCTGCCTGAACATCTGCCCAATCTACCGCAAGGTTGGGGGTCACGCCTATGGCTGGGTCTATCCTGGCCCCATCGGTGCGGTGATCTCCCCCGTGCTGGTGGGCCTCGAGCGGGCAAAGGACCTCCCCTATGCCTCCAGCCTTTGTGGGGCCTGCCGGGAGGTGTGCCCGGTGAAGATAAACATACCCCACATGCTGCTCACGCTGCGCACCCGCCTCATGGAGGGTACAGCCACCCAGTACCGTAAGGTGACGCTATGGGAAAAGCTCCTCGCCTGGAGCTACTACCGGCTCATGCGCAGCCCGGCTACGTTATCGCTAGTACACAAGATTGGCAGACTGATGCAGATGCCTTTGGCGAGGGGAGGAAGGATAAGAAAAGTCCCTATACCCCCATTCTCCCGATGGACCAGAGACAGAGATCTACCAGCCTTACCCGCCAGGTCTTTCCGACAGATATGGGAGGAGGAGCTGTCCAAAGAGGAGTAGGGTAGAGTTGAGGCAGGCGTGCTGTTAGCTGCGCCTATTCCTCCCAAGGATTTATCTGCTGGCTTCCAGAGCAGCAATAAGCTCAGTGAAAAACGCCTCACGGACGAAGTTGAGCGGCGCGCGGCTGGTTGCACGTCCGCTCCAGCGACTTGTTAGGCGCTGTTTCTTTACCAGTTATGACGATTTAATATATGGTTGTATTGGAGACGGTATTGTGAGAGATCTAACTGCCTCTCCGCTATGTCACAGGCAACATCGAAGGGTTCAGCATGGTAAAAGATATCACTTGACATCCCTGTCGGAGGGGACTCTATCCGTGTGCGGAGGTCCATACTCCTTTCGTGTGCATCGAGCTTAGCGAGCCGATGAATTTCCACGAGGCAATCTTCAACCACCTCCCAAAAGGCATCTTTAGCTTTTAGAGCTATCATCGAATTCTCCTCGGATTGCTGTTGTTCAGCAGGTTGGCTGCCCGGTCCGTATGAAAGCTCGCTTGATCAGCATCATAGATTGTAAGACGCTGTCTCCAAGAGGCTGCCACTGGCCCGATGACGACATCATACCAACCCTGATTTGTCGCCCGACTATGATGGCCTCCTCCAGTACGGCAATGGAAAACTAGACTCCAGAAGTCATCGGCATCAAAACTGCCACGTACAAACCAAAGGCACTCAAGATCTGCCAAGTCGTCTCGACTTACGTCAAAGCGAATAACGGCCGGTAGTGTCCCCGGAAGTCGTTGTGATAGTTGCCATGCCCAGGATAACGCCTGTCGTTCTACGGTCGTTGTGTAAAATCCCTGACCAGAATCGGTATGCGCTCGTCCTTGCCGTACATTGATGCCGCTGAGAATGGACGGCACATGACGGTCCACCGTGCCATGATACAAGGTCAAGCGTTGGTTTGTCCAACTACTCGGAGTAAAAGA
>CAYWGG010000305.1:0-3357 GCA_964457285.1 uncultured Dehalococcoidia bacterium
ACCCCAGGCATGAGTCGCGATGACCTGCTCCTCACCAACATGAAGATCGTGGGCAGCGTCACCAGGGAGGTGATCAAGCACTCGCCGGAGTGCATCATGATAGCAGTGACGAACCCCCTGGACGCCATGACTCAGCACGTCTTCGAGGTCAGCGGGTTCCCCAGGCACCGCGTCTTTGGTATGGCAGGCATCCTGGACACCTCCCGCTTCCGCACCTTCATCGCCCATGAGCTAGATGTATCGGTGGAGGATGTTCAAGCCTACGTCCTGGGAAGCCACGGCGACGATATGGTGCCCCTGGTGCGCTACACCACAGTGGGTGGCATACCTATAACTGAGCTTCTTCCCCGGGAGACTATAGACCACCTCGTTCAGCGGACCCGCCAGGGCGGAGGAGAGATCGTACAGCTTCTCAAGGCAGGCAGCGCTTACTACGCCCCTTCCGCTGCCATCACGCAGATGGCCGAAGCGGTCCTCGTGGACAAGAAACGCATACTTCCCTGCTGCGCCTACCTGGACGGCGAGTACGGCATCAAGGGCCTCTTTGTGGGAGTGCCCGTGAAGCTAGGGGCCAGAGGTATCGAGAAGATAATCGAGATAAAGCTCACCGAGGACGAGCGAGGCGCTCTCAATAAATCTGCGCGGAGCGTGCGGGAGCTGGTGGAGGTGATGAGGCGGGCTGCAGTACAGTAAATGGAGAAAAACCTCAATAAGCTGTCGTTGGATTCACAGAATGTACCTACCGATAGGGACTTGATCAGGTTATGAGTCTCAGCGGAGGAATACAAGGTTGGACTGGTCTATTGTTGTACTGATTCTGGGTCTGGGGGCCGAGATTTTAGGATTAGTTGGCTTTTTAGGGGTTCTTCTGCTGGGAAGAGGGCAAGTAGGGTTCAGTGGGAGAGTCGGAGGAGCGTCTTTCGGGGTTGATCTCGATCTGGGAGAGGGACGGGGAAACATTCGGAGGGCACGCCAAGAGCCTGGAAAAAGCTAAACATGGTCAAGGCGAGGTTGCTGATATGGCCGCAATGGGACTAAGAAATCTCCAGATAAAACTGCCATTAGCCTCCATCCTCTGGGTAGATGACCACCCACTTTCCAATTTTTGGGAACGTCGCGCGTTCGCAAACTTGGGTATTTACACAGATTCTTACACCACTAATGATGATGCCCTGGAGGCTTTGAACCGCGCTGGCGCTGACTACCACCTGATAATATCGGACATCCGTCGTGACCAATCCAGCGAGACAGGCTTAGACTTGTTGAAAAAAGTTCAGGAGCGCAGACTCAAGATACCCTTTGTCTTTTATATTGGTGAACGTCCAAGCCCAAGCATTCCAACAGGGGCCTTCGGCATCACCAATCGGCCAGACGAATTGGTGCGTCTCGTGGCGGATGCCCTCGAAGGGCCACCACGCCGTTTGGATAAACGCTTGGCAGAGCTTATAAGGGACCTGAATAGAGGATAAGCCATAGGTAAGAATAGGGCTTAGTAGCAGGAAGGAAGATAGCAATGACAATCAGATCGGCGCGAGAGCAGGAGCTATTGGCCAAGGCAGCCCGCTATCTACCAGGGGCCAACACAGGCAATATGAACATAGACCCGAAGCGTCCTCTCGTCCTTAGGGAGGGTAGGGGCTCAAGGGTATGGGACGTAAGCGGCAAAGAGTACATAGACTATCTGATGGGCTCCGGCCCTATGGTCCTGGGCCACGCTCACCCTGCTGTAGTAGCTGCGGTGGTGGAGGCCGTAGAAAAGGGCAGCACCTTCTTCGCCACCAGCGAACAGGCTGTCCTTCTGGCCGAGGAGATTGTGAAAGCGGTCCCCTGCGCTCAAAAGGTGCGCTTCACCACCAGCGGCACCGATGCCTGTTTCCAGTGCCTCCGCATAGCCCGGAGCTTCCGCAAGAGGGACAAGATATTGAAGTTCGAGGGGGGGTATCACGGCACCAGCGACTACGCTCTGATGAGCGTAACACCCGCTCTCAATGCGTTGAGGGACTTCCCGGAGCCCGTGCCCAACTCCGCAGGCGTACCCCAGGCCATCCGTGAGACCGTGCTCATCGCACCTTACAATGATGTCGAGACTACCACAGTGATAATCGAGAAGCACCACGATGAGTTGGCGGCGGTAATAGTAGAGCCCATGCAGCGGATTCTGTCGCCGAAGCCCGGCTTCCTCCAGGCGTTGCGGGAGGTCACGGCCCACTACCAGATTCCCCTTATCTTCGACGAGGTGGTCACCGGCTTCAGATTGGCTTACGGCGGTGCTCAGGAGTATTACGGTGTGACCCCTGACCTGGCGGCCCTGGGTAAGATTGCAGGCGGTGGCTATCCCCTGGCCGTAATAGCTGGTGGGGAGGAGATCATGTCTGTATACGACCAGGCCGTGACGGATGCCGACAGCTACGTCCCTCAGATAGGCACCCTCAACGGCAACCCGATAGCCTGCGCTGCCGGGCTGGCTACTCTGGCAGAGCTACGAAAGGAGGGGACATACCAGCGCCTCCACGCCACCGGACGGCGGCTCAGGGATGCTCTGGAGCGGCTCTGCCGCGAGGCAGAAGTCCCCATGCAGCCATCGGGAGAAGACCCTACCTTCGGTTTCTACTTCACCGACCAGCCTATAACCGATTACCGCTCTACCCTGAGGGCCAACGCCACTATGATGGCGCAGTTCAACTCCATACTCCTGGAGCAGGGCATCCTGAAAAGCTGGCCCGACAAGTTCTATCCTTCCCTGGCCCATACCCCCGAGGACGTGGACAGGACTATCCAGGTCTTCGCTTCCACTATCGAACGGCTGAAGGGTTGAGGTGTGACAATGGTTAAAGTGCGTAAACGCAGGACAACGCTGACCGCCGAGGAGTTTTTCCACCTGGCTACCTATGACCGCTGCTACGAGTTGGTGAAAGGGGAGCTGTACGAGATGACGCCAGCGGGCGCTGCACATGGCAGCTCAGCTATGAGAGCAGGAGCACTTCTGAATGTTCATGTCAGAGCAAATCAGTTGGGCGAGGTCTTCGCAGCCGAGACAGGCTTCATACTGCGCCGCAACCCCGACACCGTGCGCGCCCCCGATGCAGCCTTCGTATCCAGGGACAGGCTCCCGACAGGGGAGTTGCCCGTCGGCTTTCTGGAGCTTGCCCCTGACCTGGCCGTGGAAGTGGTATCGCCCGGCAACACAGCCCGTGAAGTACAGGAGAAGGTGGAGGATTGGCTGAGGGCGGGAACACGCCTCCTCTGGGTGCTCTACCCTGCAACCCGCTCGGTGGCCGTCCATCGCTCACTGGAGGATGTTCGGGTACTGTCAGAAGAGGACGCCCTTGAAGGCGGCGAGGTGATACCAGGGTTTGC
>CAYWGG010000306.1:0-3348 GCA_964457285.1 uncultured Dehalococcoidia bacterium
TGCTGAAGGGGCTTATCCGGTGTGCCCACTGTGGGTATCCCATGTGGGCACAGACATATCGGAATGGGAACCGGTATTATCGGGAAGAGTATGGCTCAAGGAGCGCGGGCTACTGTGTGGGCAGGAGTGGCTCCATGCAGTGCCAGGTCCCTGACGAGCAGATGGGGCGTATTATGCAGGCCATCGTCCTCCCTGATGCCTGGTACGACAGGCTGCTGGCGAAGATTCAGCTAGCTGATGAGGTGAGGCGGGTGGAAGAAGAAAGGAAGCAGGTGGAGCGTAAGCTTCGCAAGCTGGGCCAGGTGTACCTGAACGACGACCGCATGGAGTACGAGGAGTATAAGTGTCAGAAGAGGGCGCTGGAGGACAGGCTTCAGCCGTTGGTGGTGCCTGGGGTAGATGCAGCGACGGAAGCAGGGAAGCTGCTTGAGGACCTGCCCAGGCTATGGGAAGAAGCCGACCTGACTGAGCGGCGGAAGATACTCATGACGATGCTGGAGGCGGTATATGTGGACACTGTAGAAGAGAAGGCCATAGTAGCCATCCGTCCGAAGCCGGCCTTCAAGGCCCTCTTTGAGATAGCTACTACGCAAGAGGGAAGCAATGTGGTGCTTTACAACGAAAACCCTCTAGGAGAAGCCTTTGACCTGGAGGGAAAGAGTTCGTGTTTCTGGTGGAGACGGGGTCGGGTCGAACTCTACCTGAAACGCGGGCTCAATTCATATCTTGCAGTCCTGGTGGCGGCAAGGTGGGCCGGGGTGGGCTCTACGAGGTCCAGCCTGTCAAGTAATCCTTCTTCCGTATCTGTTTAGCGTTCCCTGATGAGCTATTATAGTAGCGATGGTACCGAAAGACAAGTGCCCCAACTGCCAGCGGCTACAGGCTGAGGTGGAGTCCCTCAAGGCCAAGATTGCCAGCCTGGAAGCCCAACTGCGCTGGGGCCATCGCCAGGCTGTCCCCTTCTCCAGAGATGAGGCCAAGCCTGAGCCTAAAGCCCCAGGGCGTCGCCCTGGCCAAGGCCAGTTCCGCTATCGGCAGAAGCCACCAGAGGAGAGCTTTCACGAGAGGGTGGAAGTGCACCTCTCGGCCTGCCCTGAATGTGGAGGGCCATTGGAAGAGAAGGCTACCCATGAGCGGGTGCAGATAGACCTGCCAGAGGTAGAGCCCATCATCTGCAGTACTGGCCAGCATCCTGGTGACCCTGAAG
Source organism: uncultured Dehalococcoidia bacterium (assembly GCA_964457285.1). GTDB lineage: Bacteria > Chloroflexota > Dehalococcoidia > Lucifugimonadales > JAGWBF01 > CAYWGG01. The sequence continues at coordinate 1,208 of CAYWGG010000306.1, forward strand.
CAGCAGGGTCGGGAAGCATTGGAGTACCTCACTGAGGCCCTTACTGCTCCAGGGGAGCCCCCGAAACTCCTGGCTACCCACTTTTATGATACCTCCTGACGGCACACGCTAAACAAATAGGGTGTGCGTCACTTTTTTGGACAAGGGGATGAAGTGGCCGTAGACATGTAGAAATCAGCTTTGGATCCGGGAGCAAGAAATGCCACTCCTGCCCTCCGAGGGCAAAAAGGGAATGCTGTATTGGTAGTCCCGTAGCTACGGTCTGGCGGTCTACATACTGCCCATCGACGTCCCCCCAAAACTTTGACGCACACCCAGTCAACCAATGGGCCTTGCGGCCCGTCCTGCAATCTACTATAATAGCTTAGTAGTTGCTCTGGGAGGGGTTTAGCATGGATCCATCTGACCTCCTGGGCCCTCTGGAAGCTGAGGTCATGAGGGTGATGTGGGAAAAGGAGCAGGCCACGGTGCGCCAGGTGGTTGGCTCCCTTCAGGCCCGTCGCTCCGTAGCCTACACCACTGTCATGACCATCATGAGCAACCTGGTCGGCAAGGGGTTGTTGAGGCGTGTTCCCGAGGGGAAGGCCTACTCTTACACGGTGGCCCTGAGCCGCGAGGCTTTCCTGGAGCAGAAATCCAGGGAGGCGGTGAGCGAGGTCATTACCCGCTTCGGCGACCTGGCCATAGCTCGCTTCATGGAGGCGGTTGCTCGCCTTGAACCAGATGACCTGGAGCGCCTTCGGCAGCTCGCTACGCAGAAAGGCCTTGAGCGCAAAGACAAAGGAGGACCGACATGAAGAGGCGTTTCTGGACTCTGGCGATGGGCATAGCTATAGGTGTAGCTGTGACCTTGCCGCTGACGGCCCTGGCTTCAAGTCGTCCTCTTTCACTAGGAGGCGCTTCAGAGGTGACAGGAACTATGGACGTCATGAATAGCGGAGGGACGAATCATCAAATGCACCATGCCACAGAGGAAGACATGGAAAAGATGATGGAACAGTGCACAGCCATGACGGATGAGATGAAGGCCATGATGGATATGATGGGCAACGGTGGCATGATGAACATGAAGTCCATGGGCCACATGATGGGCAGGTAGCGGTCGGCATGGCCTGAAGGGCAGCTATGGCAGAGACACTAGCCAGCCAGAAGGGACACCGGTGGTTCGCAGCTTTGTATGACCGTGTCAGCGGACGGGCTGAGAGAAGGGTGCTTAGCCAACTACGTCCGTTTGTGACTGGTGAGGCTACAGGACACGTCCTGGAAATTGGGGTCGGGACAGGGGCCAATCTGCCGTACTACAGGGTGGCAGAGAAAATCGTGGGGACAGAGCCAGACCCTTTCATGCTCAGCCGAGCAAAGAAGCGGACTGCACAGCTTGGTCTATCGGTGGAGTTCCACCAGTGCCCTGCTGAGGCGCTGCCCTTCCCTGGCGCTTCCTTCGACACCGTGGTTGCCACGCTGGTGCTGTGCACAGTGGATGACCCGGCCAGGTCCCTGGCCGAGATAAGGCGGGTCCTCAAGCCCAACGGGACGTTCTGCTTCATGGAACACGTGCGCGCCGATGGACGCTTCGCTGGGCAGGTGCAGGACCTCCTCACCCCTGCCTGTCGCTGGTTCGGGGTCGGGTGCCATCTGAACCGAAAGACCCTAGCCAGCATGGAAGCAGCAGGGTTCGAGCTTACGGAGATACGGCAGAGGCGTCTGGCGCTCCTTCCTCTGGTTATCGGCGTAGCCAGAGAAAAAGGGCAGACTCCTGGAGAAAGTCCATGAGGATACCAGCACTATTCCCTGTACAGGTGAAGGGCTTGTCCGAGTGGGCAAGGAGCGTCGCTCCCTACCTGGCCCTGCCAGGGCTCGTGCTTCTGGCGTTGCTTGCCACCTTTGGCCCTGAAGTCTACAGGACAACCTATGCCTCGATAAAGGGCTTCTGCCAGGCCAACCTGGGCGAGCCTGACTCAGGCAGCATCGCCCTGATGGTGGTCGGCGTGCTGGCCCTGGTTGCTATTGCTGCGGGTATAGCTACTGCCCTCAGGGAGCTTCGGAGGCTCTGGCTCCTCTCCAGGACCCTGGCAAATGCTAGGTGCAACTCTACCCTGAAAGGGCCACATAAGTATCCCTCTGTGCTGGTGGAAGACGCC
>CAYWGG010000307.1:0-3337 GCA_964457285.1 uncultured Dehalococcoidia bacterium
GGCGCTTATCCTCCACACCCGAGTCAACGATCACTGTCTGATACCCCACCACCTTGCCTTTTTCCTTGATGGGTTCCTCCTTGGTGATAGGATCACGCACAGCCCAGATGAGCCCCTCGCCAGAGGACAGGTTTCCCTGGACCTGGGCGTCCACCCAGGTTTGGTCTACCTGACCCAACAGCCTGCGAATCTGCCCCCAGGAGGAACCCTTGCGGCCTTTGCTGGTCTGGCCCACCAGGACGCCATAGAGGTTGGGAACGTGTTGGTCGGCTTCAGCTACGAAGTGGGGTCGCCGTCCCACCACGTTGCCAAAGGCGACCAGCACGTTTGTCAGCAGGCCTACTGGGTCAGCCTCCGAATGGGGCTCGATTGTCCTCACTATCTCTCCCGCTAAGCCATAGAAAGCCTCTTCAGCAGGGGGACTTGGCCAGTCTGAGTAAGAGGCCCCGACCTCTCCATCCGCACCCATCTCGTCTTCGATGACTGCGTTGGCCCTGGCTGCATCGCTGCTCATCTCCGTCACTCCTCCCTGACTCGAACCCCAAGTCTTGCCGCCAGCAGGGTCAGCCGTCCCTCGCCACATCCGGAGAAGCACATCCAGCCCCGCTCAGGGTGTAACGACAGCGACGGGTTGCGATCATCGTGAAGGGGGCATGTGGTAGTAATGCCGCCATCACGCCCGGGGCGCAGTCGGTGGCCGCTGGCCTCTAGGTAGTGGCAGATAGCCTCAAAGACCAGTCCCAGCCAGCCTGGAGCCTGGCGATGTGGGCGTTGGATTGGTCGAGGTCGCTTCAGCTCATGCCAGGCTGCCAGGATACCCTCTGGGAGGGGGGCTAGCTCAGAGGATGGGATGTCAGCAGGGGAGTGCCCCTTTGCCCACACATATCTGTGGCCGCTGGGGTGGATGGAAGGCGGGACGATGGCCAGTCTGCCTGGAGCCAGGAGGTCTGGGGTCCGGTGCTCTGGATCGGTGTGGGTGGCAGGGCAGGGGTCAGGAGCCTTATAGAAGAGTCGCAAGCCCCGGCTCGTTCTCAGAACCCAGGCGCCTTCTGAGATCAGCCCCCTCTGTCTGGCCCACTCCAGGGCCTCTGGGCTATCCGGGTCCACCTGGACGATTCGCACGGCGATGATGGCCAGGTTAGGATGGAGATACCTGAGCAAAACCCGGTTCAGGTCAGAAAGGCTCTCCAGCCGCCACCAGCGACCCGTATCCGGATGAGGGATGGGCCTCTTGCTGCAGGGATGCAAGAGGACCAGAGGCAGCCCTTGGCTCAGGTAGACGTTGAGCCACGGTGATAAGACTGTCCCAGCGGAGGGTTCAGCCCTGATCCTTTCAGATTGCATCTCTCCCACTCTCGTCAAAAAGCACTGAGGATATTGGAGCATCTTATATCCCGCAGTTGCGTGCATTTACCGCATCTGGATATTTCACGAAACATTGACGATAATGGTGGCATGTCCAGAGGAAGCAAGTGGCCCAATGAAGAGATGTGGAACCGTGCTGCAGAGCTACGAAAGGCTGGCCTGACCTACGGTAAGATCAGTGGCCGTATCGCAACTGAATTCGAGCTAGAGGAAGTGCCGTCCGAGGATACTGTGAGGCGGCATGTGGCACCTCGATTGACCGAAGCTGGAGCTGATAGCATTGTTATGACAAGCCCGCCGATTACCAAGATTACCTTCACTATCAGCTCTCTTAAAAGAATCGACATCGTAGATGAGGTGCTTGGATTGGGGAAAGAAGGCTCATACCAGGTCTATGGGTACATTAACCTGGTTACCAGTAGACCTGTACGCCTGGATGGAGTTGCCATGACTGCATTAGGACAACATGTAATTGGCCACCTCATCCTTCAAGGAGATAATCCCATGAGAGAAACAGGGACGTATCTTGCTGGCTTTAATATCCCTCCAGAGCTATGTTATGGGAATCCTGAAGCCGGTGTGGTCATTTATGCCAACGGACTGGAGTTTCACAGCGAGAACAAGGAGAGGTTGAATTTTGGTGAGTCACCCTGACCGCTGCCATCTGACACCCACCACCTCAGGGACCATCGTCCTTTGGCCCAGGTAATCATGGCCCTGACAGGCTCAGGCTGGAGGTGGGCTTTCCAGCAGGTAGCGTGTGCGATGGCTGCCGGGAGGGACTCAAGAAGAGGGTTTACGACCGTGTAACGAGAGCAATGTCTCATCCACCATTTGGCTTATCCACCGACTTTCGAGGGCGTCGTGGGTGAGTAAGCCGTGGTGCTTTCTCACGTTCGGGTCTTTGAACACCTCTGCCAAAAGATGGCGCAGGCTTTCCCGCACCCTTATATAACCCTCATCAGTTAGCTCAACTTGTGAGTCAGCCAGGTCTGGCTTGAACCCGTGTGCCTGCCAGTGATGGACATCCAGGTGATAAAGCACGAGTCCCACCAGACATAACATCTGCTCAAGTTCTTTTACCTTGGCCTCATGTGCCAAGCTATTAGCCTCAAGAGCCTGAGTCCTGGGCTCCTGGTCACTCATGTACTGTGAGAAGTCCTTACGTAGCCTGTCTAATCCTTCAGCAAGATTCTGTTGTAGAAGCTCAGCGTTCTCGGATTCCAGCCGCTGGAGCCTTGCCATGGTCTCAGGGTCCACAGTGGCTCCCGGGGCTGATCCCATACCTTGCTTACCCTCCAGGTCAGCCCGGGCGTCACTCAGGGCCTTCATTTCCTCTTCCAGGCCCTTCAGCTGTGCCTGAAGGTCTATGGGTGCTTTGACCTCTGCCATTTGCCGCTGCAACTGAGCTTTCCGTAAGGTTTTCTTGAGCTCGACAATCTCGGGATCAGCCTCGAGGGTTGGGTCAAGAGCCGAGTCAATGGCGGAAGTGGCTGCGCTGGCTGGTGATAGAGGGGTAGTAGCTTCCTTTGAAAGACGTCTGGAGACTTTATAGACCGTGCTTCGTCCGTATCCTTGCCGTATCAACTGAGCAGGAGAAGCACCCTGAGAGAGCAGACGGCCGATCTCTTCTTCCTTTTTATGAGAGCCATTGTTATTCTTGCTTTTCATCTTGTTGCCCTCCAGTGGACACGTCCACTAGTGGAATCCACTAGCTATGAGTCCACTGACCTGTCCACTGATGGCCTGTATCTCAGTCCACCGTTGCCAGTGGACAACTTCATAGCCAGATGTGGACAGAGTAAACTGGGACACAATAATTGTCTACTCCCTGGGCAGAGGTGCGGAAAGCGGCGGGTGGGCCCTGGCAGGTGTATAGATTTCCGTATAGAAAGCCTGTAATGGCGGGAGCATGGCGCTCCACAAGGGGAGTAGCTTGCGGTCTATCCACAGAAGGCCCTATAATGACCGT
>CAYWGG010000308.1:0-3333 GCA_964457285.1 uncultured Dehalococcoidia bacterium
CCGCCATCCAGCGGGGAATCCACCCCTACACTTGGACTATGGGCAACATAGAGAATATGCGTAGGCAGCTACGCAGCATAGGGACGATATATGATTGGGACCGGGAAGTAATCTGCTGCCTCCCGGAGTACTACAGGTGGAACCAGTGGCTCTTCCTGAAGCTCTACGAGAAGGGCCTGGCGTACCGGGCCAAGGCACCGGTGGTGTGGTGTCCCTCCTGTCAGACGGTCCTCGCCAACGAGCAGGTGGTAAATGGCAGGTGCGAGCGATGCGATACCCCCATCACCCGGCGCGACCTGGAGCAATGGTTCCTTCGCATAACCGCCTATGCTGACCAGCTTCTTGACTTCAGCGGCCTCATAGATTGGCCGGAGAAGATCCTCACCATGCAGCGCAACTGGATAGGCCGTAGCGAAGGGGTAGAGATCAGCTTCGCCATCTCCCACTACGGCCTTGAGGAAGCGGAGTTACGCACCTTCACCACCCGCATAGACACCATCTTCGGCGTCACCTTCATGGTGCTGGCCCCTGAGCATCCCCTGGTGGAGAGGCTGACCACGCCGGAGCGCCGCTCCGAGGTAGAGGCTTATGTGGAGCAGACGCGCCGCCAGACGGAGATAGAGCGCCTTGCCACCGAGAAGGAGAAAACGGGTGTCTTCCTGGGCACCTACGCAACAAACCGCCTCAGCGGGGAGCGTGTGCCCATCTTCATCGCTGACTACGCCCTCATGAGCTACGGCACGGGGGCGGTCATGGGCGTCCCCGCCCACGACCAGCGGGACTTTGAGTTCGCCAAAAAATACAGCCTACCCATAAGGGTGGTGATAGCGCCCTCCAGTTGGGACGGCAGCGAGCTTGAGCAGGCTTATCTGGAAGAGGGTACTATGGTCAACTCCGGCCAGTTCAACGGCCTGCCCAGCGCCCAGGGAAAAGAGGCTGCCGCCGATTTCGTGGAGGGCCGTGGCTGGGGCAGGAGGGCCGTGTCTTACCGCATACGGGACTGGCTCATCTCCCGCCAGCGCTACTGGGGCACGCCTATACCCATAATCTACTGCAACGGGTGCGGCACCTTGCCGGTGCCAGAGGAGGACCTGCCCGTGCTCCTTCCCCCCGATGCCGAGTTCAAGCCCACGGGCGAGTCTCCCCTGGCCCTTCACCAGGGTTTCACCCACACCACCTGCCCCCGCTGCGGCCAGCACGCCCGGAGGGAGACGGACACCATGGACACCTTCGTGGACTCCTCCTGGTACATGGAGCGCTTCACCAGTCCCAAATATCACCACGGCCCCTACGACCCCCAGGTCTTGAGGGAGTGGATGCCAGTACAGCAGTACACCGGCGGGGCCGAGCACGCCGTCATGCACCTCCTCTACGCCCGATTCTGGACCAAGGCCCTGCGGGACATGGGCCTGGTGGAGTTTGGCGAGCCCTTCCTGCGGCTGTACAACCAGGGAGTCATCCTGGCCGAAGACCACCACAGGATGAGCAAGAGCCGGGGCAACGTGGTCAACCCCGATGACTACGTGGATGTCTTGGGTGCTGATTCTGTCCGGTGCTTTGTCATGTTCCTGGGCCCCTGGGACCAGGGAGGCCCCTGGAGCGCTTCGGGGATAAACGGGGTGGCCCGCTGGCTGAACCGGGTGTGGGAAATCTGTCAACACGACCCTTCTTCAAAACCCGCCCAAAACCCCGATGATAACGAGTTCTGGGAATCCTGGAACAGGATGGTGACACGCCGTTTACATGAGACAGTCAAGAAGGTGTACAAAGACCTTGACCAGTTCAAATTCAACACCGCAATTGCCGCCCTGATGGAGTACACCAACCATCTGAACAGGGTGTGGGAAGCCGAGGAGGGAGTAAACGATGGGCTCTGGAAGGAGTGCATCGAGAAGCTTCTGCTGATGCTGGCCCCCTTCGCCCCCCATCTGGCCGAGGAGCTTTGGGAGCGCACGAGCCACCCGTACAGCATCCACAGCCAGTCGTTCCCGAAGTGGGACGACGGCCTGGCCGCCGAGGAGGAGATAACCCTGGTGGTGCAGGTGAACGGGCGGCTCAGGGACAGGCTCCAGGTGCCCGCCGACATCGCCGAGGAGGAGGCCATCAGAGTGGCCCTTGCCAGCCCCAGGGTGCAGTCCTACATCAACGACAAGCGGGTGGACCGGACGATTTTCGTACCGGGCAAGCTGGTGAACGTGGTGGTGAGGTAGGAAAGGAGGGGCTATGGCTGCTATTGAAAAGCTAAAGAAGGATTATGCGGGCTCCTGGCTCGCTATTGAGGTGACCAGGTATGAAGGGTTTGAGCCAGTGGAGGGTGAGCTAATCTGCCACAGCGAAGACCGGAGAGGGTTATGGGAGAAGGTGAAGCTCGAAAAGGGAAGAAGGGTCTACATCGCTTACGCTGGCCCACTGATTGAAGAAGGTTACGCGGTAGCGTTCTATGCGGTTTAGCAGAGACCAGCCAGCCATCATCCTGAAGGCCATCCTTACTGGGCGCACTGGTGAGGCAGAAGTAGAGATGGTTTTAGACACAGGCTCCACCTACACTCTGATCGCCCGGGACCTGGCAGAAGAGCTGGGATATGACCCTGCCACGTCACAGGAAAGAGTAAACCTGGTAACGGCGAGCGCTGTAGAAAGGGCACCCCTTATCACATTAGAGGCCATAGAAGTCTTGGGTGTACGTGTAGCTGACGTGAAGGTGGCTTGTCACGACCTACCCCCAGATACCAGAATAGCAGGGCTTCTAGGGCTGAGCTTCCTGAAGGAGACCAATCTGAGAATCAGTTTCAAGGAAGATATACTTGAACTGGATGACCCTTAGTAAGTTATCTCCCAGAGATGAGGAAACACATGAAGCTCAGCAGGCTAGAACACCTCCTACTGGGTACGATGTGCAATGAGATGGAGCCCCTGCACGCCCTGTACGCTGATTCCACCAAGGAGATAGAGGGGGTGACTGTGGAAGGGGTCATTGATGGGTTGCTGCACCTGTGCCAGCTTGGCCTTGCCAGGCCCTACTTCTACAGCGAGACCACAGGTAAATATGAACCTCTTGCGAAGCTGGCCAGGGAGGAATTGCTGAAGCACTGCGCTGGCCGGACTGGAAAGGAATTGGGCAGGTGGCCTGACGAGGCTTTCAAGGGCGAATACTTCTTCGAGATAACGGAGAAGGGGCGGGAGGAGGAGGCCAGGGAAGTCTACAGCGAGTATTATTCTGATGCCGACATAGCAGGATGATTAGGAGGATTATAGGATGGGTGTGAAGGAACAGTTATATGAATATTGCCAGGCAATCCAGAATGACCCAGCAGCTTTGGACGTTATTATGAC
>CAYWGG010000309.1:0-3312 GCA_964457285.1 uncultured Dehalococcoidia bacterium
TGAGCAATATAGTGCAGTATGGAGAGAGACTCAAGGGCCTTGGAGTGTATCTGCTAAAGTATCAACTCCTGCCCTATGAACGCACCAGGGAGGTCTTTGAGGATGTGTTTGGGGCCTCCCTCTCAGAAGGGAGCTTGTACGAGGCCCTCAAGGCCTGCTATGAGGGCTTGGAGGAGACAGAAGAAGCCATCAAAGAAGGGATAAGGCAAGCTGAAGTAGACCATTTTGACGAGACAGGGATGAAAGTGTCTGGCAAGCTCCAGTGGCTGCACGTAGCTTGCACGGAGAGGCTTACCCACTATGGTCGTCATGAAAAGCGAGGGAAAGAAGCCACGGATAAGCTGGACATCTTGCCCAAGTTTAGGGGCAGGGCGGTGCATGATGGGTGGAGCAGCTACCCCCAGTATGGATGAGAGCGCGGGTTGTGCAATGCCCACCACCTGAGAGAGCTGACCTTTATTGAAGAGGAATACCAACAGGGGTGGGCAGGGAAGATGAAGGGGCTGTTGGTGGAAATCAAAGGGCAGGTGGAGGAGCAGAAAGCCCAGGGGGCAATCAGGTTATTAGAGGAAGGAAGCCTCAGGGAGTTGGAGAGGCAGTATCAGGAGACCATAGAAGAGGGGCTTTTGGAGAATCCACCGCCTGAGGTGAGGCTCGGCCAAAGAGGGAGGAAGAAACAGAGCAAAGCCAAGGACCTGCTAGATCGGCTGAGCAGCAAGGGGGGGGGAAGTGCTGGCTTTCATGTATGACTTTCGGGTGCCCTTTGACAACAACCAGGCAGAACGGGACTTGAGGATGATGAAAGTGAAGCAGAAGGTGTCTGGGTGTTTTCGGAGCCCCGAAGGAGCCGACTATTTCTGTCGGATTCGCGGATATATATCCACCCTGAGGAAGCAAGGGGAGCAGGTGCTGAGTGGGATTGAACGGGTCTTTGCGGGTAATCCTTTCGTCCCCAGCTTGAAGGCTGGATAGTTACAATGAGAAATCCTGGTTGACATCCCCGACGGAATGTGCTACGTTTGGGGACGCATTACACATAGCAACAACGTGATAAGGAGGTATAGCTTGCCTGTCCAGAAATTTGCGCCCATGACCAAGGACTACGCGACCTTTGATTGTGATGCTCACATTACCGAGCCCACTGAGATATGGGAGCGGGCCAAGGAGCGTCTAACCAGTGAGGAGCTGGAGGCCCTCAGGGCTACAATCTGGTGGGACTCTGAGAGCAAGCAGTTGATCGTCAATAGCAAGGCTGGCGTTGGAATTGGTTCCCAGCGTAGAGGGGGGATTCCCGGCACCATGAGGGTAATCACCAACTCTGGGCCTGGCGTCAAGCATGACATCCAGCGGGCCCTCAACGTGCGTAACCTCAACCCCAAGACCGCGCTCACCAAGGAGCAAGTGGAATACCTGGATCACGCCGGCTCCTATGAGCCCAAGCCCCGCCTGCGCGACATGGACATCCAGGGCATTGACCAGGTGATGATCATCCCCACCGACATCGATACCTACCCGTGGCTGCAGAATGCCCTGGGCGCCAAGGCCTTCTGCAAGGCCTACAACGACTGGGCCTACGACTACACCCTGGAGGACCCGGAGCGGCTCTTCTTCGCCGCCTTGATTCCCATGCAGAGCCCTCAGTACGCCGCGGAGGAAGTCTACCGCGTGGCTGCCAGGGGGTGCCGCGTAGCCCTCGTCCGCCCCATGGACGCCATGGGCAACTACCCGATCCAGCCCAAGTATGAAGCCGTCTGGAACGCTTTGGAGGAGACGGGCCTGGTCTACGGTATGCATCCCTTCCCCGCCTCGGGCTTTTTGAAGCCGCCAGGCTACGCCGAGCAGTACTCCAGCGCAGAGCTGATCCGACGGACCATTTCCACATCAGGCATACCTCAGTCGTTCCTATCGAATGTCCAAAACTTCCAGGCCGAAGCAGCCCTCTGGGTCACTATGGTGTTGATGTCGGGCTTCTTCGAGCGGCACCCCAAGATCGAGGCTGCCGTTTTTGAGGCCTCCTCCACCTGGCTGAGCTTCCTGTTGGACGAGTGTGACAAGGCCTACAAGCTCTATCGCAACGATCGCCGGATGCCCCCCCTGAAGCGCCTGCCCAGCGAGACTTTCTTGCAGCACTGCATCACTGGTTTCGAGGGTGACGAGGCTCCTCCGTCGCGCTTCCCTGAGTTCTACGAGAACATCCTGGCTTGGTCCTCAGATGTCTACCATCACGACGGAGACGACGCGTGGAGGGCCATCGAGACGATGCAGAAGTGCGAACTTCCCATCTCCTACCAGGCCAAGTTCTTGGGGGAGAACGCCCGCCGCCTGTACAACATCAAGCCGCCCAAGAACATCATCCGGCAGCGGGTGACGGAGATCGAGCGCCCTGACTGGTGGCCGACGGAGGAGGAGATCAAGGAGGCCCTCAAGCCAGAGGCCTCCGTCACGCGCAGGTGGTAGGCTGTCATCGAAAGGAGGCAACTCAACAATGACAACAAGGGACGTTCGAGAGTTTCTCAAAAGCTTCACTGCCAACGAACTGAAAGATCGTGGCATCCTGTTTGGACCCAGAAACCTCCTTATGGGGCATGGTGTCCAGGCACTGCTGACGCTCATGAAAGAGCAAGGCATCAGCCGTCTTGAGTCTCCTGCCCATGATTGGTTTCTGGACGAGCAAGGCGATTTCAGGAACAAGAATGCCGAGGAGCGCAAAGAAGGTAACATCGGTGACCTCCAGAAACTGGGGTCGGTGTTCAACTATATGAACGCTGCGATCAATCCCCACTTTGGGAGAGCGAACGAAGAAGACGGGGTAGTGGCAGGGATCGAGGAAGCTGAGGAGCTGAAATTCGGACTTGAACGTGATATGCAAGCCGCACTTCGACACAATATACAACAATTGGAGCAAGGGCTTAAGGTTATTGATGGTGGTTCCGAACGAACTGTCGAAGCAGGCCGCATAGACATCACAGCACAAGACCATGATGGCAAGCGTGTTGTCATAGAGTTGAAGGCGGAGATGGCTGGTCTGGATAGTATCACGCAGATCTTAGCGTATATGGGGTCACTCCAATCAGAGGCTCAGGGGCCTGTAAGGGGGATTCTGGTCGCAGGTGACTTTCATCGCAAGGTCCTGCTAGCCGCTCAAGCAGTCCCTAATCTCCAACTAAAGCGATACTCCTTCAGCTTCTCGTTTAGGGATTGCTAAAGCTCGCTACTAGTGGGTCAGTTGTCACGCTTATTGCCTTCAGTTGTACCTGAAAATCGCAACGCTCATGACAGGCGACCCACGAGATCAGGGGGCCGCAGATAGAC
>CAYWGG010000310.1:0-3290 GCA_964457285.1 uncultured Dehalococcoidia bacterium
ACAGAGGGAGGTTGGGAGAAGGGCCGGGGATGAGGGGTCTATTTCGGGTACAGGGCATTCAGCACCAGGTCGGGGGTTATGGGAAGGCGGGTGAAGCGGACGCCGATGGCATCGTAAATGGCGTTGGCGATGGCCGGGGCCACTCCCACGCAGGGGGGCTCGCCCAGGGCCTTGGCCCCCAACGGGCCCAGGGGGTCCACCACGTCAACAAAGATGACCTGGATGTCTGGGTAGTCCAGGATGGTGGGGCACTTGTGTTCTAGATAGCTGGCATTCAGCGTTACCCCTGTCGGGCCGTCGGTGACCAGCTCCTCGGACAGGGCGAAGCCAAGCATCTGGGAGATGCCCCCTTCCACCTGGTTCAACGCTGTCCTGGGGTTGATGATCCTGCCGGAGTCGTGGGCGGCCACGTAGCGCAACACCCGCACCCTGCCTGTGTCGGTGTCTACCTCCACCTCGGCGAAGTGGGCGCCAAAAGAGTTGACGATATAGTCGGCGCTGCCCGGCGTGATGGTGGCGCTGGCAGAGATGACCTCACCCTCCATATGGCTGGCTACCCCGGCCAGGGACATCCTGCGCTCAGGGGCAGCTTTGACGTAGATATGGCCGTTCCCGACCTCTAGCTCCTCCACCGGAGTTTCCAGCCCCAAGGAGGCCAGCTCCAGCAGCTTCCCTCTCGCTTCCTTAGCAGCCTGTACCACCGCCGTACCTGTGGAGAAAGTGGCCGTGGAGCCAGCGGTGATGGGGGCGTTGGGAGTGGCCCCAGTATCGGCGAATATTATGTCAACATCCTCATAGCTGGCTCCCAGGGTTTCGGCAGCCAGTTGGGACAGCACCGTGGTAGCACCTTCTCCCACGTCTATCAGGCCGGTAACAAGGGTGATCCGCCCCGATTTCTCGATGCGCACCTGGGCAGAGGACGGCGAGCCCGGCCCGCCACGGTAAATCATCATGCTCATACCACTCCCCCGCTTCTTGTACGGGTCGCCAGTATAGGGGAGGTCTTTTCGCCGACTCCAGCCAAAGGCCTCCGACCCCAGGCGCAGGCACTGGTCCAGGCCGTTGCTGGAGAAGGGAATTCCGCCCTCCAAGGGCTGGGTATCCACGATCTGGCCTGGCGGCGTCCGTCGGTTTCCCGGCTGGCCCTCGGGCCTCACCTGGTTCTTCAATCGGAACTCCAGGGGGTCCATTCCCACAGCTTCGGCTACCTGGTCCATCAGCGTCTCCAGGGCGAAATGCCCCTGGGGAGCGCCCAGGGCCCGGTAGGAGCCAGCCACCGGCCTGTTGGTGTAGACCAGGTAGGCATCGTACTTCACGTTGGGGCAGTGGTAGAGGTAGAGGGCTCCCTGTCCCAGGCGTCGGGCCACGCCGGGGCCAGATGCCAGATAAGCGCCCTTGTTGAGGGTGGCGATGGCGTGGATGGCGGTGATAGTGCCATCCCTTTTGGCCCCAACCTTCATCCTGACACGGGCGGCGTGGCGGGTGCGGCCTGCAATGAACTCCTCCTGTCGGGAGTACTCGATACGCACGGGCCTTCCCGCCCTCTGGGCCAGAACTGCCGCCAGCGCCGCCAGGCGGGACTCGTCCTTGTTGCCGTAGCCCCCGCCCAGGTGAGGCCCGACCACGCGGACTTTTTCCAGAGGAAGGCCCAGGGCCTCCGACAGGGCAGCCCTGTCCACGTGGACGCCCCGGCTGGACTTCCGCACCGTCAGGTAGTCACCCTCCCAGGAGGCCAGCGCAGCGCGGGGCTCCAGGGGCGTCGCCGAATGGACGGGGATGGTGTACTCGTCCTCAAGTATCATGTCGGATTCAGCGAAACCCTGAGCGACGCTGCCCCGCTCCAGGGACAGTGGACGGCCACCAACCAGGTTGCCACCAGGGTGGATGGCTACTGCGTTGGGCTTCAGGGCATCCTCGGGCTCCAGCACGAAAGGTAAGACCTGGTACTCGACTTTGATCAGCTCCAGGGCATGGCGGGCCGTGTCCTCATCTACAGCAGCGGCGGCGGCCACCTCGTCGCCCACGAAGCGGACACGGGTATCCAGCACCAGTAGATCGGACGCAACGCGGCCTGGCGGAGCATCAAAGGGCGTGACGATGGCGAGTACGCCGGACAGCCTGGATGCCTGAGTGGTGTCAATACTGATGACCTCGGCGTGGGGGTGGGGGCTGCGGAGGACCTGGCCGTAGAGCATCCCAGGCGGCTTCAGGTCTGCGGAGTATTTAGCCTCGCCGGTGAGCTTCTCCCGCAGGTATTTCCGCTCCACGCTTTTGCCGATTACTGATAATGACATCAGTTCGCACCCTTTCTGACTTTAGACTGGGAAGCTCGTATTACCTCAAAGAGCTTTGTCCCCTGGCTGAACCAAGCTAAGATGGTCATAGCTACCTACCGTCAGATTGGAATTTCCCTCCATTCCCCAGTATCGGCTTCCAACGGCGGATGCCTGACCCTAACCCTCATAGGGTCAACTACCACAACACAGCCTGCGAAAAGCTCCAGGTTGGTATCTCGCGCGAATTCTTCCACGAATCGGTTGACTGCCAGGGGGCCGAAGCTTCTGGGCCGGAACAGGATAATCCCAGGGTGACTTCCTGGCGGGTACTTCCTCAAATCACCAAACTCCAGGTCGAGGGTCAGAAGCATTCTCCCCTCGCTGCGGGCTGCGGCCGCCACCATTGTATCAGGCTGTGACAGCAGGTTCTCGTCTATCGCCGTCACCACATCATGCTGCAACGAGACCAAAGCCTCCTTCAGGTAGCGAGAGAGGTTCTCGTCCAGTTTCACCTTCACGTTCCGGTAGCAACCTTCCACACATTCTCTCGTGCCAGTTCGGCCGCGTAGGCCAATGCCGCATGGATGTCCTCAGGCTTCAGTGAAGGGTAGTGATCAATAATCTGTTCGGGAGTCAGCCCTTCTGCCAGGGCGTCCAGGATGATGGCGATGTATATTCGCGTGCCCTTGATGCAGGGCTTGCCCCCACAGATATGGGGGTCTACGCTGACCCGCTTAAGCAAGTCCTCATATGTCATCGCCTCTCTCCCTACAAATTTGGCTTAAATCTCAAATTAACCCGGTCCGCTTCCAACAGCCCTCAACCGCGCAGCCTCCCGCACCGATGCGATGATTCTACCATAGGCGTTGCAGCGGCACAGGTTGCCAGCAAGGGCCTGGCGTATCTCGTCGTCGGTGGGATTGGGGTTGGCGTCCAGCAGCGCCCTGGCTGCCATCACGAAGCCAGGGCTGCAAAAGCCGCACTGGCCGCCGTCCTGCTCCTGTCTCTTATACA
>CAYWGG010000311.1:0-3253 GCA_964457285.1 uncultured Dehalococcoidia bacterium
GGGTAAGGATGCTGAAGTCCATCATCGTAGTCCGGCTATGGCAGCGGGGTTAATAGACCATATATGGTCAGTAAGGGAGTCCTTGCTCTGCTCAATGAGGGGGCGGGGATAATCTCCGATACCACCAGCCGTGGGAGGGATTAGGGATTAAAGAAGCGGCCCCCAGAGCTGGGACAGATAGCTAACCCCGGGAACCGAGACCGGCTCATCACGATAATGGGTGAAACATCCTGCCGCCCTCACCCGCGGCCCCTCTACAGCTCATGAGGCGTACCTCTTCTGACGACGGGGGAACTACCTCTATAGTCTCTCCGGCAGGTGTATAGATTTCCGTATAGAAAGCCTGTAATGACAAGGACATGACGCTCCAGGGCAACGGGGCCTCCTATGGTTTGGCAGTGCCAGATGGTCGCCCCCCGAAGTCCCGGTTCAGGAGCTAGTCCTTGCCTTTCTTGTCCTTCCCGCTCTTCTTATCCCCTCCGTTTTCCCTGTCATCGTCATCATCGTCGTCGCGGTCATCATCGTCGCGCAACCGCTCCCCACTGTTGTTGTAAGCGTCCAGATTGTCCTTCAGCGCCAAGGCCTGCTGCCGGTTGGGGTGCTTGCCATCTACTGGACTATTATTGGTGGCCAGGAAGTTTATGGAAGCATCCACAGTGGGCCGGATATCTGTACCTGTGGCGTTGGGATCGGCGCCGTTCTTCAGGTTCAGGATCGCAGCCAGTAGCTGGGCGCGCAACGAGTTCCTGGCATCTTTGGCATCAGCATTAGACAGAGTAGCCACCGCCTGGCTCACCGTGGTAACCATCGTATCTCCGAGGTTGATGGAACCCTGGGATAGAATTGCTGCCAACTGGTCTGGATGGTTCTTCCAGTACCCGATGGTGCGGGCAGGTTGGAAGGTGGTCGGGGTGGTGTTACGCACGGTGACGTTCACCGTATCCGAGGTTGTGCCGCTATTGCCGTCATTGACGGTGATCTGGAAGGTGAGGACGGTATCTACATCCACCTGAGGTGCGGTGAAGGACGCCGTCGCGCTACTGGCATTGGTTAGAGTCACGGCAGGCCCGGCGGTCTGGGCCCACTGGAACGTCAACGTGTCACCGTCGACGTCCGAGCCGGAGCCAGCCAACGTGACAGTCCCTCCTTCATCAACCGTTTGGTCGGGGCCGGCGTTGGCGATGGGTGCATCGTTCACTGGGCTTACAGTGATATTGACGGTAGCCGTATTCGAGAACGTGGACCCATCCCGTGCACGGAACGTCACTGAGTCAGTGCCATTGAAGTCGCCGTTGGGGGTATAGGTCAGCACGGTGCCAGCCAGCGTGCTGGTCCCTTGCAGGCTCAGGGACACCAGTTCGATGGCCAGGGTATCACCATCCACGTCGCTGCATTGGGGAGCCAGGTCCCGGCTCACCACCGTGTCTTCCGGCGTGGTCAGCCCAAGGCCCGTGCATAGCGGCACGTCGTTCACCTCGGTCACCGTCACCATCACCTCACCCACAACGCTCATGGCGTCGGCGGTGCCGTTGGTGGTCCCGTCGTCGCTTACCGTGTAGCTGAAGCTGTCGGTGCCAAAGAAGTTCACAGGTGGGCTGTAGCTGATGGCGTCCCCGCTCAGCACTACCGTCCCTCCTTGGGCTGAGGTGGGGCTTACCGAGGTGACCGCAAGGCTCTGCCCGCTCTCGTTGGCCGGGCCTGGGCTGTCGTTGCTTAGCAAAGCGCTGGCAGCCATGCCAAGGGCCGTGTCCTCAGCCGTGGTGGCGCTGTCGGCGGTGGCCACCGGCACGTCGTTCACCTCGGTCACGGTGAGAACCACCGTGGCGGTGTCAGAAGTGTTGATCTCATTGGTTATCCGGTATGTGAAACCGTCCATTCCGGCGAAATTGGCTTTGGGTGTGTAGGTGAATGAGCCATCCGTGTTGAAGAGGATGGTGCCGTTGGCGGGGCTCGTCACAAAGAGGGCCCTGAGGCCGCTACCGCCCGATTGGATGTCGTTCGCCAGCAAGCCCGGAGCAACCGCCGAGAACGAACCCTCCTCTGCCAGCGAGTACGAGTCGTTAACAGCAACCGGGTCGCAGGCGTCGCCAATGCCGTCGGCATCGGAGTCGAGCTGGTTGCTATTGGAAGTCACAGGGCAGTTGTCATTCAGGTCAACAATGCCATCAGCATCCGTGTCCTGAACCGCAGGGTTGCCGACGATGATGAGGCGCGTGGCCTTGTCATTGCCCATGTACTGGGTGAAGGACGGTGAGACGACCACCTGGATGATGCGAGCGCCCGCGCTGGTATTCCGCCAGTTCATGATGACAAAGACGGGCGAGTCGCTGCCGCCGTTGGGGAAGCTCACCATCGTGCTGCCAATCTCAAAGGTCACCAGCACATCCCCCACGGGCACGATCTCGTTGATTGTCACCGGCACGTCCAGAGCGGGGGTAACACTGTCGCTAACGAAGTAATGAATCTCGGCGAAGATGGTGATGGTCTCGCCTAGCTCTGGGTTGGAGTCGCTGAACGCGATGTGCTCGGCGAAGATGTATACGTCCTGCACGGGCGGCGGAGACTGGCCCGGCGGTGGCGGCGGTGACGGCGGGACGCTTGGCGCAGGGCTGCCCGTGCTGGGCACACATGCTGCCGAGAAGATCTCAGTCGCGTAGCTGAGGGTCGTGTCCGTGATTTCAATGCGGATGATCACGTCCACGAACCCGGCGCTAAGGAAGCTGCTGTACAGGTTGCCGAACTTGCTGGTGTGCGAGGAGCCTTGCCCAAGGGGGTCGTTCGTCACTGCGTTCCGCCTGCTCACTGTAAACGGCGCTCCCTGCACAGGGAAGAAGAACGTGTTCGAGCCATCGGTGATGGCGTACTTTGCTAGCAGGTTCGCATAGAAGGCGCCACCGCAGCCCACCGTGGGCGTGCCCTCCAGTATAATAGAGGCCGTGGTCTGCGGCACCTCCACGAAGATGGCCCGCGTTGCTTCATCGTTCAGATTGACCTGTGAGAAGGTTGGCTCAATTACTGCCTGGATGACATAGGGATTCGGGCCAGGGTTGGTCCAGTCCAGCGTCACCAGGGAAGGCCCGCCTCCCCCGCCGTTAGGGAAGCTCACCAGCGTCCTACCTACCTCCATGGTCTGGAGAGAGCCACCACTGGGGAAGACGGCATTGATGACCACCGGCAGGTCGTACACCGGCGTGCTACCGAAGTAGTGGATGGTGGCAGAGAGGGTAATCATATCCCCAGACGCGGGGGTCGG
>CAYWGG010000312.1:0-3208 GCA_964457285.1 uncultured Dehalococcoidia bacterium
CATCGGATGAGGATGGACTGAATGGCATGGTTGGCAGTTTCATCACTGACATAGTCACCCCCCCAGGTGGTACATCTCTGCCTTTCTGGTCTTGACGCCAGCCGCCATCAGCTCAGCCCTCTCTTCCGAATAGCGGTCAGTCCTGCGGCGCCACATGTCTACTATCAGGTCCCTGATCTCATCGTCGGTGGCCCCAGACCTGAGAGGGCTTCTCAGGTCGTGGCCTACGCTGGCAAAGAGGCAGGTATAGACCTTGCCCTCGGCAGAGAGCCTTATTCTGGCGCAGTCTCCACAGAAGGGCTTCGTGACCGAGGCGATGACCCCAATCTCGCCGCTGCCATCTTCATGGCCGAACCTCAGAGCTACCTCGCTGCTATAGTTCTTTTCCAGCGGCACAAGGGGCATCTCTGAGCTGATTATATTGACGATCTCGTCGGCGGAGACCACCTTTTCCATGTTCCAGCCATTCAGGTTCCCCACGTCCATGTACTCGATGAACCTTATGATATATCCCAACTCCTTGGTGAACCTTGCCAGGTCAACGATGGTGTGGTCGTTTACCCCTTTTTGAACGACGACGTTGATCTTTACAGGCGTAAGGCCGACTTCCGCCGCCTTCCGAATCCCATCAAGGACGCGCTCTATGCCGAAGCCACGTCCATTCATCTCTCCAAAGACCTCGTCATCCAGCGAATGCAGGCTCACGGTCACCCGTTTCAGCCCTGCGTCTTTCAGCCCCTGGGCCTTCTGGGCCAGCAGAAACCCGTTGGTGGTGAGGGCCAGGTCCTCCAGTCCCTCAATCTCAGCCATCATCCCCACCAGGGTCTCCAAGCCGTTTCTCAACAGAGGCTCTCCACCAGTCAACCTCACCTTCCTCACACCCAGCCCGACGAGTATTCGGGTAAGCCGGGTGATTTCTTCAAAGGTCAAAATCTCCCTTTTGGGAAGGAAGTGGTACTTTACACCGTAGATTTCGGCAGGCATGCAGAAGGGGCAGCGAAAATTGCACCTGTCGGTTACGGAGACCCGGAGGTCGTTTATGGGCCTGCCGAGCACATCCTTTAAATCTATTGGGCTTTGTGTCATAAACTCCTCATTATATGAGCTATCTCTATTCTTCGAGCATAGAATTGAGCAGGGTTACCGCCTTCCTCGCAGCCTGGGCTCTGTGGCTGAGGCCGTTCTTCTCCTCCAGGGAAAGCTCTGCCATAGTCCGGCCAAGGTGGGGCAGGTAAAATACCGGGTCGTACCCAAAGCCGTTGGCACCTTTCGGCTCATACTGTATGATGCCCTCTACCACTCCGGACACCGTCCTCACTTCACCGGAAGGCCAAGCGATGGCTATGACGCAGCGAAAACGTCCCTTCCTATCCTCCCACGCCACGCCACTCAGATTCTTCAGAAGGAGCGCTACACGGGCTTCGTCAGTGGCCTCGGGCCCGGCGTATCGGGACGATCTCACCCCCGGCGCGCCTCCCAGAGCGTCCACCTCCAGGCCCGAGTCATCGGCCAGGGTGAGCAAACCGCTCAAGGTAGCATAAGTACTTGCTTTAAGACAGGCATTCTCCTCGAAAGATTTGCCCGTTTCTTCTACCTCCTTCGCCACACCCACCTGTTCCAGGGAAGTGACCTGGAAGGGGACGCGATGAAGGAGCTGTCTGTATTCCTTAACCTTGCCCGGATTTCTGGTAGCTACCAGTAGTTTACGGAACGCCTTTACCTCAACGTTACTCATGTGAAGAGACCTGACGAGTTCCTGGCAGCTTCATTCTACTTGCTACGTATATTCTATCCCTTCCAGGGGGGCCAGTAAAGTTTAAAGGGTCTATAGAGGCCCATTGCTGGGTCTCACAGACCCTTTATATCCAGGACTCCAGACTGATGGCGATGGCAGGTGCGCCTAGTCAGCGGTTGCCTTTTCCACCTGGGCCTCAGCCTCTTTGCCATTCCTGAAGGCAAACCGGTTCACCAGATTGGTAACCGTGGTACGGAAGCCGCTGTACTCCAGCTCGCTGTAGGGGAGCATGGCCGCACCGGACCATCCCTGGCTCCGCATCTCGATGCCTTTCTCCTGGGCCTTGTGCCGCACCACATCCCAGGCAGGGTTGTCGAAGAAGTCTATGTAGGAATCTGAGAATTTGCCCTGGGCATTGAGGGAGAAGCCCAGGCAGGAGACCAGAGGCAGACAGTACAAGCCCGTCACTGGCGTGTTTATCGGGACGGGCATGAGGGGCATCACGTGGGAGCCACGGGCGTCTCCACCTACGAAATGGGCCTTGACATAAGGAGAGGAAAGCTCCTCTGGAGCAGGGAAGATGCCCTGGTTCCGCACGATGGCTACCGGGTCGTCCTTTCCGGTGTAGGTGCCGGCGATGTTGTGCAGCCGCTGCGCTGAGACCGCAACGGCCCGCTCGCCGTGGGTCCGGGAATAGATGCCGTCAATGGCGAACCGCTCGTTGTCCCGCAGGAGAGCCGCTATGTGGTAGTAGTCCTCAGGGGCATTGAGCGGGATGATGCTGTCACCCCCTGTATTGTCCATGTCAATGATGTGGAAGCTGAAGCCTTTGATCATCTGGGGCAGCATGAGCCCTGCGCAGTACATGGGGTCGGCGAACCCCAGGAAGAGAGGCAGGTTGTAAGCGCCGGGCCCGCACTTATCGGCAGCCAGCACCATAAAAGACTCGGCCGGGCGGACCCTGTTGCTTTTGACGGGATTGTGCTCGAACTCCATCTCCGCAACGGCGGGTCCCGCGCCACGGATGTTCCCAGAGGGGGCATCCACCAGAAGGTCTTGCCCAGCGCCATACAGGCCGTACTGTTGCGCAATGGACGTGGCCTTTATGAAAGTGTTCCAGGCGAACTGATGTATGTCCACGTTGTCTGGCCCACGGGTATGGGACATAATGATCGCTATGTCGTCTCCCGTATGTGACACAAACACATCCAGTAGCAGGCCCTTAGCCGTAGCCGCCTGAGCTTCGGCCCGTACTGCATCGAGCATCCTTACTGTCGGCTTGGTATGCCCGCCAACCGACCCCACATCGGCTTTGAGAATCGAGAGGGTGATCTTCATGTTTCCTCCTTCCTTTAAATAAGCTCCCCATGTAATTGTTGGCCTGACTCCCTCAATTCTACCATAAAGACCAGCCGTATTTAGAGCCTATCCGAATAATCCCGCCGCACGGAAGGCAATCAGGGCACAGGCGAA
>CAYWGG010000313.1:0-3197 GCA_964457285.1 uncultured Dehalococcoidia bacterium
AAGCTTCTCGACCTTATCCCGCAAGAGGCCCTTCAACAAGAGTCTCAAGGAGACGCTCATGTCTGATACTCAGCCAGATGCCTGCACAGTTCAGTACATAGACCACGTGGGGATAGCGGTCCGCGACCTGGAAGCTGCTTTGAAGCTCTTCCAGGAGGTGTTCCAGGTCTCTCCGGGGGAGATAAAGGAGTTGCCGGAACAGGGCGTCAGGGCAACCCTGCTGCCCGTGGGCCAGACCCGGCTGGAGCTGCTTCAGCCCTTATCTGCCGATAGCCCTATAGGTCGGTTTCTGGAGCGACGTGGGGAAGGGCTCCATCACCTGGCGTTCCATATAGACAACATCGCCGAGAAGCTGAGGATTTTGAGCGCCAGAGGGCTGCAGTTGGTGGACAAGGAGCCCAGGCCAGGGCTGTCAGGCATCATCGCCTTCGTTCACCCCAGCTCAGTGCACGGCATACTTACCGAGCTTGTCCAGACGCCTTAGATACCGGGTCTTCACGATAGGGTGTGAAATTACCCCTCACCCCGTCCCTTCGCAGGCTCAGGGCCACTCCTCTCCCATTAGGAGAGGGGCCAGGGGTGAGGGTTTGCACAAAGCGCCTGTGCCTCGGCGGGCGAAGGTGTTATCATAAGTACGAGAAAGGTATCCCATCTAGAGGTAGTCACTTTATGGCGCAGCAAAGCACCACGATACGAGTCCTGGTAGCCAAGCCCGGCCTGGACGGCCATGACCGAGGGGCGAAGGTGGTAGCGAGGGCCCTACGAGACGCAGGGATGGAGGTTATATATACTGGGATACGTCAGACACCCCAGATGATCGTGGAAGCCGCAGCCCAGGAAGACGTGGATGTGATAGGGCTCAGTATATTATCCGGCGCTCACCTTGAAATTTTCCCTGAAATAATGAGCCGCCTGCGAGAGAAGGGAATGGAGGACGTGACCGTGTTGGCGGGAGGGATTATACCGGAGGAAGACCGAGACCCCCTGCTTCGGATGGGGATAAGGGCGATTTTTGGTCCAGGTACGTCCGCTCAGGAGATCGTGAAATTCATTCAGAAGGATATTGAGCAAAGGGGGAAGCAGCAGGGGGAGTCGGCGTAAAAGCCTCAGCCTCGGTCGGCTAACCAGCAAGCGTAGAGCTTCTCCCAGGAGTCATATACGGGGTCAGCGCAAGGGGGATAGCTTGCGCGCCAGCTTCCACCAGGGAGCCGCCCAGAAGTAGTTGTCCAGCATCTCATTCACTTTGCCCACCGCTCCGCCCACCAGAGGTCTGCCGTGGCCCACACAGGCCACGTCGAACTGCAACTGGGCCAGCCGTTCAATAGAGTGGCGATATAACTTCAGGTCCGTGCCCGGAAACGGGATAGGCCTGGTGAACCTCTTGCCATCGCTGATGAGCATATCTCCGGTGAACAGCACCCCTCTCTCCTCCAGGTAGAGGGCGATACTGCCAGGGGTGTGGCCCGGGGTATGCAGCACCCTGAGACCTCCCATGATAGGCAGGCTGTGGCCCTCCTCTACCAGCTCATGGGCGAAAATCTTCCCCAGGAAGGGCACGTTCCAGGGCAACGTTACAAGCTGGCCGTGGTAAAAAAGCCTGGTTCGGCCATCTCGCTCTCTTCTGGCATCTTCGGGATGTACCACTACACTCAGGCTTACACGTTTGAGCAGAGTCGAGATTGTCCCCGTATGGTCCGGGTGGGCGTGGGTGAGGACTACGTAGCGCAGCTCCGAGGGTGCTCTGCCAAGGCGCTCTATATAACGCAGTATCTTTCCTGCGTTAAAGGGAAGGGCGGCGTCCACCAGGGCCAGCCCTTCCTCATCTACCAGAAGGTAGACGTTGCCGCCCCACGTCCCATCTATCTTGTGTATGCCGGGCACGACCTCCAAGCTCACTCCTCCAGGACTATTTCGCCGCTCTTGCCGCCCCGTTTCCTCACCAGCCGTATGTCCTGGATGCGCATACCTCTATCCACCGACTTGCACATATCGTAAAGAGTCAAGGCAGCTACGGATACCGCGGTGAGGGCCTCCATCTCCACGCCCGTCTTGGCCTCAGTCTTGGCCGTGGCGGTGATATGAATACCGCACCGGTCGTCGTCCACCTCAAAGTCTACGGCTACATGGTTGATTGGGATGGGGTGGCACAGGGGAATGAGCTGGGGTGTGTGTTTCGCTCCCATAATCCCCGCCAGCCTGGCAGTGGCCAGCACGTCGCCCTTCTTCACCAGCCCCTCTTTTATGAGGCGGAGGGTCTCCCGCTGCACGGAGACAAAGCCACGAGCAACGGCCTCCCGCTCCGTGTCCGGCTTCCAGCCCACGTCCACCATGCTGGCCCGCCCCTGCTCGTCCAGGTGGGTGAGGCGAGTCGCTGGGGCATCGTCCCTGACACCATCTTTCATAGGTCACCCCTTCTTGAGAGGATAAGTACACCACCCTGAAGGGTGGGGCATATGCTGCGCCCTTCAGGGTGGGGTATCAGTCCCTCTCAGACCTGCTTCCCGCGTGGCCCACTTATCGGCCTCCTCGTTTCCCGGGTCTCCGGCGTGGCCCGGCACCCAGCGCCATCGGACCCGCCGGTTTGAACAAAGCTTGTCCAGCTTCTCCCAGAGGTCCTGGTTTTTGTTACGCTTCCAGCCCAAGCTCATGGTCTTGACCAGGTACTCGCTGTCACTGTAAATGGTGACCTGAGCACCTTCAGGGGTAGCCTCAAGCCCCTTGATGGAGCCCATAAGCTCCATCCGGTTGTTGGTGGTGCGGGCCTCGGAGCCGTGGATGAGCCGCTTTCCCCCATTCTCATCCATGAGGATAGCCGCCCAGCCACCTGAGCCGGGGTTCCCCTTGCACGCGCCGTCGGTGTAGATGTCAATTTTCATCAAGGCGCTCAGACAAGTCGCTACTCCCCTCGAAGAGCCCTATTAAACTCAATAGTTGTTTCTTCTGCTCCTCACTTCGTTCAGCCCTGGGTTCTCGATTGTTAACATGGTGTTTGATAAGTTCCATAGAGAGTTTGGGATATTTTCGGGCTAACTGATAAATTTGGGCGCTGGCGTCGCTACTCTGCCCGCAAGTAAGTCGGCTAATTAGCTCGCTCAAGCTCATATCCTTGGGTACTATCCCTTCTGATTTGATAATATCACCTGAACTCGTGGGTTCATCCAGAAGATACCTGATGTCTGTTCCTGATGGTGGGATGA
>CAYWGG010000314.1:0-3178 GCA_964457285.1 uncultured Dehalococcoidia bacterium
TCGTCACCCACCTGTACATGATCGTAGCTCACCGTCCTGGCCCACAGCGTAGCCATAGCGTCCACCTTTCCATGATAGATAGTGCTGACACCTACCAACTTACCATCGCCAGGACTATACCGCAAGGGTCGCCATGCAGCGTGAAGCGGACTCAGAGCTTCAACCGCCAGCCGGCTCCGACGTATCCCTGGCTGCGCTCTCTCCAGCAATCTTGCCGAAGACCGCCCCGGCCATCAATCCTGACCCGCCGGGGTAGTTGTAGTAGAACAGGCCACCTACCAGCTCGCCCGCGGCGTACAGGCCCGGAATAGGGACTCCCTCACAATCCAGCACCTGGCCCCGGCCATTTATCTTCAGACCACCGAAGGTAAATGTAATGCCACAGGTCACCGCATAGCCCAGGAACGGAGGAGTATCTATGGGCAAAGCCCAATTGGACTTGGGTGGATGGATACCAACAGTCCCCTTCCCATCCAGGATAGTCGGGTTGAACTCTTTATCCTGGACCGCAGCGTTGAACTCCCTCACTGTCCGAACAAGCTCATCTCTATTGATGTCCAGCCTGTCGGCCAGCTCTTCAATGGTACTGGCGGTAGCCATAGTCACCTGTGGGATACGGTACTCCTCCCGCAGGAGGTGCTTCACCTTATCATCGAAAATCTGGAAGGCCACCCCCTGGGGCTGGCGGAGAATCTCACGCCCATAGGTGACGTAGGTGTAGTTGCGGAAGTCGGCACCCTCGTCCACAAACCGCCTGCCCTCGAGGTTGACAATGATGCCGAAGGGATAGGAGTGCTTCTGGTAGAGCTCGGTAACGACCCTGTCGCCATAAGGGGGAGCGTTGAGGTCCCATGCTACAGCATGGCAACTGCTCCAGTGGCCGTGGGGCTGTGCGCCTATCTCCAGGGCCATACGAATGCCGTCCCCCGTGTTATAGGGTATCCCCCGCACCTTGGCCAGCTCCCAACCGGGCCCCAGGTATCGGGCCCGCATCTCAGCGTTTGCCTCGAACCCACCGCAGGCCAGCACGACAGACCTGCCCAGAATATCCTCAAATCCCTTAGAGCTCTGGACCACGGCTCCAGACACACGGGCCTTGCTGTCCTGGAGGAGCTTGACGGCTTTGGTCTGGTAGCGTATCTCTACGCCCATCCTTTCGGCCACCTGAAACTGCTGGTCCGAGAGGCCTTTGCCCGCCCCTACCGATTCCACCACCAGACCGCCCCAGAACCGGTACTTGTCGCCCACCTTGAACGCTTGCCTTCCGAAGGAGAGCACGAACCGTACCCCCTTTTGCCGTAACCACAGCAAGGTGGCGTGGGACTGGCCCACCAGCAACTGGGCAAGCTCGGGGTCAGCGAGGCCGTGGGTCACCCGCATGAAGTCACTATAGAAGTCCTCCTGAGTATACCTGCCCACATCTACGGAACGTTCCTCCTCCGGAGACATGTCTGGGACGAGGGCTTTGATGTCCTCGATGCCATTATAAGCACATCGGATAATCCCGCCGGTAAAGTAGGTGTTGCCCCCCCTGAAGTACTCCGGGGCCTTTTCCAGAACAAGGACATTGGCTCCCTGCTCTCGGGCTGCGATGGCGGCGCTGAGGGCGGCATTGCCTGCGCCCACGACCAGAACATCGTACTGGATGCTCACATCACACCTCTTGAGTTGTAGCCCTCACCCTCGGTCCCTCTCCCATTGGGAGAGGGATGTCCACAGGACAGGATGAGGGTCCGTCGAGAGTATTGAGAGAATGATAGCGGTTTTGAGTAGAACTCACAACACGCTGCCCTGGACGCCCTAGTCCGGTACAGATATGCCCTGGAAGAAGTCGGGAGGCACACGCTCGTCCGGCCCCACCGGAGGGTATGCCCGGACGAAATGCTCCCGGCCTATGATGTCCGCCACCACGTCGTTAGGCAGTTTGTGGTAGGGACGCTGGGGGCTCATCTGACTGCGGTGGCAAATCAGACAGGTTACCTTCTTCTCGATATGTGGCGACACGTCTACCTCGATATGGATTTGCTCTTGAGGCACGCCATCGTACTGCCGCTCCTCGTCGGGCAAAGGAGTATCTACACCTGCCTGCCGTAGCTTTAGCGCCATCTCCATGCGAAAACCCCTGGGGCGCACACTGTAGAATAGCCGCAACGGGGTGGGGCTGGACCGAAAAAAGGCAGCAGTGGCGTGTTTGGAGATAGTGATGTGGTCGGGGTGTCCGTACAGGCCATCGGAGCCGAAGGTCAACACAACTTGGGGCTTGAAGCGGTCCATCTCCTCTATCAGGCGCTGGACCACCTCTCTGGCATCAGCGTTGATGAAAGCCCTGGGGTTACGGTTAGCCGCACTGCCAGCCATGCCCGAGTCCCTGTAGCCCAGTACAGTGAGTTCCCTGATGCCCAGGGCTTCACAGGAACACTGCAACTCCTGATGCCTCACCTGGGCCAGGGTCTCTCGCGTCGCTACGCCAGGCTGGCGTATCTCACCTTCCTCACCCAGCGTAGCACACACCAGGTGGATGTCCGCGCCATGGGTTGCATAGGCTGCCAGGGTGCCCCCCACAGGAAATGCTTCGTCATCAGGATGGGCAAAACAGACCAGCATCCGAGGTTGTTCCATAGCTCCTCCTCAAAGAGATCAAGGACTGCGCAGCCTTTCCGGTATCCTGGGCCTCGGAATTGTCCAGTAGAACAGGGCAGACAAGCCATACAGGATGGTCAGGGGGACAAGGGCCCAGAAGTAGCTATCGGTGCGGTCGAAGACTAAACCCATCCATAGGGGGGTGCTCATAGACACAAGCTGGTCGGGCAGGTGTTGCCATCCCCTGAGGGTGGCAAAGGACTTGCGGCCAAAGAAGTCGCCCACAATGGCCCAGGCGAGAGGATTGGCAGCTTCTGAGATGGCCAGCAGGATAACAAAAAGAGCCAGTGTCCACAACCGCCCACCACTGACCATCAATGTCACCAGGGCTATCAAGCCTGCAATCATGGCTACTGCGCTTATCCTTTGCTTAGAGTGCTTATCGCCCAGCCAGCCCGCGCAGGGATTAAAGATTAAGGTGTGAAAGCACATCAAGCTCACAAGGAGGGCCGCGGTCCGCTCGCTCACCCCACTCCAGACCATCAGAGCTGTCTCTTATACACATCTGACGCTGCCGACGATCTTACGCGTCTAGATC
>CAYWGG010000315.1:0-3168 GCA_964457285.1 uncultured Dehalococcoidia bacterium
GGCCTACCGGAAGCTGAGGGCCATGACTTTGGGAGTCTCCATTGTTAGAGAATCCATAAGCTGAGGGATTGAAAGGTCTACCCGAGTAGCAGGCGGCGGATTTTGCCCACGCTGGCGTGGGGAGCGGAGAGCACCGGCACCGCAGACCTCTCCGCCACGTAGGAGAGGGCGCTGGCCATTGAGAACTGGGCCAGCACGATAGCGTCCACCTGGGGGGCCAGGGCCACAATCTCCTGGGCCAGAAGACGCCTGTAAGCCTCCGGCCCTTCGCTCCTCATCACCTTGAAAAGCTCCTCACATACACGCTCGCGCACCTCCACCTTCTGGCCCCTCTCCTGCCCAGCCTGCTCCAGGTACTGGCGGGCATCCTTCATCGTGTGCGTATTAGTGGCGATCAGACCTACTCGCCGACCATGATTCACCGCCTCGGCCATCACCGCCTCGTAGGAAGACACCACAGGTATGTTGACGAGCTGGCGGGCGGTCTCCACCACCGGGGAGTAGACGGAGCAGGCCAGGCCCACGGCATTGGCCCCGAACTCTTCGCCGTAGCGGACCAGGGCGCACATGCGGCGGCGCAGGGCGGGCCCTTGAGGACTATTCAGCCCACCGGCGGCCTCGAAGTCTATGAGCAGGGCTTCATCCAGCAGGTTGATGGCCTCGGCTTCGGGGAAAACGTCGCCAAAAGCCTGCCGCACCGGCGGGATAGACTCCTGGACCGCGTGGATCATCACGACTCTGGGGCGCATCTACACTCCTTTTTTACCCTCGCCCCAGCCTTCGGAAATCCCCCCTTGCTCTCCTTTGCTAAAGGGGGGTTGGGGGGATTTGGGAGAGGGGATGGGGTGAGGGCCACAACTTCAGCACGCTGGCCTGGAGAGAACTTTAGAATCTATCTTGCGCTTCACGAACTGGCCGTACTGCGGGCTGCCCAGCAGCTTCCCATCTTCCACTACGACCTTTCCCCGGAGGATGGTGGTGACGGGCCAGCCCTGCACCTCCCGTCCCTCCCATATACTGTAGTCCGAGTCGGCGTGGAGGTCCGACAGGGCGATGGCCTTGCGGACGTTGGGGTCAATGAGGACAATATCCGCTTCGCTGCCCACGGCGATGGCCCCTTTCCGTGGGTACATGCCCAGGATTCTGGCCGCATTGGAGGAGGTTAGCTCGACGAACCGTTGGAGGGATATACGGCCCTTAGCCACGCCCTCGGAGTAGGCGATGATAAGCCGGGTCTCGATCCCGTTGTGGCCGCCTTGAATGGTCTCTATGGTCTTCCCAGCCAGCTTGGTCGCCTTGTGGGTGGTGTACTCGTCGGTGGCGACGGTGGATATGGCCCCTCCGGTGAAGCCCTGCCACAGGGCCTCCCTGTCCTCGGTGAACTTCAGGCCAGGGTTGGTGTGGTAGAGGTTGCCTTCGGGCCCCCTGTAGTCCTCGCATGTGAAGCAGAGGAAGTGGTGCAGCACCTCTCCGTAGATGGGCAGGCCCTCGGTGCGGCCCCTGACGATGGCCTCGACGCCCTCCCTGGCCGTGACGTGGACGAAGTAGACCGCGGCCCCTGTGCGCTGGGCCATGCGGACAGTCTTGCGGAAGGTGATGTCCTCGGAAAGATTGTTGTGGGCCAGGTGAATGTTGTGCGCCTGGTCTCGGCCCTCGCGCTTGAGCTTCTCAGTCATGTAGTCAACGATGGCCTCGTCCTCCCCGTGGACGGCGACGATGCCGTTGTGCTGAGCTACCTGGTCCATGACGGCCCACAGGTGGCCGTCGTCGGTGCCTGGGTTGGGAGGGTCGCCGGGGCGGGTGATGGTCCATACCTTCATGGAAGCCACCCCAGAGGCGATAAGCTCCTTGATCTGGGCGATATGCTCCGGCGGGCTCACCCCGTTGAAGACGCAGTGGAAGGCGAAGTCTATGTAGGAGTGGCCGCTGAAACGCTGGACCCTCTGCTCCACCGCCTCAAGAGGAGTGGCCCCGTGCAGTGGCCGGGCAAAGTCTATGAGCATGGTAGTCCCACCGAAGGCAGCGGCACGGCTGGCCGCCTCCGGCGACTGGGTCTCCACCCCTGGCCGCCCGGTCCATAGCTGCGGGACCGGCGTAGCGATGTGGGCGTGGGGCTCGATGCCCCCTGGGACGACGGTCTTCCCAGAAGCGTCTATGACCCTGGCCGCCTCCACATCTAGGACACCCGGCTCGGTCACGGCAACGATCTTTTCTCCCTGGATGGCGACATCCATCGCAGCCACACGCTGGGGAGTCACCACCTCTCCGCCACGTATAATCAGGTCCAGCATCACACCTGCTCCTTCCTTAGTAAGTGCTATATCAGGCAGGCTTAGCAGTGTGGTAAAGGTCTCCTTCAGCCCTGTTGGGAGTCCATTTCCTCAAGTATAACCGCCCACCACAAAGAAGTCCGGAGAGCCGGTGAAGTTGCGCCCGATGCTGGGGTCAGCTATCATGGGAGAAAGGACGAGTGAGACGGAGGGGTGGCCGAGTGGACGATGGCGGCGGTCTTGAAAACCGTTAACCCTTCGGGGTTCGTGGGTTCGAATCCCACCCCCTCCGCCAAAATCAGATACAAAAGTGACCCGATGGACGTGGCTATAAGCCCCGCTGGTATGGTACCTAGACAGAATTGCCGACATTTTGCCGACATGCCTAACACGCTCCTAAGCTGATAGCTTCTCCTCCAGCACCTCATGCAACCCCTCTTCAAACTTCAGGGCCGCTGCTTCCTGAAGCCCTGGAAGCACATGGCTATAGGTATCGAGTGTGATGGTGACGCTTGCATGGCCCAAGCGTTCGCTAACGATTTTAGGATGGACTCCCTGCTTCAGCATCAGGCTAGCATGGGTATGTCTGAGATCATGCAAGCGGATATGGGGCAGGCCAGCCGCCCGGATTAGCTTGGCGAAGTCGTAGCTCACTTTGTCCGGTTGGAGCGGCGTTCCATCTGCCCTAGCGAACACGTACTCGGATTCTCGCCATTCCAGACCCAGAGCCTCACGTTCTTCCCTCTGCTTGGCCCGTAGACCACTCAAGAGGGTAACGGCACTGGGCGGCAGGCTGACAAGCCGTCTGGAGCGGGCCGTCTTTGGCGCTAATAGCATCAGCCCTCTGCCTTGTATCCGCTGGAGAGTTTCGACAACTGAGATAGTCCGGCTGTTCAGG
>CAYWGG010000316.1:0-3162 GCA_964457285.1 uncultured Dehalococcoidia bacterium
CTTGAGGATTAATTCTCCACTCAATCGTGAAGGCCCCTAATCCGCAGACTTGACACGCCCGTGTGCCACAGGTTACCGTTTTAGACGACTTTGCTAACGCCCCTGTCAGCGCTTTCAACATATGTCTCAGGTCATGAGAGCCTGAAAAGGGAGCACATACGCGAAGAGCGATAAAGCCCATATCGCTCTATCCTGAAGGAGGTGTACCTTGAGCAAATTCTTCCTGTTAGGCCTGGTTGGTGTGCTACTACTGTTCCTTGTGGCATGTGGAGGTGATGAGGCGACGCCAACAGCCGCTCCCACACCGGCCACACCAGTCACCGTGGCCACACCCACTCCAGCACCCCCTGCGACGCCTACACCGGCCCCCACTGCGACGCCTACAACAGTCCCTCAGGCTATCGTACCTGTAGGGCTGGCCGGCTGGCCCATTTCTCAGACGACCGCAACAAAGCTCGCTGGAAAGCCTGGAGCAGTCTTTGCGGGTAAGCTGGACGACCTGGTCGGCCCAGCCCCCGACAAGGACCTGGGGGACAAGGACGGCAACGTCCCCCTCGAATCCCTGCAACGCCACAAGTGGATTTACGAGTCCGGTTACTACAAGAAACTGCTGGAAAAGGCAAAGCTGGACAGCCCAACGCCCCTGGTCACCAAGGGCGCGAAGTTCAAGCACCAGTACACATGTATTAACCGTACTCTGCTACCCTGCAAGCTGATGGATACCTATTTCATCTCCAACGTCCTCAAGCGCACCGAGGGGCAGGTAGATATACAACTGACCAGCTACCCCGAGCTGGCCATAGCCGGGCCCGATACCTTACGGCTGATCGCGGACGGCACGTTGGGGTTGGGTGAGATATACGGCGGGTACGTGAGTGGGGAACTGCCCATTGCAGAGGTCTTTTACTTCTGGGGACTCTACCCCTCCCACGAGGCCGAGTACAGGGCTCAGGAGGATATCATCCCGGCAGTGGACGGGTTCGTCAGCCGAGGGGCGGGCGGCGGCACGGTCATCACCCACAACTGGTATGCGGGCAATGACCAGTACCTCTTCTCCAAGAAACCTCTGCGCACCCTGTCGGACTTCAAAGGGGTAAAAGTGCGGAGCCACGGCACCACTCTGTCAGACTGGATCAACGGCATGGGCGGTGATGCCCAGTTCGTGGCCTTTGCTGAGGTGTACACTGCCCTGGAGCGGGGTATTCTAGATGCAGGCGCTAGCGGTGCCACGGCTGGCCACGGGCTCAGGTGGTACGAGGTGGCCAAGTACCTCGTGGGCCCCTTCCGCTCCTTCCCCGCAGACTTCATAGTCTTTAACAAAGGCGCATGGGAGAAGTTCCCGGCGGACATCCAGCAGATTCTGATAGAGGAAGGCGCAAAGCAGGAGCTGGAGGGATTGAGGCTGGCGGCTATCCAGAATGAGCTGGGGCTTTCCAAGAACGTGGAGGCGGGCATGGAGCACGTCCCATTCTCCGCTGAGGTACAGGCTTACGCCTATGAGAACGCCATCATCGGAAGGATGATACCCAACTGGGTGAAGCGGGCAGGAGGGGTTGATAAGCCTGAGGTGAAGCTGTTCAACGAGATAATCGCGCCTATAGCTGGGGTTCAAATCAACCCCGATGGTACGGCAGGAAAGGTGATCAAATAAGGGGCATAAACAAAAGAGAGGAGCAAGGTCCTCACCATGATTTTGTGCGCCGCTCGTTGAGAAGGTTAAAGAAATAGAAATCCCCCCGATCCCCCTTGACCAAAGGGAGGTTGGGGGGATTTAAATGTAGCTGAGATTACCTGAATTATGGTGCGATATCGTCTATGATGCGATTGTCTTGATAACTCCCGGATGGGGGATTGACAACTCACCTCGAATACCTATAATAATATCCAATCATTTAGCATTAATTAAGGGAGGCGTCAGCTCATGGAATCAACCGCAACAACATCGAGGCGAGAACAACAGGTATTCGGGGGGCAGTCTGTTGCCCTCAGCTTGCTGATGGGCATACGCTCTTCCCTCAAGTTCACCGACCGCATACATGAGGCAATGGGGTATGTCTCTGGGCTCCTGCTCTTGCTGCTGGGCCTGTTCATCACCTACCAGGTGATAGCACGCAAGGTGGGCATCACCATGGCCCCTGGCACAGACCAGATGAGCGGCTACGCCATGGCGTTGGCCGCCACGTGGGCCTTCTCTTACGCGCTCAGGACAGGGTCGCACGTGCGTATTGATGTGCTGCTGCCCTTCATGCCTCCCAAGGTGAGGGCCTTTGCCGACTGGGCAGCACTGGGGTCCATCATGTTCCTCACGTGTATCACGTCCTGGAAGGTGTGGATCATGGTGATAAAGTCCTGGCAGATTGACGCCATCACCAACTCATACCCCCTCACTCCTCTGTGGATCCCCCAGGGAGTCGTAGCTGTAGGGTTTAGCCTCCTGGGCATCACGTGCTTGCAGATGATGGTTAGCATGTGGGGAGAGTGGCTTCTGCCCCAGCTACACAAGGCAATGGGCGGGACGGAGACCAGGCAGACGGCAATCCCAGAGGTGGCAGGTGGAGCGGACGGCCACAAGGATAAGTAACTTGTCCCCCTTGGCAATAAGAGCCTATCCGATAACCGCAGAGGCGCTGAGTACGCCGAGGAAATGAGATAATTTTTATACCTCTCTGCGTCCCCTGCGTCTCGGCGGTGTAAGTTGTCGGGTAGATTCTAAACAGGAGAGTAAAGCGATGGCAATCGGCGTTGCATTCGGGTTGATGGGAGCGTTCTTCGTAGGCGGGCTCTACGTGGCCGGGGCCCTGGGGGCCCTGTCGCTGATCATCATGTGGTTCTTCTCCGACGCTCCCTTGTGGAACATCATGGGAAACAAAGCGTGGGAGGGCAACACCAACTTCATCCTGGTGGCCGTCCCCCTCTTCATCTTGATGGGAGAGCTGATGAACCGCAGCGGAGTCGGGGAGCGCATGTACGGAGTCCTCGGCCGATGGCTGAACTGGATCCCCGGCGGCCTGATACACAGCAATATCGCAGCGTGCTCCATCTTCGCCGCCTGCTCAGGCTCCAGCGTGGCCACCGCCGCCACCATTAGCAGAGTATCGTTGCCTTCCTTCAGGGCGCGCGGCTACAATGAGCGCCTGGTCGTAGGCTCTCTGGCCGCTGGTG
>CAYWGG010000317.1:0-3161 GCA_964457285.1 uncultured Dehalococcoidia bacterium
AGTCATCGTAGATATCCATCTCAGGACAGTCCCAATCTCCTGCGAAGGTCACCAATTGGGCACGTAACTCTGCCGCCTGTGCCTCGTCAATCCCACGCGCCTGTAAATCTATGATGCGAGAGCCCAGGAACGTCACAATGACACGCGTCTCATCGCGTATATCGGGCGGCACTTCTAGCAACTCTATCTTGCCGTTACGATAAATGCCTTCTATGCTCTTGAGCATGACGGCTTCTCCCTTCGTACTCCCTTCATTATCAGTAGGGCGGGTGCTCCGGCAGGGCTGCGTCGCACTGGCACTTCCCTTCGCCCTCTTTTCTTTAGTAATGGCGCAGCTCGACCACGTTGTTGTCCGGGTCGTAGATGTACAGCGAGGTGCCATCCCCGTGGGACCCCCACCGCGTCCCTGGCCCGGACTGAATCTCCACCCCCATCGCCTCAAACTTGGCCTTTAGCTCGTTCATGTCTGTCGGCTCGATGACCATGCAGAAGTGGTCCTGGTTGCGAAGGCCATCCCTGGCGATGGGCGTCTGCTTGGTCGCAAAGAGGTCAATTATGGTGTCGTCGTTGAGCCTCGCCGATGGGAAGCGCACCTTTCCTTCTCTCCACAGCTCTACCCGCTCAAGCTTGAGGCCCAGCAACTCATGGTAAAAGCGTAGCGATTTTTCCACATCCTGGCACCTCAGGACTATATGGTCCATCTCCGTTATCTTTACCAGGGGTTGGGCCTTAGCCGAAGTCTGCTCCTCTGTGCGTATCGCCATTCTGCACCTCCTACATTCATTACTAAGGTAGGTTCATTCTAATAGCAGCCCTGCATAGGGTCAAGCAGGGGCGAGTTTCAAAGTCGCCCCTACCTATTCAGGCGAGTATCTCCACTTGCACCAGGGGGCTTCTTTCCACCCACTCATCCAGGTCCCATCGCCGTTCCTTGAAACGTTCATGGATTTTCTGCAGGACTTCTCGGCGTCTGGCTTTGTCCAGAATGGGCGTAGCCCTGGCGGGTAGGTCTGCCCGCGTGCTGCGTTTCAGGTGGAAGGTGAAATCGGGGTTAGTCACCAGGTTGGCGTACCAGTCCCGCTGACCTGGAGAACCGGTGATGTAAAGCTGGCCGTCCAGGTTGTGAAACCATATCTCCTTGCGGCGGGACCTGCCTGTCTTCTTGCCAGTAGTGGTGATGTCTATTACCAGGTCAGTCTCCAGGGCCCTTCTGACAGCATCGTCCATGAAATATCATCCCTCCCTCTCCATTCTTTGTGGTGTTATCTGACCGGCGGCCAGATGAGCCATCCACGCCGCCCGGTATTGCGCACCCGGAACAAGTGGCCTCCGATGGTGGTGATGTAGAGGGTGCGCTGGTCGGGGTCCCCAAAAGTGCAGTTGGTGGGGGAGTCCACGCCTACGGGCATCGGGTGGGTCTCAAGGACGCGGCCATCTGGGTCCCAGATGTAGATCATGGGGCCGGGGCCGCTGGCATATGAGCCAGCGGTGGCGACGATGTTCCCCTCGGAGTCCAGGCACATGCCGTCTATACCCCGCTGGGGTCCCCGGTAGTCTGTCCCGAACTGGTGCAGCACGGTATACCGGCCAAGTGTGCCGTCGTCAAGGATTTCGTATGCCCTCAGCTCCCGTACTCCTCCAGGGGAGTTGTCGGTCTGGATCATGTAGAGGGTCTTCTGGTCGGGGGATATAAGGAGGCCATTGGTCCCCGTAGTATCGTAGGTCATCCTGTTGCAGACCCAGGTGCCATCGGGCTGAGGGTCTGCCCGCAGGATGGAGTTATGGTCCAGAATCTGCTTCTCACTAGGGTCTATGTTGATCGCATTCCAGGGGTTACTGAACCATATCCGGCCTTGCCTATCTATGGCCAGGTCATTGGGGGTGTTGAGAGGTACACCGCCCAGGTTATCAACGATGGTGGTAGTGGCGCCATTGGGCTCGAAGCGCACAATAGACCGACCCCCTGAGCAGCAGCCGTACAGACTGCCTTCAGAGTCGAAGGCCAGGCCGTTGGTGTGGTTGGTGTCTTCGCGGAACACCGTGCAGTGACCAGTCTGGGGGTCATAGCGCATTATGCGGCTTTTGGGGATGTGGGTGAAAAGCAAATTCCTGCCATCCCAAGCGGGTCCTTCCGTTAAACGAGGGTTGAAGGGTCCTGCGACCATCTCGAACTCCCAGTCCATAGCAACCTCCTCCTTTTTGGTTTATTTCAATCCTAACTCACCGGCTGAGGTGAGTGCAACGTGTTGAATCTTTATGACGTGGCCCATGGGGGAGATGCATCCATCGCCCATGCCGGCCTCTAGGGGCCAGGTGTGACCGCGACGCAAGTGCCAGGGAAGTCGGCGATGTCTTTGAGGAGCAGCTTGCCTGCCCTGCTCGCCGAGGTCTCGTTTCCCTTTTCGTCTACCACGAACACTACCTGAGCAGGGTTGCTCCCAGTCTCGACTTTGGCGCGAAAGGTGACGAGGGCCAGGTTGAAGTCGGCCGTAGGGCCAGGGGGCGCCTTGGCAACGGTGAATATTATAGTGCCGTTGGTGTTATCTGCCACGTTATCAAAGGTGAACTGGTTCAGGGGGTTTTGGGGATGGGGCTGTATCTGCACATCAGGGGTAGAGGGGTCTGCATCTACCACCTCAAGGGACTGTGGATTGAACTTAATGGAGAGGGAGACTCCCGTTACCTCAACGCCGGAGGTGATTACCCTTACGGTGAAGTCTCCTGTGGTGCCGCGCACCAGGCTATCGACAGATGGACTCATCGCGATTTCCACAACCCTATCCTGGGCGAAAGTACGTGGGAGAGAGGGGCACGTTGGTACTGGTGTAGGGATAGGAGTGGGAGTAGGGGTAGGTGTTGGCGTAGGAGTAGGACTCGGCGTCGGTGTGGGAGTAGGAGTAGGTGTTGGCGCTGGCGTGGATGTGGGTGTAGGCTGTGGTGAGAGAGACAGAACAGGTGTGGGCGTCGGTGATATGGTAATGGTAGGTGTAACGGTGGCTTGAGCAGCAACGACTGTAGCTGTGGGGGTGGGTGTTGTTGGCACAGGCGTAGGCGTGGGAGTAACACCCGTTGGCGTAGGAGAGGACAAGGGTGTGGGCTCCGCTTGAGGAGTCGCTTCGCTCGGCGCAGGAGTAGGGGTAGTCGGCAGAGTTGAAACTGGA
>CAYWGG010000318.1:0-2861 GCA_964457285.1 uncultured Dehalococcoidia bacterium
TACAGCCCGGTAACCCCGGCGCCGATGATAATCACGTCAAACTGCTCGACCTCCTTGACCAGCCCCGTACCGGCTGCTGGCGTTTGCTGTAGAGAATCTCCCATATCGTTCCTCCTTTAGGCTGATATCTCCCAGTTGGAATTCAGTGCTTTCATAAGCGCACCATTCTAGGGTATCACCGACTATACGACCATCTGTTGATGTTGTCAATCACGACCTCAAAAGCTCAATTTCACCAGAGAGGATGAAGCTCAGGGCTCAGCTTTGGGACGGTAGACAAGGCGACACCATCTCACATACAATGGTATAGAACAGGGTGGAGAGGATGCATCTCGAAAAGCGGTATCTCCTCGTGGGATCGTGGGTTCAAATCCCACCCTCTCCGCCACCAGAGGAGAGGTGCTGGAGTGGTCTAACAGGCGCGCCTGGAGAGCGCGTAGGGGCCGCAAGTCCCTCGTGGGTTCGAATCCCACCCTCTCCGCCATGTCACCCCTGCGAAAGGGGCTCAGTCAGCCAACGGGGCCAACTCTCCGTCGTGGAAAGTACGTATCCTCAGTAGGCTCCTTGCTGCTTTCACCGCAGGGCACTATCCAGCAGCAAGTATATACATCAGGCTGTTTCTACTGCACTCATGGCCTCTCTGCCACGTAAATGAAATACAAATCGAATCCGTCAGAAAGCTGCATTGGATGCGTCAAAAATAGGTTGGCTGAAGAAGGGGTAGATGTAGATGGAAGCTAGTCTAGGTGGTCTAGGTGGCACAAGCATCTTGCTGTTGGTCCTTCTGGTGAGCATCGCCGCTGTTGCCTTCTTTAGCAGTTCAGAGGCCAGCTTGATCTCCGTGAACAAGTTCCGGGTGCTTCACAGAGCACGGCTCGGCGACAAGGCGGCTGAAGCTGTCCGCCGCGTAGTGGAGAATCACGAAAGGTTCTTCGCCACCATCCTGCTCACGGAGAACGCCTTCATTATCCTTGCCACCTCCGTGAGCACGGCCCTGGCCATATCTTTTCTGGGCGAGGGTGGATTAAGCATCCTGATAGCTACCATACTAGACATCGTTCTTATCGTGACTTTTGGGGAGATCATCCCTAAGTCCCTGGCCGCCCGTGCCTCAGACCGGTGGTCGCTGGTAGTAGCCAGGCCAATAGAGGTGATTATGACCCTGGAGACCGCCCTTATTTTTCTGTTCACCATTCTACCGAGACTGTTCCTGCGCTTGCTTGGTGGAAGCCAGATGATCAACTCTCCTTCGGTTACCGAGGGAGAGCTGAGGATGCTTATAGACATGGCCGATACCGAGGGTATGGTGGAGCCCACGGAAGCGGAGATGCTGGAGAAGGTGTTTCACTTCGGCGACCGCCAGGTGCAGGAGGTCATGACCCCAAGGATGGAGATCGCCTGGGTGGAGAAGAAAACTACACTCCAGGAGTTCCTGAGAATCTATAGTCAGGAAGCCTACACCCGCTTTCCCGTCTTCGAGGAGGATACTGAGAATATAGTTGGCATCCTCTCGGTGAAGGACTTGCTCCAGAGCATGGCCGAGAGGGACCTCCAACCCGATAGCAGCGTAACCGATGTCTTGCGTCCAGTCTCTTTCGTGCCCGAGACCAAGCTGGTAGGGGACCTGTTTGCGGAGCTACGCCAGGCGGGGCAGCAGATGGCTATTGTGGTGGACCAGTACGGTGGTGTGGCGGGGCTGGTGACGCTGAAGCGCCTGCTGGAGGTTATTGTGGGGCCTGTGGGAGAGGA
The DNA here is from genome assembly GCA_964457285.1 of uncultured Dehalococcoidia bacterium. Taxonomy (GTDB): domain Bacteria; phylum Chloroflexota; class Dehalococcoidia; order Lucifugimonadales; family JAGWBF01; genus CAYWGG01. Next base: position 1,750 of record CAYWGG010000318.1, read on the forward strand.
AGGCGAACCGGCAGAGGAGGAGTTCACTGTCATCAAAGAAGCGGGTGGTGAGAACGTCTATGAGGTGGATGCTGGCATCGGTATCCAGGAGGCCAATGACGAACTGGGGCTGGGCCTGCCCGAGGGCGATTACCAGACGCTGGCTGGCTTCATACTGGAGCGGTTGAGGCACATCCCCCAGGAGGGAGAGCTTCTCTATTACAAAGACTTCTGCCTGGAAATCCTGGAGATGAGGCGGCTAAAGATCGAGCGGGTGCGTATTCAACGGGTAGGCCAGCCTGTAGAGCAGAGGACGTAAGGGCGCGCGGCCGTGCGCCCCTGCTCTCATCGGTGAAGGGGGGATTTGGTTCATGGAGAAATTTCCACTCTTAGCTTTTCACCAATGATAATATCACGGATCTCCTGGATGTTCTCGTCCGGTATCTTGACCCCTGCGATCTTCAGAAATGTCTCCTTTCCTGCCCCGGCGGTCTCCAGGGCGCGGAACGTCACCCTTGCGAAAAGGCCCGGCGGCGTTGGCGGCTGGGTGGAGCCTATCCTGGCGGCTGCGTACTGAAAGACGCCGTTCACTTCGTCAATAATCGGCCCCGCCTCTATCGGGCCTTGCCCCAGCAGGTCTCCAGGTTCCGCACCCACCGGCTGGAAAATGGCCGGGTCGTACTCGATCCACACCTGCACACCACTTATGCCCCTTCCCTGGGGGTCCACCCTCAGGTCAACACGGAACTCATGGCCTGGCTTCAACTGCCCTGTAGAGGAGGCCATAGAGATAGATACTGGCGCAACAAGCGTCGGAGCAGGGGTTGGCGTCAGCTCAGGCGCTCTAAGAGATATGGGAGTGGGTGTTACCACAGGCTCAGACGTGGGCGCTGGAGGGGAGGTGGGAGACCTGCCCCCACACCCTGCTGCAATAAGAAGGCAGGCTAGCACGAGGGCGCAACTGGGGAGAGTTTTCATCCCTCTGCTCATAAGTTTAAGCCCTCACCCCGACCTTAGGAAATCCCCCCTAACCCCCCTTTCGTAAAGGGGGGAATGGGGGGATTTGGGCCACTAACCTGGCCTTTAGTCATATTAGCTCTTTGTTCAAGGATCAGTAGTTGTCACTCTGAGCC
>CAYWGG010000318.1:2871-3109 GCA_964457285.1 uncultured Dehalococcoidia bacterium
GCGCAGATGAGGAGGGTTTTCATCTGTACCCATGCCTTTTGCATTCAATGGATGGCTCGAGCGTGGGCGATCTCCCTGAGACCACCAACAGGGCGTACTTGCCCAGCTAACAAGGAGACCACTGCTAAAGTCTCTCCATCCAGGGTCATAAACTCGACTTCATACCCTTCGTTGCTGTGGAATGGCACCACCGTGCCCACATCACCTTTTATAAGGCCATGCTCAGGCAAGTCAGCAG
>CAYWGG010000319.1:0-3077 GCA_964457285.1 uncultured Dehalococcoidia bacterium
TAGCGAGAGCACGAGCTCCCTCAAAGGGGTCTTTGATGGATAGGAGCCTTATCCCCAGCTCCACCTCCTCAATGGCCTCAAGCAGTCCCTCGTCCACTCGGCCTTCTTTAGCCTCCACCTCCAGTGCAGCTTTAGACCTGGTCAGCGCTTCCCCTACCACACGGCCCATGCCGTCTTGTTGAGCCTTTTCCAGGATGTCAATGTACTTCAGGACCGCTTCCTCAAAGGCGCGGATGTTCTGGTCAAATAGTCCTTCCAGGCCGTGAAGTAGAGATGCAGTTGCCCAACCATGATATAGATCGGCCTCTTTAACCCCGAGTTGATAGACCCGCTCAAAGGCTCCCGATGCCTCCTGACCTCTTCCCAGTTGCACCAGGATCACACCTTTGTTGTGCAACGCGTCGGAAAAATCCGCTCGATATTTCAGGGCCTGTTCATATGCCTCCAGCGCTTCCTGATGCTTCATCAGTCGTCCCAGGACGACTCCCTTGTTATACCAAGTCTCAGGGCTGTCCTCCTTGTACCTTAGAGCTTGATCATATGCCTCCAGCGCCTCTGGATACTTTTCCTCCTGGGATAAGGAGACGCCCTCCGAGAAGTGACGGATGGCTTCGGGAGGCACATCGTTTCCGACCTGCTTGAGGGTGTCCATAGATGCAGATGGCACATAAATTTTAAGAGTATTCCCTAACATCGTAGTCATAGCAGCATCTCACCATATAATAAAGGGATCGCCTACGTCAGCCCCGGGATGTTTAAACCACCGGTGATGGCGCTGAGCTTCTGGGAAGCTATCTCCTGGGACTTGCTCAGGGCGTCGTTCACCGCTGCCGTCACCAGGTCCTGGAGCATCTCCACGTCCTCCAGCGCCTCGGGCGTTATCGTCACCGACTCGACAGTCTGCTTGCCGGTCATCACTACCTTCACCACCCCACCACCGGCGCTTCCCTCGACGGTGAGGGTCTCCAGCTCCTCCTGGACCTTCTGGAGCATCGCCAGTGGGTTATGGGCCTGGAGCTGTTGCTTCCCCTGCTGTCGCTGGGCCATTCGTCTCATCTGCCTGTTCATCATTGTTCCCGTTCCTCCATGATTCTTGCGCCAATACCGAGGGCCGTCCTTACCAGCGGGCTGTGGGCAGTGGCCGAGGGAGCAGCGGCCCCGTTGTCGCCCACAAGGGTTAACCTCAACTGATAAGAGGCACCGAACAGCTTCAAGAGGGCCTCATTCACCGTCCTCATTCCCTGGGGGTCATCTAGCTCCTCCTGCATCCTCTCCAGGTGGGAGCGGTGGGCAAAAGCCAGCACCAGGGTTTCCCCTTCTACCTGCTGACTCTTGCAATCACGGAGGAGCGCTCCAATGTTGTAGCGTTTGCCCTTATAGCGGCTCAGGTTCTTGACCAGCGCACCCCATCGCTCCTGAAATGGCCCACCTGCCCCCTGGGGGCCAGGTGGGCCTTCGGGCTCAGGGCGCGACTGGGGAAGTGGCTCATCAGTTGGCTTTGCACCTGTGGGTGTCGAGGCCCCCTGTTGTTGCGGCCGAGCGGCCGCCCGGCTATCTGGCGGGCCCACGGTTCGAGAGGGTTGGGGAGCAGGCGCTGGCGGCTGGGACACCCCGGCCCTGGGACTCGCTGCTACTCTGGAGCCCTCGCCAGCAGCTGTGCTTCCTCCCGGAGATGGGCGACCTGTGGTCGGGTTATCCCGTTCGCTGGGCCGAAGGGGAGTAGGAGTCGTCCTCTGTGCCTCTGGATGCGAGGATGGTGAAGGCCGTAACGATGGGCCAGGTCGTATCTGACCTGAAGACCTCCCAGGTCCAGTGGGTTGGGGCGTGCCGACCCTGGAGGTTATCTCCGCTTCTGGTGTATCTTCCATACACACTTCCACCACAGCCAACTCCAGGGGTAGAGGTGAAGAGACATCGTAGCTCATGTTCACCTCTCCCACGGCTCTCAGCGATTTCATAACCCTGTCCATAGGTATCTTTGGCGCCAGCTCCTCCAGCTCTTTCACCATCTCGAGGGGCATGCCCACCGACTCTCTGGAACCACACTGGAGCATGAGCACTCCCCGTAACAGGTCCACTGCCTGCCTATGCAACTGGCGGATGTCCACGCCATCCCAGGCCGCCCGGTTGATGGCAGCCAGGGCTGCTGAGGCGTTCCCCATGAGGAGATACCGGACGAACTCCAGGGCCCTTTCCCCCTGGCCTAGGCCCAACAGCTCATAGACCTCCTTGATGCCAATCCGTCCGCCGTAGGACACCACAAGCTGCTCTAGCAGGTTCTCAGCGTCTCTGAGGCTGCCACCCGCTGAACGGGCGAGGGCCGTTAAAGCCTCCCCCTCGGCATCTACACCCTCCTCCAGGCAAATAATCCTCAACCGCTCCACAATCGTGTCCGAGGTGAGACGCCGGAAGTCGAAGCGCTGGCAGCGGGAGATGATAGTAGGCAGAATTTTGTGGGGCTCGGTGGTGCAAAGGATGAAGATGGCATGGGGGGGAGGCTCCTCCAGGGTCTTCAGGAAGGCGTTGGAGGCGTGCTCGGTGAGCATGTGGGCCTCGTCTATGATGTAGACCTTGTAACCTCCCTCTACAGCAGCAAGGTTGACCCTGTCCCGGATGTTGCGAATCTCGTCTATGCCCCTGTTACTGGCGGCGTCCAGCTCGATGAGGTCCATGAACCGGCCCTCATTGACAGCCTGGCAGGGCGCGCAACCGTTGCAAGGGTCTCCTTCCTGCGGACTTGCACAGTTGACCGCCTTGGCCAGCAACCGGGCAGTCGTGGTCTTGCCTGTGCCACGGGGGCCGCAGAAGAGGTAGGAGTGGGCTACACGCCCCTGTTGCACCGCCTGCCGTAGGGTGCTGGATACGTGCTCCTGGCCGGCTAGCTCACGAAAACTCCGGGGACGCCACTTACGGTAATAGACCTGGAAGGTCATTAAGCCCTCGCCTTCTTTTTCACCGTCCACCACCATGGAGAAGGTAACGAGCCCCTCAGCTTCGACGGACTCTGGATTCTTCAGGCTCGATAGAACGCCAAGTCCAAATCTACCACTTCGAGCATCGCCGTTGTCTCAGCAGTC
>CAYWGG010000320.1:0-3067 GCA_964457285.1 uncultured Dehalococcoidia bacterium
ACCTACCCCTGTCAGCCCCCGATGGGGGAAGGTCAGAGCCTGCCCTGAGCGCAGCCGAAGGGATGGGGGTGAATGACGCAGCTTTTAGCGGACTGAGCACTAAAGAGAGAAGAGGAGACGTTTATATGACAACCGAGAGGAGGGTCATACCGCCGGACTTTGTCTGGATTGGCTCAAGCCCTGTGAAGGTAAAAGAGGATGATAAGTGGATGGGTTGGGAGAGTCCCAATACCATTCAGCCGAAGGTACTCCTGGACGACCAGGGTCGTGTGAATAGGATAAGAGCGCCGGTGCTGGACTTGAAGGGGCTCACGACGCCCACCCACCTCTTCTACGTTGTCCAGCATTTTGGCGCTCCGGAACCCGTCCGGCCAGAGGACTGGGCGCTCGCCATTGATGGCGAGGTGAAACGCCCTTTGAGCCTCACCTATGAAGACCTGTTGCGGCTTCCGGGCCGCACCGTTCGCACGGTCATGGAGTGCTCAGGGAGCGACGCCGACTTCTTCGAGTACTTTAAGGGTGAAAAGCCGAGGCCCTACAGGGATGAGCAGGCTATGATCCTCAGCGCCGGGGAGTTTACAGGGGTGCCTCTAGGAGCTGTGCTGGACCTGGCAGGGCTTACAGGCAAGGCAGCATGGGTGCGGGCGGAAGGTTGGGACAAAGGGCTGCCCGCCAACGCCACACCAGAGCTTCAGCCCTTCTACTACGATAAGGCCCTGCCAGTCCAGAAGGCCCTCCATCCGGACACCATCCTGGCGTACGCTATGAACGGGGAGCTTCTGGAGCACCTGCACGGAGCGCCCATACGCCTGTTGGTCCCGGGCTGGTCGGGCAACTGGTCGGTCAAATGGCTCCGGCGGCTTCAGGTGATGGACAGCGAGCCCGATCTGTGGTACCACTATCATTTCTACTACTACGCCAGCTCCCCGGAAGACCCGGAGAAGGAGCTGATCACCAACATTATGGTGAAGTCCATCATCACCAGTCCCAAGGACCAGAAAGTAGTCCTCCCTGCGGGCCAGCACGTTATCCGGGGTCTGGCGTGGGGAGGTAGCGGACTCATCAACAGGGTGGAGGTGAGCGTGGACGGCGGTCAAAGCTGGAACACCGCCCATCTGGAAGAGCCCAGAGAGCGATGGATGTGGGTGAGGTGGTCGCATCTGTGGGATGTGCAGGAGCCCGGCGAGTATGCCATTATGTCCAGGGCCACGGATGAGATGGGCAACGTCCAGCCAAGGGAGCCTCGCTATAACAACATGCGGAAGAACTTCAACGCCATTGTCCCCTACCAGGTGACTATAACTGCCAGATGAGGCGTAAGACAGGAAGATCAGACCTAACCTCCTCTCCCCTGGTGGGAGAGGATTGAGGTGAGGGGGAAGCACCCCATCCCAGCCTTCCCCCATCGAGGGGAAAGGAGTGACTGAGGAGGATAGTATGCCTATTATCGAGCACAGCACCCGGCCCATGCCAAGGCCCGTAGAGAAGAGGAGCGCAAGGTCGCTGGTATCGGGCGAGGACGGCGCCAGGTCCCTTACCATAAGGGAGATAGTTGTACAACCGGGGTCAGAAGGGCGGCTACACACCCACTCCATTGATGAGGCCATCATGATAATGGAGGGCTCCATACAGCTGCATGTAGGTGACGAAGTCCGCACCGTCCGGTCTGGCTTTACCCTGTTCGCTCCTCCAGGGGTGCCCCACAAGCTGGTGAACAACACCTGGGTTCCCGCCAGGTTGCTGGTTATCTTCCCCTCGGATGAGCTTGAGACCAATTATCTGGAGTAGAGTAAGCCGTCAGCCATCAGAATTCAGCTAAAAGCTGATGGCTGAATGCTAAGTAAGGAGGTTGCTATGGCTACCCCAAGTACCAAAACCGAGGTGCTTCAGATTATCCCCACCAATGCAGGCTGGCGGACCTTCGCTGCACCTCCCAAGGCCTTGCAGGACCACATAGTCCCCAATGACCTGTTCTATATCCGCAACCACTGGAAGGATGCGCCGGAGATTGACGTAGCCACATATCGTCTGGTGGTAGATGGCGAGGTGAAGCGCCCCCTCAGCCTCACCTACGAGGAGATACGGCGGATGCCTCAGAGGCGCTTCCAGGTCACTCTGGAGTGCTGTGGCAACGGCCCCGTCCCCCAGTACTGGGCCAAACGGACCCGCAACAGTGGCGCAATGGAAAGAGTGTCAGGCCACGGCCTTCTGAGTAACGCCGAGTGGGTGGGAGTGTCCCTGCCCCACGTCCTAGAAATGGCGGGGGTGAAGCCTTCGGCGGTGGAGGTGGTGTTCTCGGGCGCTGACCACGGCCCGGATGAGGTAGTGGACGACCCCCCTGAGGTCACTTATGAGCGGAGCCTTCCCCTGGCCAAAGCGACTCATCCGGATACCTTGCTCGCCTATGAGATGAACGGCGAGCCCCTGCCTCCCAACCACGGCTACCCTCTGCGGCTCCTGGTGCCCGGTTGGTATGGGATGACCTCGATCAAGTGGCTGGTGGGCATCCACGTCACCGATCATGAGTTCAAGGGGTTCTACCAGACAGAGCGGTACATGGTCAAAAACGGGCCTGATGCTCCCACCTACTACACTTACCTCACCAGGATGAAGGTGAAGTCCATCATCACCAACCCCATGCCGGGTGAGATAGTCCCAACTGGCGCTTATACGGTGGCCGGAGCCGCCTGGTCAGGCGAGGACGAGGTGGTCAGGGTGGATGTAAGCACCGATGGCGGCAAGACATGGAAGGCTGCCCGCCTTACGCCCAGGGCCGGCTACTCCTGGTACCGCTGGGAGTACACGTGGCGAACCCCGGGTCCGGGTAACTATACCCTGATGTCGCGGGCCACCAACAACAAGGGAGAGACCCAGCCTGTGGAGTTCCCCAACCAGTGGGATGGGATCGGCTACGGCAACAACATGGTGTTCTCCCACCAGGTTGAGGTACGGGACAGGTAGAAGTTGGTCCAGAGGTTTCCTAAATAGGTTTGGGATAGCTTCATGGACAAGGAGGCCCTATCCTAGCTGGATGGGCCTCTTTCCTCATTGCGCCTCTGTTGCCCCT
>CAYWGG010000321.1:0-3023 GCA_964457285.1 uncultured Dehalococcoidia bacterium
GAAACGGGGACAAACGAGACTGTCACCATCAAACGCAGCAAGAAACTGGCCTGCCTCTCAAACGGCGTCCAGGTCCGGGTAGATGGAAAGGTGTCGGCAGAGGCAGGTGCGACTGGAACTCAGGCCAAGATTACCCTCACCGCCGACGGGGTAGTAGTGGGCGAAAAGGCCGGCGCGGTGGGTCAGACCATAAGCCAGCAGGTCCTGCTCCCTACTAACGGTGTAGCTTGCTAAGAGCAGAAAGTCAGGACCATAGACCCTCACCCCTGCTCCTTCTCCATCAGTGGGAATGGGGCAGGGGTACGGGTAAACCGGTAGGTACATAACCTTCACGTGGCAGACAGTCTATAAATAGTCAGCCGCTCCCAAGGAGGAAGAATATGTGGCGGTTACGATCTCTGGTGATTCTGGGAGTCCTCATAGGGGCGCTCATCCTTGGGGCGGCTGTGGCCTATGGGTCCTGGTGGTGGAACGCCACCATTAGAGTGGAGAGTGTGAAAATCCATACTGCCTGGTCGGTAGTGGATGACCCGGATGGCGCTGACAATTATCACACCCTAATCGTGGTCGAGCTGCCAAAGGACGCTGAGGCTGAGGTCGAAGAAACGGTCAAAGCTGAAACCGTCCTCCTGTGGCGGGATTTCAGCCTCGAGTGCCGCCGTGATGGCATCCCGGCTAAGGTCGGTTACTTTGTGAAGCCTCTGGAAGGTGCCGATGGGAATCAGGTAGAGGTCTGGGTTACTACCGATGATCGACGCGAGCTCGGCAGAGCCGCTGGCTCGGTCAACCAGGCTATAAAACTGGAAATCCTTATCCCGGCCACCTGCTAGAGGGACGACCAGCGAGGTGGGAATATCGCCCCCCATTTTTACTCCATTCGTTGGATAAAGGGCACTGATGTAAGGTGTACAGACTGGAGAGGTATACAGCATGAAAGAGATAACCCCTGGTCTGCCGAAGGTGTTGCGAGTCTATATAGTCCTGGTGGGCATCGCGGGCATGGCCTTGCTCGCCCACCTGGCACAGAGAGTGGAGTGGGAGCCCTCGACTCTGGGTGAGATGGGCCTTTTCGTACTCCTGATCGTTCTGGCAGGGAGCTTTCTTCTCCACGTAGGGCCCAGGGTCAAGACCGATGTCTCCACCGCCGCTCTCTTTGGCGCTGCCCTTCTTCTGGAGCCCGGAGCAGCCGCCCTGGCTGGTGTGGTGGGAGTGGTGACCTACACCTTCCTGGTGCGGTTCTGGGGAGAGAAGGTGCGTGTGCCGTGGTATAAATACCCCTTCAATGCAGGTGCGACTGCCCTTTATGTGGGGCTGACCTCGGTGGTGTTCCACGCGCTGTCCGCAGGGGAGGGTCTTCTGACTCTGGCAATAGTGCCCGCAGCAGCCATTTGCTACCTGGCCAATACGTCCCTGGTCTCGGTCGCCGCGGGACTTCATATGGGGTTCAACCCCCTGCGCTTCTGGTGGATGGGCACCAGGGAGAATGGGCCAGTGGAGCTAAGCCTGTTCGCCTTCGGACTTCTGGGGGCGATGGTATATCGCGAGAGTGCCTGGAGTGTTGTAGTGCTATTCATACCTGTAGCTATAATCTATTTCGCTTTCTCCAGACTGGCGCGGAAGATCACTGAGCTCAAATGGGCGGAGGAGGAGCTACAGAAGGCCAAGGATGACCTTGAGATAAGAGTGCAAGAGCGAACGTCTGAGTTAGCCAATGCCACGGAACAGCTGACGCGCTCCCGTCGCCGCGTGGTCAACGCCCAGGAAGAGCTTCGTAAGGGGGTAGCGCAGCAGCTTCACGGACCGGTACAGAACCGCTTGCTGGTAGCTACTCAATGGCTGCACATGGCCCAGGCATCCATGAGCACCGACGTTGCCACCGCCGCTGAGCACATCACCAGGACGGCCCACCTCTTAGACGAGATCAATCAGAGGGAGATCCGCTCAGTAGTCCAGCGGCTTCACCCATCCCTTATCCGGATGAGTCTTCAGGCGTCCCTGCGCTCCCTGGCAGACCAGTTCCACAAGAGCTTCTACGTAGAGTTGCATTTTGACGTGTCTGATCCCTCCAAGGAAGAGCTGTGGCAGGGTGGACTACCAGAGGAGCTACGCCTGGCTATCTACCGGGTGGCTGAGGAGGCGCTGAGCAACGTGCTGAAACATGCTAAGGCCAATAGAGTGGCGCTGAGGTTGGATAACCCCAGCGCGGACAGGGTCATGATGACGATTCAGGACAACGGGTGTGGGTTCGATGTGAAGGCGACGCCGCCCGGCTTCGGCATCCTCTCCATGCAGGACTACTGCGGGGCCGTGGGAGGCACCCTGGAGATAAAAAGCAATACAGGTGAGATCACCACTATAGTTGCGTCCTTTCCTATCCCCAGCGAGACGGAGGCGCTGCCTCTGAGCGTTACGGAGGTCCCCAAAGAAGCTGCTTATGTGTTGTCATCCAACGGCAATGGCAATGGAAATGGGAAAAAGTCGGCGGCCCTGAGGCGAGCAATGTACCAGGGAAACGAAGCGGTGACTACTCTTGTAGTAGCCGACGACGAGCCCGAGTTCTGCGGACTGGTCGCGGACCTGCTAAGGCCGTACAAGGAGTTCCAGATCGTTGCCGAAAGCCACGATGGCCGCACTGCGATAAGTCTGGTGGAAGAGCTCCATCCAGACGTAGTTTTGCTAGACGTTGAGATGCCAGGTCTTCATGGCCTGGAGGCTACCAAGGAGATCCATTCCCGCTTCCCGGACGTCAAAGTGGTCCTGATGAGCGCCCACCACCAGCGGGAGTATATCGAAGAAGCTCTTCCCTCTGGGGCGTCGGACTTCATCAACAAGGCAGAGTTTTCCGTGAATCGCCTTCGTCAGGCGTGTCAGCGGAAAACGGAGAGCAAAACTCAGCCCGTATATGAAGTTGCCCTGCGCTAGTACTCTGTCAACCAAGATTTGATGGGCTGTCATTCTGAGCGAAGCGAAGAATCTATCCTAATCACAAGTCAGGGTTAGATTCTTCGGTCGCTTCGCTCCCT
>CAYWGG010000322.1:0-3020 GCA_964457285.1 uncultured Dehalococcoidia bacterium
TTAGTATGGGGTTCTTCAAAATGCCAAGGAAGATAGGGGCCTTCGGCCACAGGTCATTCAGGTCCAGGACGAAGGGAACGCGGTATATCCGGCTCACCACGTAAGCAGAGAAGCCGAGAAACAGGGGTGGAGAGTATGCGTAGACTATATCGTGGTGGCCTGAGCCCAGGGCCCCGAAGATGGATGAGACCATGAAGGAAAGATGGTTCTTCATCCTTCCCCGGAAGCTGCGGCGTTCGCGGGTGGTCAACAAAAACGTTCGCATGACACGGACGCCGTTGACCTGCTCCCGCTGATACAGCTTCCTTCTACTATACCCTTTGTAGACAACGCCCCCTGGATAGTTAGGAAATCCCGTAACTACAGTTACCTCATGCCCTCTCTCGGCCAGATACTCAGCCAGCTCAGACACCTTTTGAGATGCGGAACCCACCTCCGGTGGATAGTACTGGCTCAGAAGAAGGGCTTTCATGTATACCTTCCTGCTGTCCTTTGGAGATATGGTCTGGTTGCCTAACCTTGAACATTAGGCGGTCTTATGATACATCTTAAGTCATGCAACCACATAGATAAAGCCGGAGGTAAACCCTGGAGAAGAATAGTGCTGGGAAAAAGTTCCTGCTGACTATTGACGCCGACTGGATTCCTGGCTCAGCGCCCGGCCTGGAAGCCCTGCTAAAACTCTGCAACGAATATGGACTCCCATCTACCATATTCGTTGCTGGAAGGTTCGCTGATGCCTATCCTGGCCTGGTCAATGGGGCTGCTGGTGCGGGCCACCAGATCGGGACGCACGGCTGGGCGCATACCCTTGATATGGAGGAGAACTTCTCTTCAACCCCTTACGAAAAGCAGCGAGAGTGGCTCCTTAAAGCGACGGAGACTATCGAGAAGGTTACAAACACCAGACCTTATATCTTCAGGGCCCCCTTTTTGCAGGTCAGCAGCACGATGCTGCGGGTCCTGGAAGAGTTGGAGTATCGCGTAGATTCCTCAGTCCCCGCTCGCCGGTTTGATGCAGGATTCGGGATGGTCAATAGCCTCAGCTACTTCCGCGCTCCCCTGGAGCCATATCATCCCAGCACTGACCGCCTGGGACGGCGAGGCGCAAGTCCCATCATCGAAGTAGCCCCCTCCTCCTTCATATTCCCCGTCAACATGACGGCCCTGAGGCTCCTGGGCCCTTCTCTGACCCTATGGGCTGCGAGGCGAGTGTACAACAGAGGGCATATCCTGAATTTCTACTGCCATCCCTGGGAATTTGTGTCGCCAGATCAGCAGGAGTTCCCACCTCAGTTCCCTAAACGACATAAGCGGTCCGTCGGAGAACACAATGTGGAGCTACTACGCCGATTTATAGATAAGGTCCTCAGTTGGGGGTACGTGCCAACTACTATGAGCCAGGCCATTTAGACCACATCCACGTCCGCAAAGGTTATGTACCAGCGCTCTCGGCTGTTTATTATCTCATGAGCCAGGGTTGAAGGCTTGACCTGAACTCCGAAGTAAAACTCCTTGTGAATAGCCCTCTTCGGAGCTATAACAAACCCGGCCTTCCTGAGCACTTTGAAGTATTCAGCGTGCTCCAGCATCAAGCATCCGATGGCATCCACCCTGCGCTTCTTGAAGTACTCGCGAGCTTCCGAGACGAGGGCGGCCGCCACGTTCTGGTTCGCCGTCAAGATGTCCAGGATGAACCCCAGGTTCAGGCCGAACATCTGAGCTTCTCGAAGAACAACATACCCCAGGAGTTTCCCATCCCTTTCGGCTACAAGGACCACATACTCCGCTCTTGGCCTCTCCTTGAACCTCCACTGAAGGAAAGCCCTATCCCTCACCAGCATGACCTGGTATTGCTGGCGCGCCTCCTCCCAGAGAGCGTCGAACCGCTCATCAAAGCCCTCGGCCTGACTTACGGTGAAGCCCTGGGCCCTGTGGACTTTCCCGTGGAAGAAGATGCCCCAAAAGACCTGGGTGAGCACCTTCACCAGGGCCCTGAGCAGCGGGTTTCTGACGTACTTGCCGAGAATGCCATCAAAGTTAAGTGGCCTGACCAGCATGGGCACGGAACAGACATGCCTCCAGTCGGAGCGTCTTCGTGAATAGGCCTGAAAAGCGGCTTCATTGGGGAACCCTACCAGGATCGGGATACCTGCTCTTTCCATTTCGACGAAGGCTTCGTTAGCTACCTGTGAAGCGATGCCGTATCGCCTGAAATCGGGGTGTACCATAATATCTACTCCAAGGCCCGCTAACCATACCTTATCGAGGATTTTTAGCCTTTCGACGATAAAAGCCCTCAGACCTACAACTGAGCCGTTGACTTCTGCTACGTAAATTTTCGAGTGCTTCTCGAACTTCCAGCGCCACTCCTCATCGTTGAAAGGCTCACCGTAAACGGCCTCTCTGAGCTTAAAAATATCCCCCTTGTCCTCTGGCGTGGTCTCCCTCACCGTTGACTGTACCATCGCCTGGGTCTCCATCACTCCACCCTCCACAGGTGCATAACGTCGTCCTCTCTCTGTACTGCCATGCCGGTAGCTGCCAGGATGCCGGTGTCATTCTGCCCTCTAGGAAGGATAACGTTGCCGAACTGAAACAGGGGCATGTGCCAGGGGTCCTTCCGCCACGCTATTATCCTGGACCAGCTATTCCCATCGCGGCTGCTGTACACACTGGCAAAGGGGTCAAGATTGACCTTACTGGGCTCCACATCGGTAGAAAAAAAGAGGGCCGAGCCCACCTGGCAACCCCACATGCCAGGCCCGGCGATCGGGGAGAGCCTTTCAAGGGTATGATCGGTATTCAGGCGGTAGATATAATTCTGCTCCAGCTCCGAATCGGTAGCGAAGTACAGGCCCTGGGGCGTTGGTATGGGCCGAACTGCGCGGGTTTGCTGGCTCCCCTTCAGCACGGCCTCTACCGCCTGCCAGTCGCTGCTCACACGCATGATGTAGCACTCGGCGCCGTAATCGCCGGTGCATACCCACAGATGGTCCCTGAAGGGATCGTAGGTGACG
>CAYWGG010000323.1:0-3019 GCA_964457285.1 uncultured Dehalococcoidia bacterium
AGGCCTTTGTCAGCGTCCACCAGGCCCTTTACGTCCGTCACCATGATGCTCCTCCTTGCGTTCCCACGAGCTTTGTCAGAAGAAATTCGGACTAATTGGTTTATAACACACCACCAAAGTAACGTCAAGGAATCTATTAGCTCTTAGTCACACCCCTTAGCTCCGAGGTCGCCAGCGAAGGAGTGTCCCCGCATCGGTGGGGATGATGGTGCCTGTAACTCCCCTGGCGCTTGCCCTGGACGCCAGAAACACGTATGCTCCGGCCATATCGCTGGGTTCAAGCGCTATGTGCATGGGGTTGCCAGCGCGCAGCCTCTCCTCAGTGCCTGGGTCGGCAAAATGGGACCTATCGCTTCGGCCCACTGCCACCAGGCCGCGCAGGTCTGTCATGGCGCCGCCTGGTGCAACGCCGTTCACCCTGATCTGGGGGGCAAGCTCTGAAGCCAACTGGCGAATCAGCCCCACAACCGCATGCTTCGAGGCGGTGTATAGGGCTCCGCCTCCGGCGGAGTTAAAGCCTGCAACGGAGGCTGTAAATACCATGCACCCTTCGGTTTTAAGCAGCTCAGGCAGCGCCGCTTTTGCCCCCAGGATACAACCCTTGACGTTGACCCCGAAAAGCTCGTCGAAGGCTTGACTGAGCTTTTCCTCTGGGAAATCGGCCAGGTATATGAAGCTGTCAAAGACCCCGGCGTTGCCTACCAGTATATCCAGGTGGCCAAAGGCCCTCACGGTTTCCGCTACGGCCCGTTTATTGTCCATCAGACGGGTCACATCGCCCTGAATAGCTGCCACCGAGTCGCCCAGGTCAGTCCGTAGCTGCTCCACCCTTTCGGCGGAGCGCTCCAGAACACCCACGCGAGCACCCTCCTCAATATAGCGGTCAACGATGGCACGACCGATACCTGAGCCCCCACCCGTGATTAGAGCCACCTGCCCGTCAAGCCACCCCATCTCTCTGCCTCCTCACTGATTGAATTAAACTCTCCTGGCCCAAACCAAGCATCCTCAGACAAGGATGAGTGTAGTGACGCCTGCCAGCGCCGTCAATCCCCTGTAAAGGGTCATCACGAAATCGAGAAGCCCCCCTGCGAAGGGTGTGATTAAAAAGGGGTGGAATCTGCCCTCACCCCGACCTTCGGTCACCCCTCTCCCACATGTGGGAGAGGGGTTGGGGGAGAGGGCTATACCCCCACTTTTAATCGCACCCCTCTGCGAAGCCGAGGTTGACAAAGGATGATGCTACCATTATCCTTCAGGTTGTCGAGGGCGATGCGAGCGTTCTCCTGGAATGGGAGATGCAGGTTTACCGGAGCGGGAGGGAACGATGGCAGGAGAGCTGGTAACGGTTACACAGATGTGTGGGGTTTGCAGGTCGGAGGTAGGGACCTTTGAGGTGAAGAAAGAGAACATGATGCTTTCCTCCCGAGCGCACGTCTGGTGTCCCAAATGCCAGGCTTCCACACCAGAGGTCCGAGATGTCGCCGGGCGACTTGACTCGATACGAAAGGAAGTAGCCAGTCTGCCAAAAGCTGGCCAGTACTAATGGAACAGCAGGATATAACCCCTCTCATATCGCGGGAAGTCCTGTTCGGCAACCCAGACAGGGCCATGCCCAGGCTCAGCCCCGACGGGACCCGAATAGGCTACCTCGCCCCGGTAGATGGCGTCCTCAACGTCTGGGTGGGACCCGCCGACGACCCCGCTGCCGCCAGGCCTGTTACTCATGACACCGGCCGTGGTATCCGGTTCTATGACTGGGCGTATACCAACAACCATATCGGGTACATCCAGGACAAGGGCGGCGACGAGAACTGGCGCGTCTACAGCGTTGACCTCGCTACAGGCCAGACCGTGGACCTGACTCCTATGGAGGGTGTGCAGGCCCAGGTCCAGGAGGTCAGCCCCAAATTCCCTGATGAGGTCCTCGTCGGGCTCAACGACCGCGACCCCCAGCTCCACGACCTCTACCGTATCAACATCCGCACCGGAGACAGGCGCCTCATTCAGAAGAACGAGGGATTCGTAGGCTTCATCACCGACGACAGCTACAACGTCCGCTTCGCAGGACGGGTCACGCCCGATGGCGGAAGCGAGATCCTCAAGCCCGCCCTTACAGGGGAAGCACGGGCTGGCGAGGGTGGCTGGGAGCCGTTCATTAAGATAGGCATGGAGGACCTGCTCACTACCTCTCCTGTGGGGTTCGACAAGACGGGCAGAGTCCTCTACGTGTTCGACAGCCGAGGCCGAGACACCGCCGCCCTGACTACCATCGACCTGGACACCGGCGAAGTCGCGGCCCTGGCCGAAGACCCACGGGCGGACATCAGTGGTGTGATGGTCCATCCAACAGAAAAGAACGTCCAGGCCGCCGCCTTCACCTATGAGCGGAAGCACTGGCGTGTCCTGGATGACTCCATCGCCCCCGACCTGGAGTACCTGCGCACCGTTGCTGGTGGCGACATCGAGGTTGTCAGCCGCACGCTGGATGACAAATATTGGATCGTCGTCTACATGCTGGACAACGGCCCCCTGCGTTACTATCGGTACAGTCGCGAGGAGAAAAAGGCGGAGTTCTTGTTCACCAATCGTCAGGCGCTGGAGGGAACGCCCCTGGTGAAGATGCACCCGGTGGTCATAAAGTCGCGGGACGGGCTGGACCTGGTGAGCTACTACACCCTGCCGTTGTGGAGTGATAGGGATGGCGATGCTCACCCCGACAAGCCACTGCCGATGGTGCTGTTCGTCCACGGCGGGCCGTGGGCCCGTGATGACTGGGGTTACAACTCCTGGCACCAGTGGTTGTCCAACCGAGGCTATGCGGTCTTGAGCGTCAACTTCCGGGGGTCAACCGGGTTCGGCAAGGGCTTCATCAACGCCTCCAGCAGGGAGTGGGGCGGCAAGATGCACGACGACTTGATGGATGCCGTCAGGTGGGCCATTGACCAGGGGATAGCCGACCCGGAGCGCATCGCCATCGTGGGCGGTAGCTACGGCGGGTATGCCACTCTCGTGGGCA
>CAYWGG010000324.1:0-3013 GCA_964457285.1 uncultured Dehalococcoidia bacterium
CTGACCCGTAAGATCGTCGCTGAGGTGACAGGGCGAGAGCTGGTGCTGGATGAGCGCTTGCTGGAGCAGATACGGGAGCGGTTCCATCGGCGGGGCTTGATCATGACTCCCAACAACGATAAGCAGGCTTATATCCCTTCTGGGGCTATTCCTGTGGAGAACCCCAATGGCACGGCCCCGGCTTTCATTGTGGAGGACCCCCGTGGCGTAGTCATCAGCCTTCCGGGTGTCCCTTTTGAGATGAAGTGGTTGTTCGAGCATGAGGTAGCCCCATACCTGAGAACGAAGTTTGGGCTATCAGAGGTTATCACCTACCGGGTGCTCAAAGTGGCCGACCTGGGAGAGAGCAGCGTTGATGACCGTATAGGCTACCTCATCGCCAGCTCCAGCAACCCCACCCTGGGTGTGCTGGCCCATCCAGGCCAGGTGGACGTGCGGATCGCCGCCAAAGCGGCCAACCTTCAGGACGCCCATGCCCTCATTGCCCCTGTGGAGGAGGAAGTCCGAGGGCTGCTGGGCAGGCACGTCTTTGCCGTTGATAACCAGACTATGGAGGATGTGGTAGGGGAGCTACTACGCCAGAGGGAGCTGACCATAGCCGTCTACGAAGACCTCACCGGGGGCATGACGGCGGAGCGACTGCAACAGGCCAGCCGAGACCATTTCACCGAGGGCATTATCGGCAACAGCACGGCTTCCATACGGCGTCTTCTCGCTGCGTTGGGAAAAAGCTCGAATGAGATGGACGGACTGCTTCAGGATGATGCTGGCCTTACCGATGAGTTGGCCCGTGCCGTGCGAGTCTACAGCGGTTCTCGCCTGGGCCTGGCGGTGCATGTGGTGCCCCAGAGCGACCAGCCTGCCACCCAGAACCTGGGCCAGGGCAAGACTTATATGGCTGTGGCCGGTACAGATGTCCTACGCAATCGTGCGTACAACTACGCTGGCCGTGGCCTCCCCGACCGCACTCGCATCAGCCTCAACGCTACAGACCTGGTGCGCTGCACCTTGATGGAGGCGCTCTGAAGCGTTGCCAGTTGACTTAGAATGAGGATTGCTTTACAGTAGGGGCGTACCGCAGTACGCCCCTACTTTTTCTACAAAGACGGTGGCTTCGGTATGTGTAGCGCTCAGACGTAGCTGGAACCACTCGCCCAAGTTTTTACCGAGGGAAAGGAGGACCAATGGCAACGACGCAGCATTTCCAAAGGATTATCTCGGCGGATTCGCACGTTATGGAGCCCTACGACCTATGGTGGAATGCCTTGGGACATAAGTTTGGGGACCGGACTCCCCGGGTCGTTGACGAACACCAGGGACGGAAGGGCGTCTTCTTCTACTCGGGCAACCTGGGAGGGCCCGTGTCTGAGATCCGTGAGTTGCTCCCTACATCGGACTCAGCTGCCATAGAAGCTGCGGAAAAGGGCCTGGGGGCCAGTGGCTACATCCCAGAGGTGCGTGTCAGGTTCCAGGAAGAGGCAGGCATCGAGGCTGAGGTGCTCAACCCCACCCGAATGCTGACTATCCTGCGAAATCCAGATGTCGAGGTGGTGCAGGCGTGCTCAGCGGTCTTCAATGACTGGGAGGCCGAGTTCCTGTCCTACGACCCCAAACGGCTCATAGGCGTGAGCGTGATCCCGATGCATGACATTGACTGGGCCATTAAGGAGATGCAGAGGACCCTGAAGAAAGGCCTGGTAGGCCCGATGATTAACTGCCAGGCACCGGTAGGCTGTCCACCCTATCGTGACCGAGCCTACGACCGATTCTGGGCCATCGCCCAGGAAGCTGACGCTCCCATCACGCTGCACATTCTCACAGGCCGAGTCCTCGCACCACTGATCCTGGTGGACACCCAGACACCTCAGGAAAGAGGAGAAAATCCACGTGGGATGCTGGAGCTCTTTGGCGAGATACAGGGAGTGCTTGCCAACGACTTCATCTTCGGAGGTATCCTGGACCGCTTTCCGAAACTCAATGTGGTGTGTAGCGAGTTTGAGGTATCCTGGATCCCACACTTCATGTGGAACATAGACCAGCTACAAGACCCCTCCGGCTTTGGCCCCCGCATGCGTCTGCCTGAGCTGAAGATGAAGGCCAGCGACTATATGAAGACGCGCATCTACCACGGGTTGATTGATGATGCCTATGGGCCCAGTATGCTCCCCCTCATAGGAGCTGACCGCGTCCTGTGGGGGTCTGACTTCCCCCACATTCGGTCCATAGGACTTGAGGCGCAGGAGCACGTTAGCGAGCTGTTTAAGGGCCTTCCCAAACAGGACCAGGAGAAGGTCCTGGGCGAAAACGCAGCGAAGGTGTTCAAGCTAGACTAGGTAGAGGCGCTGCGCCCCTACTACCCCTTATAGATGATGGTATCAGGCTTGAACACCACCCAGGAGAACCATAGCTGGCTCCCCCGGTGTGGTATGGGGGTAAGCTCTTTGCCCTTTAGAGGGCCCGATGTCGCCTGTCCCAACAGGTTCCAGGTGCTGCCGGTCTGCTCGTCCACGATCTCATCCCCATCGGCCCTGAACCTTAACTTTTGTCCCTCCAGGTTGGGGTCGAAGACCGTAGCGGCCCCCACGTCACGCCCTTCGGCGAGGACGAAGTTATCCAGGGCCGAAGCCGTCCCTTTCTTGTAGAACACCACCAGGTCCTGCCCGGTCAGGCTGTAGTGCACCACCGGCTCCTTCTCCAGCACCGAGAAGGGCACCGCCAGCGATTCCTCTCCTATAATCACGGCCACCACCCGCTCCAGGGCTGGCAGGCGGTCGTCCGAGGGCCCCTGATAAAGGGGCGCAGAGCCAAAGGAGTCATAGCCCTCATAAGGGCTCAGTCCATAGGGTCGGTCGTAGCCCGTATTCTTGGACAGCACCTTCCCAGTGGGGAAGGCGTCCTTGAACTCCTTCCAGGAAACGATGCTCAGGGGCAGGAGTTCCAGCACCTTCCCGGTCATGTCGCCCACAACAGCCTCTCCTCCAAACTCCTGCCACCAGGACTCGGTCTGGCGGTC
>CAYWGG010000325.1:0-3012 GCA_964457285.1 uncultured Dehalococcoidia bacterium
ATAGCATCCAATTCGTCCCCCTAATTGCCTTGAAGCAAGGGCCGTCTGCCGCCAGCCGTACCCCTACTTCCGGTGGGGTACGTCCTCAAGGTTGTTCAAGTGGCCGTAAAAGCAACATTGCAGGGGCCACACATCTATCTTAGGGCCAAGGGGGTAAATGAAGTTGCCCTCAACCAGTGGCATGAGAGTCACATTTTCAAACATCCACTTGGCCAACTCTCTCTGGCGCTCCCATCGCTCTTCGGTGTCAAATGTAGCGGAGACCCTGGCCAGCAGTTCGTCGAGCTTGGGGTGCTCCATGCCATAGTTGATAAGCCCCTTGCTGTTGACCACATTCGTGTATGCGTACAGAGGCTCGATAATGGTAGATGCGCCATGGGTGTTCAACCCTTTCCAGGAGCGGTTCACAAAGTTGGGGCGGAAAGCGGTCATGGGTATCTGCGTCTGCTTGCACCGCACATTTATCTTCTCCCACATCACGCAAGCAGCCTGCCCGGCCTCTCTCACCCCAGGGGTGGGCATAAGAGTGAGGGCAATATCTATGTCAAAGCCGTTGGCCTGGCCCACCTCAGCCAGAAGCTTTTTGGCCCGCTCAAGGTCGTACTCGTACTTCAGGTCCTTCAGGTAACCCAGCCTGGCATCGTGGCCATGCCAGAATAGATGAGAGATAGGCCGCCCTTCACCCAGCAGCAGCGCGTCCACTATGGATTGCCTGTCTATGGCGATGCTCATGGCCTCCCGCACCTTCCGGGCGCGCTCCCACTCAGGAGAGCTGGTATCTGCTGATGCGGAGACCCAGGGCAGGCTGGTATCTCTCTTGGGGACACCCTCCCGGTCTATGTAATTATTCCCATGAATGTTCAGCCAGACCATGAAAGCACCGGGGAAGCGCAGGAACTTGACGCCGGGCACTTTCTCAATCACAGGGAGAGACTCGGCGTTCATGTGCATACTGTCTACCTGGCCCGTCTGGAAGCTGGCAACCCGGGTGGACACCTCGGGTATCTCCCGGAAGACCAGCTCTGCGAAGTTGGGGGTCTTGCGCCAGTGGTTCTCGACTGCCTTCATGCGGAACACGTCTCCTGAGCGGAACTCCGCGAACTCCCAGGGAGATGTGCCTATGCCCTCGATAGTAGCCTTCTGCTCTCCCACCGCTTCGTAGTACTTCTTGCTAGTAGCTGACACTCCTATCAGATCCCCCCAACTCCACAAAGCCCACGGCAGATCGAAGGCCTTTCTTGTTCCAGTGTACACCTCCAGGGTGTAATCATCCACTACCTTGATATAGCCGCCCTTGTCAAGCTGGAAAGCCGACCTCAAGTTTGGGATGCCCGGATGTATACTACCTTCGGCCAGGGCATTCTCTATGTTCCACTTGAGGTCCTGGGCGGTGAACTCGCCCCAGCCCTTGTGGAACTGCACCCCTTTCTGGAGTCTGAGGGTCCAGGTGAGGAAGTCCGGCGAGTTGCTCCACTCCCTGATGAGCCAGGGCTCAAGCTCTCCCTTGGGGCCACCTCTCCATCCCGTTTCGTAGATAGCAGTGTTGTTGTAGGACGCCTGAGGATAGCCGGTATTTTTGGGTAGGAGCTGCGGCGTACCTATCTCATTGTAAGCGATGCCGAGAGAGCCTGTGGGCTTCACCTTTGCCGGAGGTGTGGGTGTGGGCGTCGGGGTTGCCACCGGTACAGGTGTTGCGGTGGGAGCGGGTCTGGAAGTCGCAGTCGCCACGGCTGGTACGGGTGTTGGAATGAGGACCGCAGGCGCTAAGGTAGCCGTGGGCTGCGGTGCAGATGTTGGTGTCGGTGCTGGAGTAGCCGTGGGCCGTGGAGCAGGCGTTGGGGTCGCCTCCTCCCCTCCGCAGGCCACCGCTATTATAAGAGCTACCAGCAGCAGGACGGGGACCACCCTTTTGGGATTCAGCAGTCTATAGTGCACCATAGCCTCCCTCCATATCCTACCTCACTGATTTAAGGTGAGCACAGACCGCTAGCAGCGATACTCCTACTTCCGGTGGGGTGCGTACTCGAGGTTGTTCAGATGGGAGTAAAAGCAACACTGTAGCTGCCACGTGTCAACCTTGGCGCTAAGAGGGTAGATAAAGTTGGCCTCCATCAGCGGAATGTGGACTACGTTGTCGAAGATCCACCTGGCGGTCTCCCTGTGGACCTCCCAACGTTTTTCGGTGTCGAACGTGTCATTGAGCCTGACCACGAACTCATCAAGCTTGGGGTGCTCCATCCCGAAGTTGATAAGCCCCTTGCTGTTGATCACGTTCTGGTATCCGGCCAGGGGCTCGATCAGAGTAGCTGCGGCATGGGTGTTCGACCCTTTCCAGCTACGGTTCGCAAAGTTGGGGCGGAAAGCGGTCATGGGTAGCCTCTGCTGCTCACACTTGATGTTTATCTTCTCCCACATCACACAGGCGGCCTCCCCAGCCTCCCTGACCGACGCGTAAGGCAATAAAGTCAGCGCCATGTCTATCTTGAAACCGCTGGCATAGCCTGCCTCCGTCAGGAGCTTTTTGGCCCGGTCCAGGTTGTACTCATACTTCAGGTCCTTCAGGGGACCCAGCCTGGCGCCCAGGCCCTGCCACAACCATATGTGGGCGGGCCGCCCTTCACCCAGCAGCAATGAGTCCACCAGGGCCTCCCGGTCTATGGCGATGCTCATAGCCTCCCTCACCTTCCGGGCTCGCTCCCACTCGGGAGAGCTGGTGTCCGCGGACTTGGAGATCCAAGGCAGGCTCGTGTCACGGGGAGGGACACCCTGCCGGTCTAGGTAGTTCTGCCCGTGAATGTTTAGCCACAACTGGAATCCCCCCGGGAAGCGCATGAACTTGACGCCGGGCACCTTCTCCACCGCGGGGAGGGACTCCGGGTTCATGTGCATGCTGTCTATCTGGCCTGTCTGGAAGCTGGCGACCCGGGTTGACACCTCAGGTATCTCCCGGTAGACCAGCTCTGCGAACTCCGGGGTCTTGCGCCAGTGGTTTTCCACTGCCTTCATGCGGAA
>CAYWGG010000326.1:0-860 GCA_964457285.1 uncultured Dehalococcoidia bacterium
CAAGCCGCGGCGCTCATCGCCCCAGCCCGGCAGCAGTCCTCCCCGAGGCAGCCCCGCAGCGCCGGCGGCCGGGGGGCAGAGGCGCCGCGGGCGGTGGAAAAGGCCGTTTGAATTTCCTATACTCTGGGATCACCTCTACCATTCGATCTCGTTCTATACTCGCTCTAACCACCAGTTCCTAACGCCCAACGGCAGTAGCCTGCCGCTGGCTAAGACCACCTTCTGCACAATCGCCATGAACTACGCCATCAGCAGTGAGGCCGCTACTGCAGTCACAATGAGAATGGAGGAGGCATGCTCTTGTTGTGCTGCCGGTAAGAGCTATCAAGGTGAGATGGCACCATCCCAAGCGTTGTCAGCCTAAGGCAAGAGTGATAGAGGGAACGCGCCGGTGATACAACACTACACAAAGACAGGCATCCCGGGCAATATCACGGAATCAAAGTGCGCCACACCTGGTTGCGAGATGAGGAAGGTTGCAAATATACGTGGTCCAGACGCTCCACTTTGGCCGGTCGCCTGTGTGATTATGTGGGTAGCTTTTCTACTTTTTTTGCAGACTAATGCGTTAGCTTTGGTTGTCGGAAACCGAGTGCAGGCCAACAGCACCGTTCATGTACGATCGACACCAGCGGGCACATCGCTCGGCACTCAACCGACTGGAGCCCTCGGTACGATAATCGGTGGGCCACAGACGGCTACGCTCAGCGGCACATCATATGTCTGGTGGCAGGTGAATTGGGACAATAACCCGGATGGGTGGTGTGCACAAGACTTTTTAGCCGTAGTGGTAGCGACGCCGGTCGCGCCGACCCCCGTATCGCCCTCGGGTAATCAGGTAATAAGCACGCTGAGTCCAC
>CAYWGG010000326.1:960-3011 GCA_964457285.1 uncultured Dehalococcoidia bacterium
CAAGCGGGACGGGCACTTGTGTCACCAGTAGCAATGCGTTCTTCTCGACGCAGCCACCCGTGGTGACCCCCACAGCGCCGACCCCCGTATCGCCCTCGGGTAATCAGGTAATAAGCACGCTGAGTCCACAGCTCAGCTGGTCGGGCGGCAGCAACTTCAGTTCACTCCAGGTCAACCTGAGCAAATCCCCCTTTGGCACGGCCAATCTCGTCTACACCTCGGCGTGGCTCTCGGCAAGTACCACCTCGACTACGCCGACACCTGCTTTGGTGGCGGGCACCAACTATCGCTGGGACGTGACGGCCTGCTCTGGCGCAAGCGGGACGGGCACTTGTGTCACCAGTAGCAATGCGTTCTTCTCGACGCAGCCGCCCGTGGTGGTACCCGGCTTGGGTTTTGACTACCCAATTGGACCACCTTACGTGTCTTTGGGAACCCCTGTGACCCAAGCAAATGATGGCGATGGCTGGTATGTAGCCCAGAAATTTGGTGCGCCCAATCCGAATACCAATCCTCCTGGAAAGAAACATTTGGGTGAGGACTGGAATAGCGAGCACGGTACCTTTGATGACCTTGGGAAGCCTGTCTATGCCGCGGCTGATGGGACGGTGCTCTATGCACAAGATGCAGGAACTGGATGGAATGGGGTCATCATTATTCAGCATGAAGGAAATTTTGTTCTTCCTGGTGGAAGATCTGTAGCAAAAGTGTGGACCCTGTATGCCCACCTTGATGTGGCAAGGATAAACGAGTTCGTCAGCACGGATAGCCTTGTAAAAAGGAATGATCCGATAGGAGTGATTGGGTCTACTCCACAAGGCAGTACAGGCCCACATTTGCATTTTGAGATCAGAGAGAGTAATCCTCCGAATCTGGTGGGACCGGGTTACAGTTTTGACACACAGGGGTGGGTAGAGCCTTCAGCTTTCATAGATCTGAATCGGCCAGGAGGGCCGCTGCCAGAGATTATCCTGGCCCTGAGCGCCAACCCGACGAGTGGAATGGCACCGCTCAGCACCGATCTCACAGTCACGGTATCAGGCAGTGCCACAGGGCCGATCAACTATACCTTCTGGTGGAACTGCAGCGATCCCGGGACGAGTGTAAGTGCCGTCATGGGGGTCTGCGGCAGCATTCCCACGCCCACGCCGGGAACATGCTCAAGCAACATCAACGGGATAAAGTGCGACGGGGTCAACGATAATCCAAAAATAGTAAATCACCTGTACTCCTCTGCTAACACTTATAGGGCGAAAGTCATTGCAGAGCGTGGCTCTGCACCCCCCGCAGAAGCCCGGGCAACGATAACTGTCACTACACCTTTCGACTACACATTGACCAACTCTGGAACTATTACCGTTATCCAGGGGGCCTCGGGCGCCACCACCCTCACGGCCACACTGGTGTCAGGCACGGCGCAAGCGGTGACCTTCGCTGCCTCGGGACTGCCGACGGGGGCCACGGCCAGCTTCAGCCCGACCACCTGCACCCCGAGCTGTGCTAGCACCCTGACCATTGCCACCAGTGCCTCCACACCCACCGGCACCTACCCCCTCACCGTGACTGGCATGCCCCTGGGTAAGACCACCATTGTCAATCTCGTGGTCAATGTCCCTCCGCAGCAAACCCTGACAGTGAACAAGACTGGCAGTGGCACGGTGATGAGTAGCCCGGCAGGACTCAGCTGTGGCAGCACGTGTAGTGCCCCCTTTGACTTTGGCACTAGCGTGACGCTGAGCGCCACCGCCGCCAGTGGCTCACTCTTTGCGGGGTGGAGTGGGGAGGGCTGTAGTGGCACCAGTACGTGCACGGTGACCATGACGCAGGCCCGCACCGTCACGGCCACCTTCACCGTGCAACAGTTCTCCCTGACGGTGGCGAAGGTGGGCAGTGGCAGTGGCACGGTGACGAGTAGCCCGGCGGGGCTCAGCTGTGGCAGTGCCTGTAGTGCGCCCTTTGACTTCGGCACTAGCGTGACGCTGAGGGCCACCGCCGTCAGTGGCTCACTCTTTGCGGGGTGGAGTGGGGAGGGCTGTAGTGGCACCAGTACG
>CAYWGG010000327.1:0-2994 GCA_964457285.1 uncultured Dehalococcoidia bacterium
GGCAGCAACGCCATAGCGGGAGAGAAGGCCGAGAAAGCTCAAGCGGTCCATCCCTGCGATTTGGGCGGCAACCCCCAGGGATACTTTGCCCAGCTCGTAGAGCGTAGCTGCCAGCAACATCCGAGCTTCTTGCAGGAACTCCTCATCCGACATCTTCAGCGCCTGAGGCAAGCCTTCAGGTATGGGAATAGACAGGACTTTCACTTTCTGTATGCTTCTCCTTCCCTAATCTCCAGTTACCCCCTTGGCCTCCTGCCACAGCACCTCCTTCTCCGCAAGAGGGAGAAATCCAGGCCACGCTCCGCCGCCAAGGTCTCCATTATGGTGTAGCGTCTCTGGAGTATGCCGGGGCCATACCTCAGATGCCTCTGCCCCTTATGATGGCCTCTGCCCAGAGGAGCACTTCCACAGCTACCGATAACGCCTGCTGGTACTCTTCATGGCTGACAGGAGACGCTATACCAGGATACCGACTTGCTACAGCAAACTGAGTAAGCCGCTCAGCCTCTCTCACGGGTTCGGGGACCTCCAGGCCGGCCCTTTCCAGCATGGTCATCAACTGGGCAATGTCGTGAACATAAGGGAATTCCACGCCTAGCATGATCAGCAGGGCTTTGACCGCCTTCTCCACAGCCTGCTGTGTATGGAAACACAGGTCTTCCAGGTAGATATCCGGGCCTTCGGCCCTTGCCAGGGCCAGGTCACTACGTGCCCGGTTCAGCCATTCCCTGGGGCTCTCAGGAGGATGGCGTTCGAGAGACATAAACCCGTTTCCCCTCTCTCAGGGCAGGCGCAATAACGAGGCAGTGGGTGTTACGGTATCTCTCCACCTGTTCAGGAGTCACCAAAATCACATCTACTGCTTGCCCTACCCCGTGCAGGTTCATGTAAATATCTCCGAGAAGACGGCCCTGATGGAACTCGCCCCCCTTTATGACCAGCAAGTCTATATCGCTATTTGGGCCCAATTCTCCTCTGGCTGCAGAACCGAAGAGGATGATCTCCTCTGGCTGGGCCACTTTGACAATCCGGCGGATGATTTCCCGTAAGACACTCTGTTCGAGTGTCCTTGTCCCTTTCCTGCTCATATAATATTACCTACGTCACTCAGCCCTCTATCCCCTTGGCCTCCTGCCACAGCACCTCCCTCTCCGACAGGGGGAGCTTTGGGAAGTCGAGGCCGCGCTGGGCTGCCAGGGTTTCCATCGTGGTGTAGCGTCTCTGGAAGCGGGTGTTGGACTGCCGGAGGGCGTCCTCGGCGTGGATGCTCAGCCACCTGGCAAGGTTGACGATGGTGAAGAGGAGGTCTCCCATCTCCTTCGCTCTCTCTTCGACGCTGGGCGCGTTTTTCAGCTCGTTGACCTCCTCCACCACCTTGTCCAGCACTCCCGACACATCCTCCCACTCGAAGCCCACCCTGGACACCCTATCCTGCATCAACTGGGCATAGGTCAGGGCCGGGAGTTCCCTTGGTATGCCCTCTACAGGCGACTTTCTGGCCCCTTCCTGCTCCTTCAATCTCTCCCAGTTGCGCTCCACCTCACGAGCATCCAGAACAGGCGTGGGGGTGGAGGGAGGAACAGGGCGGAGCGCCACGTCGGAGGCGGTAGCATCGCCGAAGACGTGGGGGTGGCGGCGGATGAGCTTCTGGTTGATTTTGGTAAGCACGTCCTCGATTTGGAACTCCTGGGCCTCTCTAGCCATTTGGGTGTGGAAAGCCACCTGCACCAGTATATCTCCCAGCTCCTCGGACAGCTTGGCGGGATCGTTTTTGTCTATAGCCTCCAGCACCTCGTAGCATTCCTCGAGGAGGTTACGCTTGAGGGAGGCGTGGGTCTGCTCCCTATCCCAGGGGCAGCCGCCAGGGGACCTGAGACGTTCAACGATGTTGATGAGGGTCTGGAAGGAGCCGAGTTCGTTTTCCATTTGGCACCTTTCGGCCACAGAGACACAGAGGCTCAGAGGTCTCTATTGAATTTGTCTCGGCGTCTCCCTGCCTCTGTGGCGAGTCTTTGGATAGCCGCATTATATAGAGGCGGTCAGTTGAATGGCAAGGCCGGAGGTGTTAACGTATATCTGTGTTCAGGAGCGCAGGACAAAAGATAGGGGCCCATACTTTGGTGGCCCTCTTTGTGATGGCCGTCCCCCTCTTTTTGATCGCGAGCAGCGTCACCTGGGCGGTCAACGACCTCCGCCTCTATCGGCACGGGTTCGACAAGTACGATATTTCCGGGGTGACGGGCATAGAGAGGGACGGCCTTATGGCCGCTGCACGCCAGATCAGGGGCTATTTCAACTCCACCCGCGAGCCTCTGGAGGTCAGGGCCAGGGTCTTCGGAGAGGAGAGGGAGCTTTTCAACCGGCGGGAAGTGTTGCACATGCGCGACGTTAAACGCCTGATATGGGGGGTATATGGCGTGGGCGCATCGGCAGCCTCGTACCTCCTGGGATTTGCGGGCGTGGGGTTGCTCATTCAAAGATGGAGGCACCAGCCACCCTTTGCTCACGTCCTTTCCAGATACGTTCTGTGGGGTAGCGGCCTGACCTTAGCGTTGGTGGTGCTGGTAGGGTTGATTGCACTGGTGGGATTCGACTCTCTGTTCCTGCTCTTTCACCGGGTGAGCTTCGCCAATGACTTCTGGTTGCTGGACCCTCGACGAGACTACCTGGTAATGATGTTCCCTCAGGGGTTCTGGCTCGACGCCACCATCTTCGTGGCCCTATCAACCGTAGCTCAGGCCGTGGCGCTGGGTGCTATGGCAGGGGGCTTCCTGGCCCTGTGGCGCTGGCGTGGCCGCAGGAGGCAGGCTCCCCTTCTGGAACAGCCCTCGAAAGCCGCTGAGCTTTAGAGCGCCTCACAAAACCACAAAGGCTTTGCCCTGAGGGCTCAAGCCCGAAGGGTAAAAGTGAATAGAATTTCCTGATGGTCTTAGTGCCCGGAACAAGCGCAGCTACCACCAGCGCAGGAAGGGCATCCTCCCATTCCAGCTACGG
>CAYWGG010000328.1:0-2993 GCA_964457285.1 uncultured Dehalococcoidia bacterium
CTTCTCTGCATCCTTTGCCGCCCTATTAGCCAGCGTTCCCGGCTTTGTGCTGGCAATCTTCCTGGTGATTATCTTCTCGGTGAGTTGGCACCTCCTCCCCACTGGCGGCTGGGGGTCTCCCTCCCAGGTTATCATGCCAGCCCTGGCTCTGGCCGCTTTTCCCGCGGCTTTCATTGCACGGGTGACCCGGGCCAGCGTGCTGGAGGTGCTGGGCCAGGACTACGTCCGGACTGCAACGGCCAAAGGGCTGCCCGCCGCCGTGGTGCACTACAGGCATGTGTTGAAGAATGCCCTGATTCCCATTCTGACCGTCCTGGGGCCGGAGTTGGCTGCCCTTATCACCGGCTCTTTCATCATCGAGAAGGTGTTCTCCATCCCCGGCGTCGGGCGACTCTTTGTGGATGGTGTCTTTCAGCGAGACTACGGCCTTATCATGGGAATGGTCTTGTTCTACACCTCCGTCATCGCCGTGATGAACCTGTTGGTGGACGTACTGTACGCCTTCGTAGACCCGCGCATCCGCTACAGCTAGGTAGGTCAGCTCATGAGCCGTGTATCTGGAACGGGCAGCCCTCTCGGCCGAGAGTCTTACCGAACAGGGGGTGGCCTGCGGCCTAGCTCCTGGCGTCGCTTCCTCCGGAACAAGCTGGCTACCTCTGGCGCTGCCGTAGTCCTGCTCATGGGCCTTGTGGCCCTTGCCGCACCCATGCTGCCCATCAAGGACCCAGCCAGACAGGACCTCAACGCTATTCTGGCCTCCCCTGGCCCTGAGCACCCACTGGGCACCGACCGTCTTGGGCGGGACACCCTCAGCCGCCTCATACATGGAGCCCGCACCTCCCTTGCGGTAGGCGTTCTTGCGCAACTCATCGTCCTTGCCGTTGGCATTCCCGTGGGAGTCATCTCTGGTTTCGCCGGGGCCCGCGTGGACAACCTGCTCATGCGAGGTGTAGACATCGTCTATGCCTTCCCGGACCTCCTCCTGATCATCCTGCTGCGAGCTATCTTTGGCGGCAGCCCCTACATGATGTTTATAGCCATCGGGCTGGCGTCCTGGCCGACCATCGCACGCCTTGTCAGGGGGCAGGTCCTCTCCCTCAAGGAGGGGGAGTACGTCCTGGCCGCCAGGGCCACGGGCGCTGGAGGACGTCACATCATTCTTCGCCATCTCCTGCCCAACGCCCTCGGCCCGGTCATTGTGGCTGTGACCTTCCTGGTCCCCAAAGCCATCCTTGCTGAGGCCGCCCTCAGTTTCATCGGCATCGGCGTGAGCCCGCCTACCTCAAGCTGGGGCTCTATGGTGAATGAGGGCTACGGCGTCATATTTGTGGCTTATGAACAGGTCTTGTTTCCCACCATTGCCATCGCTCTGTTGATGATGGCCTTTACCTTCCTCGGCGATGGCTTGCGTGACCTCCTGGACCCTCACACAATCCAGAGGAAACCGAGAGCCTGACACAAAGCACATTTAGCAAATCCCCCCTACCCCCCTTTACCAAGGGGGGCCAGGGGGGATTTGCTTTCCCCCTCAATATGGCACGGTCAGGATAGTGGTGAAGGTGCCGGCAATGAAGGTCTCTGCCTGTTTTTAGTCATACCCGATAAGCAGGGACGATTTCCGTCAAGTTTGGAGGTATTGTTAACTTAGAAGGTTGACAGTGTGAGAACGGTGTGCGATAGTCTAGCTATCAACTTATCACGGATTACATCTCCCCAGCCCAGTTTTTTAGTCCTGGGGGCGGATTAAAAAATCAAGTAGGAGGATATCATGAGGAGATTAGCTCTACCAATTTCAGGTCTGGCCGCCGCGCTCGTGGCGGCTCTGCTGGTTGCTGGCATCGCCCTGGCCGCCAGCTTCACCAACGGCAGCCTTGAGGCCGGCAACCTTAGCGGCTGGACCGTAAAAAACAACGCGCCGGACCCTGAGTCCAGCTGGTACGCCTACAGCGGCAACCGCACACCCATCACCGGGCTCAAGATTCGCAAACCGCCAGAGGGGAAGTGGGCTGCCACCACCGACCAGGTCGGCCCAGGCGCTCATGTGCTCTACCAGGACGTCACCCTCGGAGCAGGGTCAACAGATACCCTATCCTTCTTGCTCTACTACAGAAACCTGGCTAGCGCGTTCTATACTCCGAGCAACCTGGACCCGGACACTGGCACGATTCTGAACCCCAATCGCAACCAGCAGTACCGGGTGGACATTATTGACCCTAGTGCCGATGTATTTTCGGTGGCTGCCAGCGATGTGCTAGCCATGGTATTTCGGACTGAGGTGGGTGACCCGCTGAAGATGAAGCCGACGCTCTTCACCTTCGACCTTAGCCCGTTCGCTGGAAAAACCATCCGATTGCGCTTCGCTGAGGTAGATAACCAGGGCCGCTTCCTGGCCTCCGTGGACGATGTCCAGGTGGGAGCGAGCCCTGATAAGAAGGATAAAGAGGATAAGGAGTCTGATGAGGAGTAGCTTAGCAAGTCCCCTCTAAGGCAAAGGGGCCCGCAGTTGATAAGCGGGCCCCTTTGTATTTCCAGGGATATGGTGTGTCCCCACTACCTCATCCAGGGTGCTAGCACCCTACTAACTGAGTACCTCCACTGGGACAATATACCAGAGCACTCACACCGGATCACACTTCTCTCACACCGGTGCATCAAAACACAGTGGCGGAGAGGTAGGCATACACCCTGGCATAAGTAGCCAGCATATCAAAAGAGGAGGAACAAAGGATATGAGGCAGTTGAAGGTTGTAGCAGTTCTAGGAGTCCTTGCAGGGGCGCTCATCTTTGGAGCGGTGGTCGCCCACGGGAGCTGGTGGTGGAACTCCACGTTGAACGTGGAAGGCGTCGAGCTCAGGACAATCTGGGAGATCACAGACTCAACCGAGTCTCTCTACTCTTACTCCGCCGCCTTCACGGTGATAGTGCCGAGTAAGGCCGAGGCCGCCATCATTGAAACGGGGACAAACGAGACTGTCACCATCAAACGCAGCAAG
>CAYWGG010000329.1:0-2986 GCA_964457285.1 uncultured Dehalococcoidia bacterium
CAAGGAAACCCCACCGAGGTGGTGTTCGTGGTGAAGGATGGGAAAGAGACCTCGGTGAGCAGGAGTGGCAAGCTGCTCCTCAAGAACACCTCAGACTTCACCGGAGCGTGGATACAGGTGGGCGGCGACCGGGTGGTAGAGATCGTGATGCAGCCCCCTACCAGCCAGGGAGCACCCATGCTGATGGCGCCAGGCAGCACAGCCGACTTCACCGTACAGGTGCTCACCCCAGGCGTGGAGGTGACAGGGGTCTCCCTTTCCATGACCTTCGACCCCCAGCTCCTTGAGGTGGTGGATGCGGACCCCTCTACCCCTGGGGTGCAGATACGGCCCCATCCCCAAAACCCCCTTAACCAGTTCACCTTTGATAACGCGGCCGACAACGTCAGCGGCACCATAAGGTTCACCGTAGCCAAGGCGCCTCCTGGTCCTACGGCTAACTTCAACCTGGCCATCATCACCTTCCTGGCCAAGGGCCCATCCACTCCTCAAGGAAACCCCACCGAGGTGGTGTTCGTGGTGAAGGATGGGAAAGAGACCTCGGCGAGCAGGAGTGGCAAGCTGCTCCTCAAGAACACCTCAGACTTCACCGGAGCGTGGATACAGGTGGGTGGGGAGAACCTGCCGCCGATAGCAAACGCCGGCCCTGACCAGATGGTCAACGAAGGGGTCGTCGTGAATCTGAACGGCCTCGGCAGCACCGACCCTGAAGGGGCCGCCCTTACTTTCAACTGGACTCAGATAGGCGTGCCTCTGGTAGTCCTGACGGGCAGCAACACGGCGACTCCATCCTTCCTGGCTCCTGACGGCCCCGCCACCTTCACCTTCCGGCTCAGGGTCACCGACCCCGGCGGGCTTACCGGTGACGACATCGTAGTGGTGACGGCTGATAACGTAGCGCCCACGGTGAGCCTGAGCGGGCCCAACAGCGCCAACGAGGGCCAGACCAAGACCTATTCTTTTACAGTTGCCGACCCTGGCGTGGATACCTTCAGCGTCACCCCCAGCTTCCCCAAGTGCGGCACAGGTGGCAACCTGGTAGGTGGCTCCCTGGTCACCACCGGGGGAGGAGGCAGCTTCCAGTGCAACTTCCCCGATGGCCCAGCAAGTCCAATAGTCCAGATTCAGGTCACCGACTCCGATGGGTTCAACAGCAACGTCTCTCAAATCACCGTGGTGGTGAGCAACGTGGCCCCCACCATCATCGCCGTCACCGCCAACCCCAACCTGCTACCTCCCAACGGCGGCGTGAGCACCATCATTGTCACCGCAGATGACCCAGCAGGGGCCTTTGATCCGCTGCGCTACTCCTTCGACTGCAACAACGATGGCGACTTCAACGATGTCGCATCAGGGGATGCTGCCAATCAGGTGGGTAACTCCACAATCTGCAGCTTTGGGGGAGGCCCTCCGCCTATCCGCACCGTCAACGTGAAAGTGGATGACCAGGACGGCGGGTTTGACACCGACTCGACTACGGTGACGGTACAGACTCCTGAGACCAAGGCTAACTTCACATTCATCCCCCCGACAGGCGATGAGGGGAGCCCGGTGACCTTCGACGCCAGCGCCTCCACCTCGAAGGTAGGCAACTTGACATTCGACTGGGACTTCGGGGATAATACGCCTCGCCTCATCACCACTGGCAAGATCGTGACTCACATCTTTGGCGATGGCACAGGCGATAGCCGCTACAGAGTCACCCTGAAGGTCACCGACTCTGCTGGCACCAGCGACACCGCCAGCAAGACCATCGCCATAAGGAACGTGGCCCCCACTATCATCAGCGTCACCGCCAACCCTCAGACCGGAGACGAGCCCCTGACCAGCCGCATCACCGTCACCGCCACTGATGTGTCTACCGCAGACCGCCTGGCCGGGCTCCAGTACCTCTTCAACTGTGATGGCACTGGCGGCTTCGAGTTCGGGCCACAGCTGGGCAACACTGCCGACTGCGTCTTCCCCGACGGGCCAGCTACCACCGTCATCGTGAATGTGAAGGACAAGGATGGCGGGGTGAGCACGGGCAACGTACCCGTGACGGTGAGGAACGTGCCACCTACCATTATAAGCGTCACCGCCAACCCCTCCTCGGGCGACGCGCCCCTGACCAGCACCATCACCGTCACGGCCGACGACCCGGCGGGGCCCTTTGACCCGCTGCGCTACTCCTTTGACTGCAACGGTGACAAAGACTTCGTTGATCCAGGAGATGTTGCCAGTCAGATGGGGAACTCCACAACCTGCACCTTCACACAGGCGGGTGTTAACACCGTCAACGTGAAGGTGGATGACCAGGACGGCGGAATCGCTACGGGCGATACGATGGTGACTGTAAAGGCCGGAGAGGGGCAGTGGCAGGCCAGCACGAGCATCAGCGCCAGGAACAAGAGCACCGGCGCGATCATACCAGGAGGGATCACCCTGGTACTTGGGACACAGCCCGGCGCAACTGACGGGTTTGACCCTGACATTGACAATGTAGCTCCGCCCGCGCCGCCTTCACCGCCGTACACCCAATCATACTTCTTCTATCCAGATAACGACCCAGGCCCTCCGAATACTCAGACTCTACAGAAGAGTATGATCAAGTCTTCCGACTCTATGCAGTGGCCATTGCTAGTCTTCGCCCTGGCTGGCCCCAACACCACCATCCAGGTGACTCTCCAGTGGGACATCTCAGGCGTCCCGGTAAGCTTCGAGCAGGTCGGGCTCTTCAGCGCGGACGATGGCCAGCAACTCCTGGCCGACATGAAGGGGACGAGCAGCTATCAGTTCGACCTGGTGACCGACCAGGTTGGCGTCGGTTTCAAGCAGTTCACCATAAGGGTCTCCAAATTCCTGACCCAGGTGATGCGGTTCAAGAAGGGCTGGAGTCTAGTGAGCCTGGCTGTGCAGCCGGTGTCAACTGACCCGAAAGTCATACTCAAAGACATCGGCACTTTCAGCATCTTCGCTTTCGACCCGGCTACTCAGGGATATGAGG
>CAYWGG010000330.1:0-2981 GCA_964457285.1 uncultured Dehalococcoidia bacterium
CGCTGGTACTGCTCCATCTGGGGGCAGTCTATGCAGACGTAGCCGTCTTTGCAGGGCAGGACGCAGTTGGGGAACAGGCCCAGGCGCATCCGGTTGCCGGAGCGCCAGCCAGCGACGCCCCTGTAGATGTAGGTGGGCAGGTGGTATCCAGTGAGCAGGACGGCGATGACCTGGGCCTCAGCCACGTCAACCAACCGGCCCTGGCCCGTAAGGTCGCGGCCCAGGAGAGCGATAGCGCTGGCCAGGGCGGCGCTGAGGCCGGCCATATAGCTAGCCTGGTATGCAGGGGTGGTGAGAGGCTCCCTGTGGGGGTGGCCGTTGCCGAAGCTGAACCCACCCGCGGCGTTGACGGTCAGGTCGTAGCCTGCGTAGTCCCGGTAGGGGCCCGTCTGCCCGTAGGGGGTGATGGAGGTGACGATGAGGCGTGGGACCTCTGCCTTCAGCGAATCGTAGTCCAGGCCCAGGCGTTGCATGGCCGAGGGGGGTTGGTTCTCGACGAAAATATCCGTTTTCTTCAGCAGGGCCAGCAGGATGTCTCTGCCTGTAGCCGTCTCCACGTCCAGGGTGATTCCCCTCTTGTTGGCGTTAAGATAGAGGAAGAGGCCGCTCTTTTCGGGATGGGGCATATCATCAGGAAAAGGGCCGTGGCGGCGACTCTCGTCCCCGCCGTTGGAAGGCTCGACTTTAATCACGTCGGACCCCAGATCGGCCAGCACCCTGGCGCAGAATGGGCCTGATATGAAGTTGCCATACTCTACTACTCGTATGTCGTGCAGTGGGCCAACAGACACCGACCAGGGACCTCCCTTTTGTTCACCCTCACCCTGTCCTGCGGGCATCCCTCTCCCAGTGGGAGAGGGACTAAGGGTGAGGGCTACTTGAAATGGGGTATGACCTCCTGCCCGAAAAGCCTGACGGACTGGACGGCCTTCTCCGGGTCCATCCCCAGGTAGTAGCCCCGGAAGAACATATACTCCGCCCCGAACTCATCACGGTAGCGCTGAATCTCCTGCGCCGCATCATCTGGGTCGCCCACGATGATGCGTTCCGCCTTAAGCTCCTGAAAGGCGCGGTCATACTGCTCCCCTGGCTGGCCCTCCCGGTGATAGACCTGGTATAGCCGCTCGAAGGCATCCATCATCTCCCGCTCCGCCTCCTCCCGGCTGTGGGCGACGTACATCTCCCTGAAGAAAACTGGGGGTGGCACGGGCAGGCCCAGCGCTTCCCGTCGCTCCCTGTACACCTTCACCGCCTGCCGGATGAAGCTCTTGGAGTGACGCGGACTGGTCAGCCAGGCATCGCCGATGCGGGCGGCCCTGCCGACACCCCTGAGGGTGTCACCCCCTACCCAGATGGGCGGCCCGGGCCGCTGGACTGGCTTGGGATTGATGGTCACTCCCTTGAGGGTGAAGTATTTCCCTTCCCAGGTGACGTTATCCTCAGACCATAGCCTCCGGATGACCTCCACCGCCTCTGCCATCCGCCCACCCCGGCTGCCCCTAGGGATTCCAAAAGAGTCGAACTCAACGTCTCGATAGCCCTGGCCCACTCCAAAGACAAACCTGCCGCCGGTGATGATGTCCAGGTTTGCAGTAAGCTCGGCAGCCTCGACGGGACTGTGCATGCTCAGCAGGAAGACCGATGTGCCCACGGTCATCCCTGGCGCTTCGGCAGCCAGCCGCGCCAGCAAGGTTATGGGCTGGAGCATGTACTCACCAGGCCCCGTAGCGTAGTGGTGAGCGGCGAAGATGCCATCAAAACCGCCCTCTCTGGCGGCCTGCGCCAGCCGGACCGCGTACTCGAAAGCTCTGGTCCCGCTCAGGTCTGCCGAGAAGTGAGGGTTGACAACGATGCCGAACTTCAAGATACGCCTTCTTTTCGCCCCTCACCATGTCCTGTGGACATCCCTCTCCCGATGGGAGAGGGACTGAGGGTGAGGTATATACCTTACGAGGCCCCGGCGGCAGCCAGGCCGGCCTCGGCACACTGCTGGTCCTGGTGGTAGTGGCCGCCGCTTACGCCGATGCCACCGATCACATGGCCCCCTGCCCTGATGGGGTAGCCACCCCCGAACAGGATCAAGTCCTCCTGATGGGGAAGGCTATGCAGCAGGGGAGGGTCGTTCTTGATGAACTCCCACAGCCCGTGAGTTGGCGTGTTGAAGGAGACGGCAGTCCAGGCCTTCTGCTGAGCGATTCGGACGGCCAGGAGGGCCGCCCCATCCATACGGCTGAAAGCCTTTAGAATACCATCGGGGTCAACTACGGCGATGGCCATTGGCACGCCGATTTCCTGAGCCTTCTGTGCGGCCGCAACAACCATGCTCTGAGCAGCTTCCAGGGTGATGCTTTTCTTATCAAAAGTAGTCATTTCTTGCCCTCCTCTGTATTGTACATAGGGTCACGTCATGCCATGCCATACTTATGATTCTTGCGGAGCCCCTATGGCGGCCAGGCCAGCTTGGGCGCATAGCTGGTCTCTGGTATAGTGAGCGCCACTCGCTCCTATGCCTCCGATCATCCGACCATCTACGACGATGGGGTAACCACCACCGGCTGCCACCATGTCCTTCTGGTGTGGGAGGCTAGCCAGCAGGGTTGGGTCGTCCTTGATGAACTCCCACAGCCGGTGAGTGGGCACGTTGGAGGAGACGGCGGTCCAGGCTTTCTGCTGAGCCAGCCGAACGGACAACAGGATGGCCCCGTCCATACGGGCGAAGGCCTTCAGTACGCCATCCGTATCAACCACAGCGACGCCCACCGACACCCCCATCTCCCTGGCTTTCTGGATGGCGGCATAGATCATTTTCTGAGCGGTCTCCTGGGTAATGCTTTTCCTGTCGAAAGATACGGCCATCAGTGAGACTCCTTTATAGCAACAGTACATAATCTACCCCAGGGAGAACATCCAGTCAACTTCCGAACCTACGGCCCTCAACCCGACCTTCCGGATCGGCCTGCAGGCGACCGACGCCCTTCGCG
>CAYWGG010000331.1:0-2973 GCA_964457285.1 uncultured Dehalococcoidia bacterium
ATGGAAATCGCGTTAATAGGATTCCCACAGAGCGGAAAGACCACCCTCCTGAATGCCCTGACCCGAGGCAGGGCCGAGGCTGGTGTGTACGGCGGCGCCAGGCAGGAGGTCCATGCGGGGGTGGTCAGGGTGCCCGACCCCAGGTTGCATACCCTCACTCAAATATTCGTTCCCGACAAGGTAGTGCCGGTGGAGATTAAGTACTGGGATGTGCCCGCTGGCTCTAGCATCGCCGCTGGGAATGGCGCCGGTATCAGCGGCCAGTTCTTGAACCTGCTCCAGGGCGCCGATGCTCTATTACATGTGGTCCACACCTTTGATGACCCCTCGGTACCCCACGTCAGCGGCAGCGTGGACCCTCACAGGGATGTAGCCAATATGAATGCGGAGCTTGCCTTCTCCGACCTGACCATCCTGGAGCGGCGAGTGCGGCGCATCGAGACCGACCTCAAAGGGGCCAGGGGCCACGAGCGTGATGTGCTTTTGAAGGAAGGCTCCCTCCTACAGCGCCTGAAGGAAGGGCTGGAGAGTGACGTGCCGGTGAGGGAGCAGGAGCTTCTCCCGGAGGAGATGAACCTCCTGTCCAGCTACCAGCTCCTCACCGCCAAGCCAGTGCTGATAGCGTTCAACATAGATGAGGCGGCGCTGCCCAGGGCTGCCGACCTGGGAGGTGAGCTGGCAGGCCCCTGGGTGAAAAAGCCTGGTGTTATGGCTACAACCCTGTGTAACAAGCTGGAGATGGAGCTTTCTCAGCTAAGCCCCGAGGATGAGAGGCAGTTCCGGGAGTCTATGGGTCTCCAGGAGTCGGGATTGGACCGGCTGGTAAGGCTTTCTTGCGACCTTCTTTCCCTGGTGTCCTTCTTCACCTATGTCTCTAAAGAGGTGCGCGCCTGGACTGTCCCGGCCGACACCCCTGCGGTCAAGGCCGCTGGAAGGATACATTCCGATATGGAGCGCGGCTTTATCCGGGCCGAGGTGATAGCCTTCACCGACCTGGCCCGGTGTGGCTCCGTGGCCCAGTGCAGGCGTGAGGGCCTTCTGCGCCTTGAGGGAAAGACCTACCCGGTGAAGGACGGCGACGTGATAACCTTCCTGTTCAACGTATAATCCCACCGTTACCTGCTCTCCAAAGACTCTTGATGACAAGATGGTTATCCTCTGATATGATAGTAGTAGTAAAGGTAATAGAAGGAGAATCTTGTGGGATTTAGAATACGAGGAAAGGATTACGAGATAGATAGGGGCAAGCTCATAGAAGCCATCAAAGATGTCGCCCCAAATCCTACCGATGAGCGCCATAAGTTCTATGTAGAGATCAATGGTCGTAGGTATCCTATCAAGCAGCCTATCCATCTAGTAACAGGACTTCCCTATATCGCCTTCACTGCCCAGGATGCCTACCGTATCCTCACCAAACTGGATTTCGAGGTCCACCCTTTGCGTGAGAGCAACACAATGAAGCCAGAGGAACAGGTAGAGCCAGCTCTGGTAAGACCTATAGGTGCCCTGGCCCTGGTGGGCGCCTGGAGAGATATAGAGGATAGCTACCTAGACGCTCTGATAACGGACATCTATTCCCGGCGAGAGAAAGACACAGGCCGCTATGTGGAGCTTGAGGGCTAATGTATCTGCTGGACACAGACATTCTGAGTAACCTGCTCAGACGCATCCCTTCCACAATCCTGATCGCCAAGCTGGCCTCGGTGCCGGCAGACCAGCAGTTTACATCAAGCATTACCTTGGGGGAACTGGTGTATGGAGCCTACCGGCTAGGGGGGACGCGCGCTAGTGTATTGTTGCAACAACTGGACAAGGCCCTTTTGCTGAACCTGCCTGTACTCTCTTTCGACGATGCCGCTGCACGGCGTTATGGCGAAGTGAGAGCAGAACTGGAGCGGCAAGGGACGCCCTTAGGCGATGCTGACTTACGTATTGCAGCCATAGCGTTGGCCCGCAGCCTTACAGTGGTCACAGGTAACCTTCGACACTTCCAGAGAGTCCCAGGATTGCTCGTAGAAAACTGGCTGGAGTGACGATTATCGCCCAAACGGAGGCCAGTATATATGGGTACCCAGTTACCAGGGCAGGAAAAGCTCAGTGACGGCATCTCCCTCTACATCCACATCCCTTTCTGCAAGAGCAAGTGCCCCTACTGTGACTTCAACACCTACCAGGGCATCGAGGCCCTGATGGGGTCCTACCTGGAGGCCCTGGCGCTGGAAATCGGGCTCTGGGGCAGGACTCTGGGCCACCCGCGAGTGAACACCATATTTTTCGGTGGCGGGACTCCATCCTATCTAACTATTGAACATCTGGCCCAGGTTTTCCATGCTGCCAGAAACGCCTTCAACGTCTCTCCTGATGCTGAAATCACTTTAGAGGCTAATCCGGACGACCTGAATTTGGAGAAACTGAAGGGAATGCTGGGGTTAGGCGCGAACCGCCTGAGCATCGGGGTGCAGAGCCTGGACGACTCCCTCCTCTCCTTGCTGGGTCGTCGCCACACGGCCGAGGACGCTATGGATGCCTTCAGGCTGGCCCGTCAGGCGGGTTTCAATCGGGTGAACCTGGACCTGATGTACGGCCTGCCATGTCAGACGATGGCGCAGTGGGAGAGCACCCTGGAGAGAATGCTTGAGCTTGGCCCGCCTCACCTGTCCATTTACTGCCTCACCCTGGAGGAGGGGACGCCACTAGAATGGTGGGTGCGCCAGGGCAGGCTTCCCGAGCCGGACCCGGACCTGGCGGCAGATATGTACACACGGGCCGAGGAACGGCTGGAGGTAGCTGGCTACCACCACTACGAAATATCCAACTGGGCCATGCCAGGCTTCCAGTGCCTCCACAACATGGCCTATTGGCTCAACCAGCCCTACCTTGGTGTAGGGCCAGGTGCCCACTCATGCTTGCATGGACACCGCTTCTGGGATGTTGACCCGCCACGGCTGTACATTCAGCGTGTGCAAGGCTGGG
>CAYWGG010000332.1:0-2972 GCA_964457285.1 uncultured Dehalococcoidia bacterium
AACCGCGCCATCCAGTGGTGGAAGTTGGGGGAGGACTACTTTATACCTAACGTCCTCAAGCGCACCGAGGGTCAGGTGGAAATCACATTGAGCAGCTATCCTGAGCTGGGCATAAGCGGGACCGACAACCTGCGGCTGGTCGCGGACGGCACACTAGCGTTTTCGACGATATACGGTGGGTTTGTGGCTGGGGACCTGCCAGTTCTGGAGCTCCAGTACCTCTGGGGACTTTTCACTGACGACAAGACCTTCTACCTGGCCACCAACGCCGTCCAGGATGACCTGGACAGGGCTATCAGTGAGAAGGCCGGCGGCGCTAAGGTTGTCTTCCACAGCTGGGCTACGGGGGTCTCCCAGTTCTTCTTCACCAAGAAGCCCATCCGCACCCCGGATGACTTCAAGGGGATGAAGACCCGAAGCCATGGCACTGCCCTGTCGGACTGGATTATCGGCATGGGAGCCGTGCCTCAGTTCGTGGCCTTTGCCGAGACCTACACCGCTCTGGAGCGGGGCATCCTGGACGCCGGGGTTACCGGCGCCGACCCGGCCTACGGGCAGAGGTGGTATGAGGTGACCAAGTACATGGCTGGCCCCATGGTGACCTTCACCACCATCAGCGAAACGATGAACAAGAAGGTATGGGAAGGTTTGCCGCCGGACATCCAGGCTATCCTCATTGAGGAAGGGGCAAAGAACGAGCTAGAAAATCTCAGGCTTTCGCCCGCGTGGAACGAGACAGCGGTGCCCAAGCTCCTGGCAAAGGGGATGACACTCAACGAGTTCTCACCCGAGATGGTGCAGCGCAGCTACGACGTATCCCTGAACAGGGTGATACCCCAGTGGGTGAAGCGGGTAGGAGGGCCAGACACAGAGTGGGCGAGGATTTTCAATGAGAAGATCTCGCCCCTGGTGGGGGTCAAGATCAACCCCGATGGCACAGCCGGAAAGATAATAAAGTAACAGCCAGCCCAGGGTAACTGTGTAGGGGTGGGTTTGAAACCCGCCCCTACCTCTTTTTTGTAAATACACTCCTTTGAGTGAACATCCTCCCCGGCCCGGCTTTATCTTATCTGTCTTACGAAATCAGTAATAGTCATGGAATATAGAAGATTAGTCGGAAAGCTATTCACGGTTTAAAGACTATTGACAAAGCAGGAATGAATTTGATAGATTTTCCAGTAACCTGGGTAATTCTTTAGAGCGTATGCTCTACTGCACCCTAATGAACTTTAAATAATAAATGCCCTTACTGTAGGGGCGCACCTCACCCCGGCCTTCGGCCACCCCTCTCCCAGTGGGAGAGGGGCCGGGGGTGAGGTTGCCTCTACAGGGGTTACATCGCTAATTTCTTAAAGTTCATAAGGGTGCAGCATATGCCTCGCCCTTTAGGGTGAGGTTTTCTTATACACTCGTTAGACAATCAAAGATGCACATCACAACAAAGAGTATGGAGGAGGTGGACTCATGGCGTACCAATGGTTGCTTAAGCCCCAATGGTTGGTACTAATGGCCCTTCTGTCAGCTCTGATAGTAGCGGCCGCCTGCGGAGGCGAGGAGAAGACGCCAACATCTGCCCCCACACCTACGGCAGCCCCCCCAGCCCCTGTGGCGACGCCAACAAAGGCGCCAACACCCACGGCAGCTCCCCAAGCCCCTGTGGCAACGCCAACAAAGGCACCAGCACCCACGGCAACACCGACGACGGCGGCAATAGCCCCTACGGCCACAGTCGCCCCCATAGCAATGACCCCCATCGGAGGGCCTGGGGCGGTCTATAAGGGCAAGCTGGAGGACCTGGTCGGCCCGGCCCTGGCGAAGGACCTGGGAGACAAAGATGGAAACGTGCCCCTTGACGCACTCCAGCGCCACTCCTGGATTTACGAGTCCGATTACTACAAGAAGCTCATCGAAAAGGCAAAGCTCGACAATCCTACGAAGCTGGTCACCAGAGGGGAGAAGTTCAAGATACAGTTCGTGTGCCTTGCCCGGCCCCAGCCACCCTGCAAGGTAAGGGAGCTTTATTTCGCAGCTAACGTCCTCAAGCGCACCGAGGGGCAGGTGGAGATAACTATCTCCTCCTACCCCGAGCTGGGCCTGGCAGGGCCCGAGATCTTGCGCCTGGTCACCGATGGCACGCTATCGGCGTCGGAGGTATACGGCGGATTTGTGGCCGGGGACTTGCCTGTTGCAGACATCTTCTACTTCTTCGGGCTTTACTCTGACCACCAAACCGAGTTCAAGGCTCAACAGGCAATCCTCCCCGACATAGACAAAATCTTCAGTGAGGCGACTAAGGGTGGCGTGGTTATCTCCCACAACTGGTATTCGGGCAATGACCAGTACATCCTCAGCAAGAAGCCTCTGCGCACGCCAGCTGACTTTAAAGGGACTAAGCTACGAGCCCATAACACTACCTCGGCAGATGCGTTAATCGGCCTGGGAGCAGAGGCCCAGTTCATGACTCCGGCCGACGTTTACACTGCCGTGGAGCGGGGCATTGTGGAAGGGACCATCGCTGGCCCTACCTTTGCGTTTAACCAGAGGTGGTACGAGGTTACCAAGTACGTTGTAGGCCCCTACCGCACCTTCCCCGCAACCTTTAATCTCATCAACAAGGGTGTGTGGGACAAGCTCCCGCCGGACCTCCAGCAGATACTCATCGAGGAAGGCGCAAGGCAGGAGCTAGAAGCGTTGAGGATGTCGCCTCCCCAGAATGAGACTGGGCTTTCCAAGCTCGTGGATAAAGGGATGGAGTACATCCCCTTCTCCCCCGAGCTCATGGAGTACGCCTTCGAGAACGCCATCATAAAGAGGATGATACCCGGCTGGGCGAAGCGGACAGGAGGGGCCAACTCCGATGCGGTGAAGCTATTCAATGACAAGGTCGCGCCCATAGCCGGGATCAAGATCAACCCCGATGGCACGGTTTCAAGGATAACAACAAAGTACTAGCCTGCTCAGGGTAACTGTGT
>CAYWGG010000333.1:0-2958 GCA_964457285.1 uncultured Dehalococcoidia bacterium
TGGCGCTGGGTGTCCTGCTGGGACTGAGCTGCCCCCTCTCTGGCCCTGTCGGCCGCTTCGAGGCTCTCCTTTATCCTCTCAGAGCGCTGGTCCATGAGGCGGAGAATGGGCTTGTAAGCGAAGAGGTAGAGTATCCCCAGCAGTATGAGGAAGTTCACCAGGAAAATTATCAGGCTAGGTAAATGAAGTCCCAGGTCTTCCACGGCTCCCCCCACAGTCTCAAATTATACCAATCCGGTCTGTGAACATCGTATAAACGTAGAGCAGACCTGTGTGTCTGTCTGCCCTGGGCGCACACATAGGTGCGCCTCTGCTCCAGGGCAAGCGAGTTATGGCTGGTGGTCTGCTTAGACCACAAATAGCAGGATCGCCGCTACGATGAGGGCGTATATGCCCAGGGCCTCAGCGAAGGCAATCGCCAGGATCATGTTGGTGAGGATAGCACCTCTGGCTTCGGGGTTGCGTCCGATGGCATTCATCGCCGCAGCCCCCAGAATGCCTATACCGATGCCCGGCCCCACCACGCCAAGGCCTATGGCTATTCCTGCCGCCAATAGTTTCATAACGTCTTCGCTGATGGCCTCTGTCTGGGCCGCTATGCCGGAAGCCACTGAAATGAGGATTTCCAAGGGCATCCCTCCTCCTTCTTCTTACTCAGGATTTGTCTGCTCTTTAGTCATGGCGTATCAAGCTGGCGCTGGCCACTCCAAGGGCCGCAGCACTCAGGCCGATGGACACCACTAGTAGTCCGATTATTATGAATTCCACAGCTCACTTCTCCTTCCTTTTCATATGCTTTTCGTATAGACGTGAGGTCATGGGAGGTGGCCCGCTCTCCCCCTTCCCAGCCCCTTGCTTTACTCGTGTTCTTCTTCATGGGGAACGACGGCTACGGTAACGAAGACGAGGGTGAGCCCAGCGAAGATGAGGGCCTGGACTGCTCCCACTAACAGCTCCAGCCCATAGACGGCCACAGTAGCGACGAAGGGCACTAGAAAGGCCGCCATCAGCACCAGGACCTCTCCCGCAGTCATGTTGCCGAAAAGCCTGAAGGTAAAGCTGAGGACTCGCACCAGCTCGCTTACACCCTCAAGAAAGCCAACGAAGAGGGAGACAAAAGCCTGGAAGACCTGCCCTCTCCTTATGTTATGTGCGAACGCCCCCACGGGCATGAATTTGCTCAGGTATCTGAAACCCAGCGTCCTCAGT
Organism: uncultured Dehalococcoidia bacterium; assembly: GCA_964457285.1. Classification (GTDB taxonomy): domain Bacteria; phylum Chloroflexota; class Dehalococcoidia; order Lucifugimonadales; family JAGWBF01; genus CAYWGG01. The sequence goes on from CAYWGG010000333.1 coordinate 1,210, forward strand.
CCCCAGTATTCCACGAAAACGAAGGAGACCAGCGCCAGGGCCAAGGGCATGTTGAGGTCAGTTCCCGCAGAGCGCAGCAGGTGGGCCACGATTTCGCCGTCGTCGTTCTTAAAGCCGAGAGAGGGCCAGAGGGGTATGAGGGCTATCCAGGCGTTCAAGGCGACGAAAAGGAAGATGGTGGCGATGAGCGGGAAGACCTTTCTGGCGAGGTCTCTCCCGATTACGCCCTCCACAAACCCCAGAAGGGTTTCAATGGCGACCTCTACCAGGTTCTGCAACCTGCCAGGCACCATACGAGCCTTCCGGACACCGAACACGAATATACCTATGAGGATCAGGGTAGTGATCCATGCGGAGAGCATCGTGTTCGTGATGACGAACCTGGAACCTCGGAAGGGGCCTCCCTCTACGATCTCTTTTTCATGGGCCGTAAGTGCTGCTTTGCCCTCCGCTTTTTCTTTCTCCTCAAGCTCAAGGAAATTTAAATAGTGCTCCCGTTCACTGCCAGGAAAGATGGTCTGCGGTGGCAGATGGACTGAGGGTTCGGGGAGGAGAGGGTCCTCGTCCTCCCCGCGAAGGACAGCGGTGCCAATGGCACCAGTAATAAGGCCTGCGATGAAGAAGGCCAGAAGGGCGATGCCTCCCAACAGCAGGAGCCGCCTAGCTCCAGTTCCCGAAGGCACTAGCCTTTCCTCCCTTTCTACCTTTCTTTACGATGGTTGATGTTACCAAAGAGGGGGACAACCATCCGATAGGTCCCGTAAAAGGCAGCTGTGCAACCCACTACCAGCCCCACTAGCAGGAAAATGACTTGTGTGTCGAGGATTTTATCCAGCCAGACCCCTAATACTATGCCGCCCACAATGCAGATCGCTATGTAGAAGCCCAGGCCAGAGAGCCTTAGAGCCAACACCCACCAGGCCATTCCCTACCTCAAGCCTACTGAATCCTATCACTAACCCCATCAGTAAGTCAACTTTCAGCCCCCCCTGGGCAGCGCTCTCAAGGAGAGCCCCGGCCCATGTCGGCCGGGGCTCTCTTCAATGTATACACCCGAGGGACGGAGGGCTACCTTTGCTGTTGTTTGCCGAAGTCCTCCAGGTCCAGGCTGTTGATGAAATCGGTGAAAGCGGACATCCGCCGCAGGTCCTCCTCTTTGACCTCTGGAGACTTCTCCTGTTGGCCTTTGGCGGCATCCTCCGGAAGGATGGGCTTCCCCGTCTCCTTGTCCATCAGGATACCGGCCTTGTCCAGGACCTTCTCCTCAGCGTAGATGGGCACTTTAGCCCGTACAGCCAGAGCTATAGCATCGCTGGGCCGAGAGTCTATCTCTACGGTCTTTCCATTGACACTAATGATGATTTGGGCGTAGAAGGTATCACTTTCCAGGTTATTCACCAGTATGTGCTTGACAGACCCTCCCAGGGTGTCAATGACGGAACGCAGTAGATCATGGGTGAGGGGCCTGGGGACGGAGATGTCCTGAAGCTTGACGGCGATGGCGTCTGCTTCCGCTGGGCCTATCCAGATGGGCAAGTAGCGGTCCGAGTCCTTTTCTTTGAGGATAACCACTCTCTGATAGTTCGCGAGGCTTACGCGTATGCTATCAACCACCATCTCCATCATAGCCCTCGCCTCCATCCGTTATGTGTAACCTATTGTAGCCCCCTTCAGAGAACTGTGTCAACAACTTGCTGAACCTGGCTTCGATGACAAACAGTCCGGCTTCAGCCCTCCTGGGCAAAGCCT
>CAYWGG010000334.1:0-2949 GCA_964457285.1 uncultured Dehalococcoidia bacterium
GAAATCGGGGGGCTCCTCTCCCACCTTAGGCCCCGTCTCGTCCCTGGCTATCAGCGTCTCCAGTGGGGCACGCAGTCCTGGAGAGACTTCGTCTCCCAGGGCCTCCAGTATTTGCCTGGCGGTGACCCGCTGGCCGGAGGAGGCCTTCAGCTCTGAGCGAAACTTCTGCAAGATGCGTCGGAAATCGTTCCTCTCCTCCTGGCCCATACCCATCATGATCCTGTCTCGCTCTTCTTTTCTCATGACAACCCTCTCCCTCATCGGTATCACGTCCCCGTCATTCTACTGACTGGCCTCGACGCAGGTCAATATGCTCCCGAGAGTTTCATGCAGGTTGCCCAGACCGGCAGGTAGGTATTATAATTACTTGGGTGATAGGATGCCTTTTATCATATAGTTGTAGACATGACCTTTGGCCCTTATTATCAGGGCCATCTGGCCCTATGGGTAGTCTAGGATTGCATCTTATATTCTGTACCAGCTTGTGTGTTTGAGCCTGTGCTGGGCCTTTACCCACGGCCCAGTACGTGCGACCTGAGCAGCCTTCCAAGGATAGATACATGAAAGGAGAGTAGACTAGAATGGCCCTTCCTGAGCGGATGAAGTTTGGAATCTTCCTGGGTCCCTTCCACCGAGTGGGTGAAAACCCAACCCTGGCCCTGGACCGCGACCTTGAGCTGGTCCAGTGGCTTGACTACCTGGGCTACGACGAAGCCTGGATCGGAGAGCACCATAGCGCCGGGTGGGAAACAATCTCCTCCCCGGAGGTCTTTATTGCAGCCGCTGCACAGCGGACGCACCGCATCAACCTTGGCACTGGAGTAGTTAGCCTGCCCTATCACCATCCCTTCATGGTGGCCAACCGGATGGTGCAACTGGACCACATGACCCACGGCCGGGTGTTGTTCGGCGTCGGTCCGGGAGCCCTGCCCGGCGATGCGTATATGCTGGGCATTGACCACGCCGTGCAGCGCGAGAGGATGGACGAGGCTTTCGGGGTCATCCTTCGCCTGTTCACTGAGATCGAGCCCATAACCTATAAAAGCGACTGGTTCGAGCTGAACGAGGCGCTGCTTCAGCTCAGGCCGTACCAGAAGCCCTATATGCCCATCGCGGTGGCCTCAGTCCAGTCGCCAGCAGGCGTGGCCCTGGCAGGCAAGCATGGGGCCGCAATCCTGACCATCACCGTGCCCAGGGACCCATCGGCATCACAACAGACCGACCTCGACTACTTGTGGACCATCGCCGAGGAGTCGGCGGCGGAGCATGGGAAGGAAGTGAAGCGGGAGGAGTGGCGGCTGGTAGTCCCCGTCCACCTGGCGGAGACCCGTAAAGAGGCGATGGACCAGGCGAGGCTTGGCGCAGGTAGATACCATCGGGAGTATTTTGAGGAGACCATGGGCCGCAAGGCGGTAATAGATGGCCCCATGGAGAAGATAATAGACGCTATGGTAGAGATGGGTGCGTGGATCGTAGGCACGCCCGACGACTGCATCGAGGGCATCAAACGTCTGGATGAGATGAGCGGCGGCTTCGGCGGGTTCCTGGTGCAGACCATAGACTGGGCCCCGCGAGAGCAGATACTCCACAGCTACGAGCTGCTGGCGCGCTATGTAATGCCCCAGTTCCAGGGGAGTCTGGCTGGCACCATCGCCTCCAACCGGTGGGCATATGAGCGCAGAGAAGAACTCCAGGCCGGTAGAGCCAGGGCTATAGACAGGGCCAAAGCGGCCTGGGCAGAGCGCCGATAGGTATTTTAGCTGCGATAACACATGAGAGGAGAGTGGACTAGAATGGCCCTTCCCGAGCGAATGAAGTTTGGAATCTTCCTGGCACCTTTCCACCGCCTTGGTGACAACCCGACGCTGGCCCTTGAGCGTGACCTGGAGCTGGTCCAATGGCTGGATACACTTGGCTACGACGAGGCCTGGGTCGGCGAGCACCACAGCGCCGGATGGGAGACCATCTCTTCCCCCGAGATTTTCATGGCGGTGGCCGCAGACCGGACGCGCCACATCAAGCTGGGCACGGGCGTGGTCAGCCTGCCCTATCACCACCCCTTTATGGTGGCCAACCGGATGGTGCAGCTTGACCACATGACCCGTGGCCGGGTGATGCTGGGGGTCGGGCCTGGGGCCCTGACCTCCGATGCCTATATGCTGGGCATTGATGCGACGGCGCAGAGGGAGCGGATGGATGAGTCCCTGGGGGTCATCCTTCGACTGTTCACCGACACCGAGCCCATAACCTACAAAAGCGACTGGTTCGAGCTTCGAGATGCGACGCTCCAGCTCCGGCCCTACCAGAAGCCCTATATGCCTGTGGCGGTGGCCTCGGTCCAGTCGCCATCGGGCGTGGCGCTGGCGGGCAAACACGGGGCCGCGGTCCTGTCCACCAGCATACCCAGGAACGACTCCGGCCAGTCCGACCTCAACTACCTGTGGGCCATCGCCGAGGAGTCGGCGGCGGAGCATGGGAAGGAGGTAAAGCGTGAGGACTGGCGGCTGGTGGTCCCGGTCCACCTGGCAGAGAGCCGCAAAGAGGCAATAGAGCAGGCAAGGCTAGGTGCCGGGCGCTTCCACCGGGAGTACTTCGAGGAGACCATCGGCCGGGAGTCCGATGGCACTCCCCTGGAGAAGATAATAGATAAGATGGTGGACGCCGGCCTGTGGATCATCGGCACGCCCGATGACTGCATCGAGGGCATCAAACGCCTCGATGCGAGGAGCGGCGGCTTCGGTGGGTTCCTGGTGCAGGCTCAGGAGTGGGCCCCGCGGGAGAAGGTGCTCCACAGCTACGAGCTACTGGCCCGCTACGTGATGCCCCACTTCCAGGGGACTCTGGGCGGGTTGACCGTGTCCAACCAGTGGTCGCGGGACCATACCAAGGAGCTCCAGGCCCTGAGAGCCAGCGCTATAGACAGGGCCAGGCAGGTCTGGGCTGGGCGCA
>CAYWGG010000335.1:0-2947 GCA_964457285.1 uncultured Dehalococcoidia bacterium
TATGCCCGGTACGGGGTCATGGAGTACTGGGTTGTGGACCCGGAAGCGAAGACGATAGAGGTACTCAGGCTGAGCGGAGGGGAGTTCGTTCGTCATGGCCTGTACACCCAGGACCAGGTCCTTGTGTCGCCATCCCTGGAGGGCCTGGCTATCCAGCTAAGGGAGGTCTTCTAATGGCTGAGTACGGCTTGATAATCAAACACGGCCAGGGCATGACCCGTGTCGAGATTAGCTGTATGCATCAGAGTGGGCTGCTCTACATGGTGCCAGCAGAGAAGAGTTGGGTTTGCTCTCAGGAGTATATGCCAGCCCACGCCTTGGCTGGCTTTCTAGGGGATTTGATGGACCTTAAAGACTCAAGGGTCAAAAAGCTAATGCAGAGGTGGGGTATCTATTTCCGCCAGCTTCCCCTTGAGGAAGAGCCTTCCCAAACTTAGGCCTTCCAGGGCACTTTGTGGGCAGAATCCTCACGGAGCAAAGGTGATCGTTATAGTGCCACTGATTCCAGCAGGGAAGCCCCCGGTTATGCCCACACTCCAGTTCTGGATGTTGAGCTTCTTTGCCATGCTACTGAGGGCAGACATCATAAGGGTGATAAATCCCTGCCATGCCCTGCCCAAGAGCACTTTTGACTCTCTCGATAGCTCTTGCCCTATCACAGAGGCTGTTGCTACCATACCGTTCAGTCGTCTCAACAGGGCATCCAAACGGGCTTGAAGGGGGGATGACAGTCCGGGGTTATCAGGTAGCTGTTCAGCATCTCTTTCCAAAAAAGCCAGACTCTGGGCTTCCTCTTTCAAGGAATACACGAAATCCTGGACTCTTCCGCGTTCGTTGCGTGGCAGGGAGTCCAGTTCGCTCAGCAGTTCAGTAATCTGCTCCCTTATGTCAGTCTCGGAGATAGCCATAGGTTTGGCCCGTGGTTCACCCCTCGCGGTTCTATCCGCTCCCGTCGCTCCCACCGGTGGCGGGATTACGGTCGTGCTGACCGGGTCCTGTCCTGAGCGCGGTTGAGGAGATGGCAGGGCTGGGCTGGAGTATGGGCCTGGGGGGTGCGGGGGATATGGATGGGGCAGGCTTCGGTTCGGGTTCGGGTATTGCGGGCTCCTGAGGCGGGGGGCCGTCAAAGAGACGCTTAAGCTCCTCTCCCTCCACCGACTCATGTTGTACAAGATACTGAGCAACTTCCATCAGCTTGGTCTTGTGGGTGACCAGGATGTCCTGTGCCCGGGTGTATGCGTGGTGGATGAGGGCCTGTACCTCGTGGTCTATCTCCTCAGCCACTTTGTCGCTGTAGTCCCGCTCTTCATGGATCTCCCTGCCCAGGAAGACCAGCTCCTCGCGTCGGCCGAAGGTCCGAGGGCCCAGGCTCGCGCTCATGCCATACTGCTTCACCATACGTAGAGCGACCCTGGTAGCGTTCTCCAGGTCGTTGCTGGCTCCAGTGGTTACCTCATCAAAGATCAGCTCCTCAGATATGCGCCCTCCTAGGGCTGTAGCCAACATGTCTTCGAACTGGTTCTTGGTCCAGAGGTAGCGGTCCTCCTCCGGGAGGAGCCTGGTGTACCCACCCATGTTGCCTCGGGCCACGATGGAAATTTTGTGCACCTTATCGGCGTGGGGGAGCTTCCAGGCTACCAGAGCGTGGCCGGCCTCGTGGTAGGCTGTCATCTCCTTTTCCTTGGGATTGATGAGCCGACTCTTTCGCTCCGGGCCCGCAATGACCCTGTCAATGGCTTCCTCGAACTCGGTCATGCCAATGAGTTTCTTGTTCCGCCGCGCGGAGAGGAGGGCCGCCTCGTTCACCAGGTTGGCCAGGTCGGCGCCGCTGAAGCCGGGGGTCTGCTTGGCAAGGATATCGAGGCTGACTTCGTGGGCCAGTGGCTTCCCACTGGAGTGGACTTTGAGTATAGCCACCCGTCCGATCAGGTCCGGCAGGTCAAGGACCACCCGTCGGTCGAACCGGCCAGGGCGTAGCAGAGCGGGGTCCAGAATATCCGGGCGGTTGGTGGCAGCGATGATGATGATGTTGGTATTGGTGTCGAAGCCGTCCATCTCTACCAGGATCTGGTTTAGGGTCTGCTCGCGCTCATCGTGTCCACCGCCCAGTCCCGCTCCTCGGTGCCGGCCTACGGCGTCTATCTCGTCCACGAAGACGATGCAGGGGGCGTTGCGCTTGGCCTGATCGAAGAGGTCCCGAACTCTGGCGGCGCCAACTCCTACGAACATCTCCACGAACTCACTGCCGCTGATGGAGAAGAAGGGCACGCCTGCCTCTCCCGCTACGGCCCGGGCCATGAGGGTCTTGCCCGTCCCAGGCTGCCCTACCAGCAGGACTCCCTTGGGGATGCGAGCCCCCAACGACAGGAATCGCTCCGGGAACTTCAGGAACTCCACTACCTCCTGAAGCTCCTGCTTGGCCTCATCCACCCCGGCCACATCGGTGAAGGTGACTGTGGGGCGGTTGACCAGGAAGAGGCGGGCGCGGCTCCTGCCGAAGCTCAAGGTCTGGTTGTTGCTGCCCTGGGCCTGACGCATCATGAAGAGGATGAGGGCGCCAAAGAAAATGAGGGGCAGGAAGTTGATGAGGATGCCAAAGACGCTCCCCATGCCCCCGCCACCCTTGAACTCCACATTGACTCCGCCGGGACCTGTCTTCACTTGTTCGCGGTGGAGAGCTTCGAGAATGTCAGTATTCTTTGCGACTCGGCTCTTAAACTCCTCGCCAGCAAGTGGAGTTACTTCGAGCCTCTCACCTTTTACCACGATCTTTTGGATCTGGCCTTCCTTAGCCAGGGAGATCACATCACTGAAGGGTTTCTCTTCAGTGCCGCCAAGGCCGTTGAGCATAGTGAAGAAGATAGCTATTACTGCAACGATTATCAGCAGATATATAAAACTATTCCTCATCCACCTGTTAGTCCCCATCTTTACCTCTTCAGGAGCC
>CAYWGG010000336.1:0-2934 GCA_964457285.1 uncultured Dehalococcoidia bacterium
CGACAATTTCACCGTAGAGTTCAGGTTAAAACAGTCTGATATTACATTTTTTTCAGGCCTCAGCTCTCGAGATACGAATTCAATGGTAATGCCCAGGCATAATTACCTCCTTAAGGAGGACGGTAGTTATGATTTGAAAGGGGATCCCATTGGGACTGGGGCATGGAAGTTTGTAACAAGGAAAATAGGGGATTCCATCACCTATAGGGCTAACCTTGATTATTGGAACTCCGCCTATAGAGTTGACTGGAACGATCTCAGAGTCTTGTTGCGCACCGAAGCATCCGTTCGCTTCGCCGCAGTCAGGACGCAAGAAGCCGACATGGTGCCAATACTGGCCAGCCAAATCGCTACGGCGAAGCGTGAGGGGCTTACTGTGCACGGACCCAAAGGGTGGGTCACCATTATACTAATGTTTAACAACGCTTACGACCCGCAGTTCTTTACCAACAATGTGGACTTCCGAAAGGCCCTGAACCTGGCTGTGGACATGGAAGCTGTGTTCAAAGCCTTTTATCCGGAAGGGAGTGGAACCCCTGCTGCTACGGCCTTCTGGAATGGTCCGGTAGCCCTCGGTTATGACCCTGACCTCAAACCATATCCCTTCGATCCTGTAGAGGCCAAGAGGTTGGTACAAAAGTCGGGGTACGATGGGAAACCACTGAAAATTTGGTCACGCCCCCATGCTTTTGCCACTGAAGCCCCGGAGCTTATTGAGCTGATAGCAGGCTTCTGGAACAATATAGGGATCAAAACGGACATCACTCCTATCGATCCAGGCGCCTTCAGAGGGAAGCTCTTCGCCAAACCTCAGGCTTTCGAGAGTGGGTTTGCGGGTCATATCGCTGTGGACACGCCTCCCACAAGGCCTATGGCCCTCAGTAACATCGCCGTTGCTTGGTTAAGCCAGGGCAATGGGGGGGTAATTGCGTCCTACCATGATCTGAATGGAATAGATTCGATGTATAACGAAGCAATTAAGGCGACCACGTTGCAGGATCTAAGCGTCGCTGTGCGGGAGATCAACAGGAAGACATATGCAGAGTATCCCATGGTGCCGATCATATTCAAAAACGACCTCTGGGCACTCGGCCCAAAGATACAGTCCTGGGAACCCGGCGATTTTGGTCTCAGTTGGCACTTTGAAACTGTGAAGAAGAAGCGCTAACAACGAGGCCCCGTGGTTGCCAATCGATTTAAAGGCTAGTGATCTGTCCATCTACTCTTTTGACATAGGACTGGTCGTTTCTAACGCTTTTAGTGAAGTGAAAGGAGGGGCTATGGCGTCCTCGCTCATACGAGGGAAGTACGTGATAACCAAAGTTATTGATGATAACACCAGTGAGGTAATCCACGACGGTGCTGTCTTTCAGCGGGACGGAGAGATTATAGAGGTGGGTAGGTACGACGACCTGAAGGCTCGTCACACCTCAGACGAGGTCATAGGTTCTGGGAACCAGGTGGTGATGCCAGGCCTGATCAACGACCATTACCATGTGGGGCTGACCCCTTTCCAGCTAGGCAACCCAGACTTACCTCTGGAGACCTGGATTGCGCAGCGATGGTCCACCAGAGATGTAGACAGGTATCTGGACACCCTTTATGGTGCTATACAGATGATTGAGTCAGGTATTACCACTGTAGGGGCCATTCAGGGCGCGTGGTACACGCCGCCGGGTTTAACCCATCTAGATTTATCCGCACAGGCCTTAAAGGCCTACCAGGACTCGGGGATGCGGGCCGCTTTTTCTTACAGCATCCGGGACCAGAACCGATTTGTATATCAGGATGATCAACAATTCCTGGCAACACTTCCCTCTGATCTGGCAGCCAGGATGGAGACGGTCTTTAGGTCCGCCAGGCTATCTACTGAAGAATATTTCTCTATGTTCGCCGACCTGTATGAGCGGTTCGGCCGCAACCAGCCGAACCACCAGATCAAGCACTTGGTTAGTCCCTCCAACGTCCAGTGGTGCTCCGACCCTCTTCTTGAAGCAACCAAGGAATTAGCAAGACGCTACAGCACGGCCATCCACATCCATCTTCAGGAGAGTGTATACCAGAAGCTGTACGGCCTGCGTCGCTACAACAAGACTCCTCTGGCTCATCTCAACGACTTGGGATTCCTGGGCCCCGATGTCACCTGCGGACACGGTGTCTGGATCACTGACTGGGATATAGCCCTTCTTGGCGAGACAGGCACCGTAATATGTCACAATTCCAGTTCCAACCTCCGCCTCAAGAGTGGCATTGCCCCGCTCAACCGCCTGTTAGAAAAGGATATCACTGTGGCCATGGGTATTGACGAAGCGGGCATTAACGATGACAAGGACATGTTCCAGGAAATGCGTCTCGTCCAGAAGCTACACCGAATACCTGGGGTGGATAGCCCTTCCCCTACGTCCCACCAGGTGTTACGCATGGCTACGATTAATGGGGCCAAGGCCGTGCTCTGGTCCGACCAGATCGGCACCCTTGAGAGAGGCAAACGGGCTGATGTCATTTTGGTGAATCTGGAGCATATCACAGAACCCTACTTGGACCCTGATACTAACATTGTAGATGCCGTCATTTACCGTGGCCGTGGCTTAGACGTGGACACTGTGATTGTCAATGGCGAAGTAATCATGCAGAACCGCCAGCTTACCAGAGTGAACAAAGCGGAGGTGTGGGCTGAGCTTAAGGCCCAACTCTCTCGTGAGCTAAGGCCGCATGAAGTAGAGCGGAAAGAGACGTCGAGACAGGTCTTGCCCTACGTGCACCGATTTTATCAGCGGTGGCCTATGGAAGGCGGAAGGCCTCAATACTCCTACAATGCTTCTAGCTAAGAAGCAGACTATCTATGAACACTCAGGGATGCCGAGAAACCTATAAACTAGGGTTCTTCAGAGTTTTGTGTGGGATTAATCCCTCACCCCGGCCTTCGGCCACCCC
>CAYWGG010000337.1:0-2914 GCA_964457285.1 uncultured Dehalococcoidia bacterium
GGATTCTCTAACAATGGAGACTCCCAAAGTCATGGCCCTCAGCTTCCGGTAGGCCACTTCTCTTGGCAGGTACTTCATGCCACAGTCAGGGGCGACCATTAAACGTTCCGGAGGGATATACCTTAAGGCCTCCCGGAGCCTGGCCGCGATGCTCTCCGGAGATTCAATATCCATATCACCTAAATTCAACACTCCCAGGATAATGGTTTTGGTGGGAAACTCTTTCAGGACTGACAGGTCCAGCTTCGGTTGGGCTGCCTCGATCGAGATTTGCTGCACGGCCGAGTCTTCCAGCTCGGTCAGGAAAGAGTACCCAGGTGGTTTCTCCTTCACTAAGGCGGCATACCCGAAGCATAAATGCAAAGCGGTGGTGCCATTGATACCCTCTAAGGCTTTATTGATAGCTGATACCGCGTATTTCCTGGCCCCTTCAGTATCAGCTCGCAACCAGGGCTCATCGAGCTGCACCACGTCTGCTCCCGCCCCGAACAACTCTTTCACTTCCTGGTTCACGCAGGTAGCGTAGTCCATCGCCAGGCTCTCTCGGTCCGGGTAGTAATCGTTCTGGGCCTGCTGCGCCATAGTGAAGGGGCCGGGAATCGTCACCTTAATGCGACGGTCAGTATTTTCGCGCAGAAACCTCACGTCTCTTACCTGCACCGGACGGACCCGCCGAATTGGTCCCACCACGCGTGGCACTGGTGTCGGCTGGCCGCCACGCCCGATTATTTGTCCAGGCCTGTCTATATCTACTCCCTCCAGCGCCGTTGCGAAGCGGTTGGAGTAACTCTCCCGCCGGATTTCCCCATCGGTGATAATGTCCACCCCGGCGCGCTCCATGTCCCTGATGGCGACAAGAGTTGCATAGTCCTGGGCCTCCTCAAGGGGCCCTTCAGGAATGCGCCAGAGACCCGACAAGCGGATTCTGGGGGGCGGTCCGCTGGATAACGCCTTCCGGTCAATCAACCACTCCGGCTGAGGGTAGCTTCCAACCACCGTGGTGAGCAAATACTCTCCCGACATCTTCAATATCTCCCTCCATCTACGGCGGCAAATGGGGGATTAGCACTCTATATCAAGGCTCAGTAAGAGGTTAACCCCTATCCCCTGCCAGCTCCATGAACCTCTGTTGAATAAGGTCGGGCTCCAGGGCAACCTTCAGGAAGCCCTCCTCATCGGTGCCGAAGGACGATTCTTGCTGGTGGAACTCCTGAGCAAGGCTGGCGACCATCTCTTTCAACCGCGGCTCCGACGTGCTATCGGCCACACTGCGCGTCGTCGGGTCCGTGGTCTCCTTCAGGGTGCTCTCTATCTTCTTGGTGAGCATCTCCCGCTCCACGGCCTTCCGCTGCATGTCACCGATTACTTGAAGATGCCTGCCCAGATAGCAACCGCCGAAATACATGACGTCGTGCTCCTGGTCGTCCAGGGTATCCACCCACTTCGCCTTGGGTTCCAGCTCACGCTCCTCAAGGTAAGCCTTGACGGCCTCGTCCTCCGAGTCGGCATGCGCCTTATTGAAGGCAAAGAAGACGGAATACATGAAGAACTCTTTGGGCTCTACCCTTATACGCATCTTTCACCTCATATGTAGCTATCAGCCGTCAGCCTTCAGCTTGCTGATAGCTGAAAGCTGATTGCTTTTTAGTCAAACATCAGGACCGTACGAGCCACCTCTCCAGCCTTCATAGCCCGGAAGGCCTCGTTGACGTCCTCCAGCCTCCCACGGCGGGTTATCATCTCATCGAGCTTCAGCCGGCCCTGGCGATAGAACTCGATGTACCGGGGCATGTCAACGCGGAAGCGGTTGGACCCCATGCTGCTTCCCTGCATCTTCTTTTCCAGAAGGAACTGGCTCCCCTCGATCTCCACCTTCTGGCCCACAGGGATCATACCGATTATAGTAGCGGTGCCCCCCGCCACCAGGCACCTGAACGCCTGCTCAGCCGTCTGTTTGAGGCCGATAGCCTCAAAGGAGTAGTCAACGCCTCCGCCCGTCAGGTCCCGGATGGCTTGCACGGGATCATGGGACGAAGCGTCTACCACGTGGGTAGCCCCTAGCTCCATGGCGTGGGCCAGCTTCAGCTCATGCACGTCCACGGCGATAATCTGGCGCGCCCCGGCGATGCGTGCCCCCTGGATGGCCGAGAGGCCCACGCCTCCCGCCCCGAACACTGCTACGGTGGAGCCCGGCTCTACTCTGGCAGTGTTAAGGGCTGCACCCATCCCCGTCATCACCCCACACCCGATGAGCGCCGCCCGGTCCAGGGGCATGTCATCGGGTATTTTGACCACCGCGTTCTCATGCAAGAGCATCTGCTCTGCATAGCTGGAGATGTTGGCGAACTGGACTACTGGGGTATGGCGGTGGGCGAGTCTGAGCTTTGGAGGGTCGGACGGCGTCCGGCCAACCGGCGGCCCATCTCTGCCCACGGCCAGCCGTCGGGTGCAGAGGTTGGGGTGGCCCGTCAGGCACTTCTCGCATGTGCCGCAGAAGACCGAGAGGCAGGCGATTACGTGGTCACCTGGCTTCACGTAGCTCACCTGCTCTCCCACCTCCTCCACAATCCCGGCCGCCTCGTGCCCCAGGATGGCGGGGGCCGTCAAGGGATACAGCCCATCCACAAAGTGGAGATCGCTATGGCAGACCCCACTGGCACCGGTGCGAACCTGGATCTCATGGGGCATCGGCTGGTCTATGTCTACATCCTCGATTGTCAGCAGCTGATGAGGGCCGTGGAACACTGCGGCTTTCATGGGCATCCCTCCTTCCAAACCTTTCTTTGCCCTCACCCCTTACTCCCCTCTCCCAGCGGGAGAGGGGGTGGGGGTGAGGGTTAAAGCCCTGCCTCTTCCAGCACCCGGTCTATATTGTAGGGGTCGGGCTTGAGCCGGCCAGCGTCTATCTCGCGCA
>CAYWGG010000338.1:0-2895 GCA_964457285.1 uncultured Dehalococcoidia bacterium
GGGGAACATTATAAGCTAAGGGTAGCCGTGTTACAACTGATATAAATGGACGATCTCCGTAAGCGGATCCTTGAGTCACAGGAGACAATCAATGATCCACGCCCACCTCTATGTCGTCACCACGGACACGTACCGGATACGTCTGCACCGGCCTGATGGCAGGTGGCGCAACCGCACGTCCGGTAGTCACGTCGAATTTAGCGCCGTGGCGCGGACACTCTATAATGCTACCCTCCAGGTCACCGTACCCTAAAATCCCTCCGTCGTGGGTACAGGCATCTCTTATAGCATAAAAGGCGCCATCCACGTTACACACCACAACATGCTCACCACGCTCCGGGGACACTCTTCTGGATGTACCGGGAGGTATATCTTCTGCTTTAGCAACCCTCAAGTATCTCAGGGCCATCTGGTACCGCTCCTTGTGTTGCTTCACCCTTTCCCTGCCCTGCTCCCCCCGCACACTCTCGTTAACCTTCTGACACGCACCACCTCATGGGGTGCGCTTCATCAAAACGTGCCTTCGATTTCTGGTATACGGCCTGACCTGCTGAGGCCACCTACCTCTTTCTACGGCTTCCGCCCATTCCTTGCTGGTGAGGACTTCCGGGCTCTCCAGCTCGTAGACGGCTGTGTACTTTGGCTCGTTTTCTATGCGGATAGTCCTCTTCTCGCCGCCGATGATCATTGTCAACTCCTGCCTTTGAAAACGGGCCACCGCGAGAACCCCTGGGACTTGTCCGATATAGGGAACATGCTCTTTATCGTAGACCTGATTGAATAGTGTGTCCTTATCCGGGTCTACGTCCATGCTGGCGACAAGGAGATAGTGTGAGTTGATAGGCATAGCTTCCAACCTCTCTGTTCTTTATGGCGTTTCCTACCTCTGTGAATCAAAAGTCCTCAGTGGTCAGTGGGGAACGACCGCGATGGCGGTGATCTCCACCAGCATGTCTGGACGCATCAGCTCTGCCTGTACCGTCGTTCGGGCAGGCGGGTCTTTCGGGAAGAACTTGAGGTACTCCTCGTTATACGCCGAAAATAGGGCCGGGTCCTTCAAGTGGGTAGTAACGGAGACCACGTTGCTCAGAGATGTCCCAGCCTCTTCGAGGACGGCTTTGATGGTCTCAAGGCAGCTACGTACCTGGGCCCGTATGTCTGGGTCCAGCTTCCCGGTAGCCGGATTTCGGCTGGCGCCAGTCCCTGAGCAGAAGACCAGGTCCCCGACCCTTATGCCCCTGGAGAGCCAGACGTTGGGCGGTGGTAGCTTGCTTGGGTTGATAACGGTCTTTTGAGTCATAGCGCCTCCTTATCTATCGCTGTCACTGCCCGTTCACATTCTCTCACACTACTTTGACGATGTCGACGTGGCGAAGCGGGGTCGCGTCTAGTTCGCTGACCAGGCTCCCCTTGCGCACAGCTTCTTTCCTACCTTAGAATGTGCCTGCACGAGACCTCAGAGGTATGAGCGGGAAGCATGTTGAGTCGAGAGCAGCCCGAAGCGAGAGGCCCACAAGCAGGTACAACTGAAGCTCGAGGGTAAAATCCATCGGAAGGTAGAGGAGCACCCCTCCCAGGATGAAGGCGGTAAGAATATCTCACATCGCACCGGCGTGGTTGCTGACCTATGCAGGCGTGGTCCTTCTGATGGGCGTCTTGGTCAACCTGGCTACTAGCTTTGCCCAGTACATCCCTAACCTCACCCTGCCCTCGATGCAGGAAGCTTTCCACCTCTCCTACACCCAAGCAGGCGTCCTCGTCACCGGAGCGTCGGTCATCAGGATGGGCGGCTCCCTGGCCTTCGGGACCCTGGCTCCGCGATACGGGAGCAGGGTTATTATTGGCGCGGGCACCATCGGCTCTGGCCTAGCCATGTTCTTTCTTGGGGCCTCACCCAACTTCCTCATCGCCCTGATAGCGATGGCGCTTATTGGTCTCACCACCGGGGCAGCCCTTACTCCAATGATGGGGCTGCTCTCTGCCTGGTTCGATGTCCGAACCCGAGGCCTGGCAGTGGGGCTAGCTGCGGCCGGTGGCAGTGTCTCCCTTATGGTCGCAGGGGTAGCTGTCCCCTTGTTGACCGGCCGGAGCCCCGGAGATGGATGGCGCCACGCCTGGTATATCTTCGGCGTCCTCGTGCTGGCCATAGGTATTCTGTCGCTGATCTTCATCCGAGACCGCCCCAGGGATGAGCCCGAGTCCATCCACCGAAAGGTGTCACGTCAGGCAAGTCGCAGGGCGTGGCCTTTGTCGGTCTACAGGAACCCTCTGGTCTGGCTCGTTACGTCTCTGGCCTTTTGCTCTGGATGGGCCACTGGCATCTTCAATACCTTCTTTGGTGTTTACCTGTCCCAGGAGCACGGCATTGACCTGAGCACCACTGGCCATCTCCTGATACTGATGGGATTTCTGAGTATCGGAAGCGGCATTCTCTGGGGCAGGGTGTCAGATCGGCTGGGCCGCGGCCAAGGGTTCCTGCTGTCCTACCTTATCCTGGCGATAGCGTTCGCTCTGTTTTGGCTCGTGCCAGTGATAGGGGTCCTTGTAGCCTCGTCGGTGCTGGTGGGACTGACCATGCGAGCTGCCTACACCCTCTGCGCCGCTTCAGCGGGAGACTACGTGCCGGTGCAGTTCTCTGCTGCTGCCTTTGGGCTAATATCTCTCGGGGCTGGACTTGGTAGTTCGATATCGCCCATCATCGCTGGAGCTATCGCCGATGCCACATCGGACCTGGCCTGGACCTTCGCCCTGGCAATGCTGGGCGCAGCCGCAGGTGTAGCTGCGAGTTTTCTGTTGCACCGCTGCTCTGAAAATAGACCTCACCCCCAGCCCCTCTCCTAATAGGAGAGGGGTGACCGAAGGTCGGGGTGAGGTTTAGCGGCATCATTTCATCTG
>CAYWGG010000339.1:0-2893 GCA_964457285.1 uncultured Dehalococcoidia bacterium
CACAGCCGCACCAGCGCCGCCCCCCTGCCTGCGGCGGTGAAACGGGGCTTTGACCGTCTGGTAGGCCATGAGGTGCTCATCGAAGGCTATGGCCTCACTGAGACATCGCCCCTTACCCACGCCAACCCTATCCACCGGGCCAGGGAAGGCTCCATAGGCATACCCCTGCCTGATACTGAGGCGCGCATCATAGACCCGGAGGATGGAAGCCTTGAGACGCCCGTGGGCGAGGTGGGAGAGCTGGCGCTGCGCGGACTCCAGCTAATGAGCGGCTACTGGAAACGGCCCGCAGAGACCGCCGAAGCCATCCGAGATGGCTGGTTCTACACCGGGGACCTGGCCCGGATGGACGAGGAGGGGTACTTTTACATCGTTGACCGGAAGAAGGACGTGATAAACGCCGCAGGATTCAAGGTGTGGCCGCGGGAGGTGGAGGATACGCTCTACCGCCACCGTTGGGTCAGGCTGACGGCGGTGATCGGCGTGCCCGACCCCTACCGGGGAGAGACGGTGAAAGCGGTGGTGGTCCTAAAAGATGGATACCGTCCTGCTTCCGAGGATGAGGTCAGACAGGAGCTGATAGCCTTCTGCCGTAGAGAGCTGGCCGTCTACAAGGTGCCCCGCATCATCGAGTTCCGTGATTCCCTGCCCGTCAGCGCTGCGGGCAAGGTGCTGAGGCGGGCTTTGCGGGCCTAAGCCCTCCCATTCGCCTCTCCTGTAGGGATCGGCCACGGTTATGAGCCACCGCCACTGCTGCCGGAGTATGTGTTGCTACCTACCAGTAGCCTGGCCAGATGAGAGGTCGCCTGACGATACATGGGTGATACCGGGCGTCGCTCCTTTCGGTGAGTCTATGGACGGAAAGGCCTGTTCGGCAAAGGCAGAAGGAGCATTGGGCGCTCCAGCGGTGTCCATGCCAGAACCCCACATTATGGCCTGGATGAAGGCTCTCTTTGCCCCGGGGTAACTGCCGTCCAGCAACCACTTGTTTTGCGGCCAATCAGCGAGCCGTGTAAGGTAAGGGGTCGTGAGGTAAGCAACCTTGCCATTTCCAACTTCCCACGCTATTATGGCTGGACCATTGTTCCAGCTATCGCGGGCCAGGACACGAGCCCCTTGCTTCACATCGCTATCATTAGCATAGTTCATATTGTAAGGGATTTGAAAACTGGCCATGTTCTTGGTGAGGGCGTCGCTTGAGGGTATGATGTTGATAGTAAACCCACAACATACGTCGTTCCGCATCGGGATCACTGGCACAAGCTGGCCGATGGGAGCATTCTGAAGCCCCCAGTCAGCTAGCTGGTAGCTGGCATAGCCTACAAATATCACTGAGCCTCCCTGCTGCACCCAGGCTTGCAGAGCATCATCATACTCAGTGTAGTCCTGCTGTTTATCATAGTAGTGGCCGCCGACGATAACCACGCCGAAGTTAGCCAGCTCAGCCGCGGTGTCTATCTCCGACCCATCCACAACCTTAACCTCGTTCCAGAGCCCCGTTCCACCTAATACCTGCTTGGCCAAAAAAGCGGATTCGTTGGAGTTGGCACAGATGAATGAGCCGCTGTCACACGCTATGGCAACATCCCTGCCTAGCACAATCGCCTCAGCATTGAAGTTGATGGTGAAGTTCTTATCGCCCGTTCCCGGGGCCTGGGTGAATTGCATTCCCAGGTCAGCGGTGAATATCTTGCCCACCTCGATCTTGGTCGCATTTTTGGGCGCAGGCTTCATATCCTGGCCCCTGGGCCCGAAAAGCACCTCAATGAAGGGTGTCTTGGTCTTGTCCCCGGATTCCTTTACCTCCAGCTTTATATCTGTCCCGGCCTTGCTGAGTACGTACAGCGGAATCCTGGGTGGCCCTCCCGCGACGGTACCGAAGGCATCCAGATTTACCTGCCCGAAGTTCAGGACCTTGTCCCCGGTTATCGGGTTGGCGCAGTCCGGCTTGCCGTTTACGTCGGGGCATAACACCAGGGTCTCATCCACACTCAACTGGCCAATCACCTTGACCAAGGCAGGCTGGTCTCTTGTGATCATAGTTCCAGCCAGTACGAGACCCATCGTCAGGATGGTGAGGGCGATAGCTACAGCAGCAAAGATTAATAGTCCTTTTATGGTTAGTATACGTCTCACAGCTTATCTCCCACTAAATAATACGAAGTCAATAGCTACCGATTTAGGACTTGGCTGGCTCATCAGGAATTGTAAGTCAAACCCCAGAAGGTGTCAAATTCCACAGCCTTAGATTTCTTAGCCCGTGTTTGAGTCGAAGGCGTAAATCCTGCCGCCGTCGGAGCCCACGTAGAGGGTGCCGTCGGCGCCTATGGCTGGAGATGACTGGACCCGAGAGCCGGTGTCGTAGCTCCACATAAGGGTCCCACCCGGGTTTATAGCATAGACCCTTCCATCCGAGGAGCCCACGTAGATGGCGCCGTCGGCTCCTATGGCTGGGGACGACTGAATGCCTCCGCCAGTAGGGTAGCTCCACTTGAGGGTGCCGTCGGGGTTTATGGCGTAGAGGTTGCCGTCAAGGGAGCTTGCGGTGGTGCCCACGTAAATTGTGCCGTCAGGCCCGATGGCGGGAGAGGAGTCTATATCGGGCACTGTGGGTGAAGTCCAGGACCATTTAAATGTGCCATCGGGATTGATGGCGTGGAGCCTGTTGTCCCAGGAGCCTATGTATATCGTCCCATCGGGCGCTATGGCCGGGGACGATTCATCTATAGCCTCTCCTGCAGGATAGCTCCATTTGGGGGTGCCGTCGGGGTTTATGGCGTGGAGGCTGCGGTCAAGGGAGCCTACATATATCGTACCGTCAGGCCCGATGGCGGGGGAAGAATGTATATCGTTCGCAGTGCGATACTTCCACCTGAGGGTGCCATCGGGGTTG
>CAYWGG010000340.1:0-2890 GCA_964457285.1 uncultured Dehalococcoidia bacterium
AGATCATGCCTAGTCTCGTGGGCTCGGAGATGTGTATAAGAGACAGGAATGTAAGTGCTGGGGCGGGGGTAGGTAGAGGGGCGAGCGTGGACGTTGGGGTAGGCCGAGGAGTGAATGTGGGCAAGGGCGTGAAGGTAGGTTCAGGCTTGCCACATGCAGCCCCGATCACGGCCAGCACAGCCAGCAGACTAAGAATCAGGCATCCTCTCAGGGATAACTCCTTTCGCAGTTCGTCGGACTTGAATGTAGGTGTGGCTCCAGACAGGCGGTATTATATTTTCGGCCCTCGACCACGTCAAGCCCCCATCGTGGAGCAATCATAGCTGCCTCAGTCTGGGGTTGATGATCTCGTCCAGGGCGCGGCCGACCAGGTAGAAAGAGCCACAGAGAAGCGTTATTGAAGCCCCAGCAGGCACGATAAGCCACCAGAACTCCCCCAGGCTAAGGAGGTAGCCCTGTCTCCAGGACGTGTGAATCATCAGCCCCCAGCTCATCCGAACATCAAGGATGCCGAGGAAGGAGAGGACGGCCTCAGAGAAGATGGCGGCGGTGGCTGTGAACATCATGTACAGGAAGGAGAGAGGGATCAGGTTGGGAATCAGATGGGTGAAGACAATATGCCAGTTGTTGCCACCAGCGACCCTTGCGGCCTCGATATATGGCCTGACCTTTATACTGAGGGCCTGAGACTTGACGATCACTGCGGTGGTGCCAAAACCGGAGATGATGCCGATGACCACTCCCAGAGTGATGAGGTTCAGCCCGAAGAAGGCTCCCAGAATGATGAGGAGTGAGAGGGGAGGCAGCATGATGACGATGTCTGCGAAACGCATAAGAAGGGCATCTATAATCCCACCGTAGTAGGCTGCCACAGCGCCTACCGGCGTGGCGATGAAGACCGTCACAAGAGCGGCGACGGTCCCCAGGGTGAAAGCTGCCTGGGCGCTAAACATAAGCTGGCTCAGGATGTCCCGTGCCAGGGGGTCGGTGCCCAGGGGATGGCTGAAGGAAGGAGGGGCAGCCTGGGGAATGGCCTGATACTCCAGAGCGCGGACGATTACCGGGTCATAAACGTTAGGGTCCCAGACCCAGCCCATGAGAATCGGATGAGCCAGCCCCATGAGGCCATATATGACAATAATCCCAAGGCCGACGAGCCCAACCCTGTTTGAGGTGAAGGTGGCCCAGTCCTGCCTGAGATTCCGCAGGAGCAATCGCAGCCGAGTGCGCCATAGCGACTCCGCCACTCCCACTCGCTGAGGGCCGTAGTCGTACTTGCCTTCCATCATCGGCGTTGAACCCTCGGGTCCAGGAACAGGTAGAGGAGGTCGGCTACCAGATGGGCGAATAGAGCCAGGAGCCCCGTGAAGACAAAGGCGCCCACGGCCAGGGGAAGGTCTTCCGACTGGACGGACTGAACAAGGGTGAGTCCCATACCCGGCCATGAGAAGATAGTCTCGATGATCACGCTTCCGTCTATGGCGAAGGCCAGGCTGAACACGAAGCTGGTCACCACTGGCAACAGGGCGTTGCGGGCGGCGTGCCTATCCCTGACCGCGCGCTCCGACAGGCCCTTGGCGCGGGCGGCCAGGACGTAGTCCTCTCGCAAGGTCTCCAGCATACTGGCGCGGGTAAGAAGCATGGTGCCGGCGAAGGAGATCAGGGTAAGGGTGAGAACTGGGAGGACCATATGCCCCACGATGTCCAGGGCCAGATGCCCAATCCCCGACAGTCCCCATGCCAGCACGATAAAGCCAAGGAAGCCCAGGCCCACCACCAGAAGAAGGGCATCACTCTGGGGCCATCGCCATCGTCCTTGCCGCAGCCGAAGGAGGAAAGTCGCCAGGCCCACCGTGGCCAGAAGCACCCCCGCAGTGAGGATTAACAGGTTGAAGACAAGGTTGGCATCCACGGTGGCGTTAACCCAGAGGTCAGGGTCAATGAACTTGCTTACAGGGAACCACCCAAGTCTGAAGGCAAAGAGCCAGATCAACACCAGGGCTAACCAGGGGGTGAAGATGGTGTAGAGGTATACCCCTCCCACGGTGGAGATATACTCGACGGCCTTGCCCCGGCTCCAGGCAATGACCTTCCCCAGGGCAAAGCCGGCGTAAAAAGACACTACGGTAGCGGTTACAAACAGGAGGGCGGTGCGGGGGAGCCGCTCCACCAGAACGCTTAGCACCGGCTTCGGATACTGGGTGAAGGATACGCCAAAATCGCCCCTGAAGAAGTTCTTCACGTATATGAGATACTGCTGCCACACGGGCTTCGCCAACCCAAAGGACTCTCGGATCGCCTCACGGCTTTCTGGCGTTACCTTAGGGTCCAGGACGTAAAAGCTGGTGAAGTCTCCGGGCTGGGCCTGGACCAGGAAAAACACCAGGGTGAGGAACACGAGAAAGGTGATGATAGACTGTAGCGAACGCCGTAGCAAGTATGCAGCCATAGTACCCCTGTCCTATCGGGGAAAGGTGGGAACGCTCCTGTTCCTTCGGGCTTCTGCCCCTTCGACTTCGCTCAGGGCAAGCCCTCGAGGACGAAGCGTTCCTCTGTCAAGGGAGAAGGGGAATCGGCTCATCACGATAATGTGTGAAAGCCCTCACCCCCGTCCCCTCTCCCAGCGAGAGAGGGGTGGCCCTGAGCTTGCCGAAGGGCCGAGGTGAGGGGTAATTCCCCACGCTACTGTGGAGACCCTGGGAAATCCCCCCTAACCCCCGGCTTTGCCCAAAAAGTCATTCTGAGCGAAGCGAAGAATCTATCGTCAGGGGTTAGACCCTTCGCTTCGCTCAGGGTGACAGCATGATCTGAATGTAAAACGTAGTGCCGTGTCGGATTCCATACTTTATGGGCAAGGCCACGAAGACACTAAGGACACGAAGAGATTCTA
>CAYWGG010000341.1:0-2838 GCA_964457285.1 uncultured Dehalococcoidia bacterium
CCCATCTCCGGACCCCTTTTTACCCCAGCTACCCAGGAAGTTTCCGTCCTTGTCATAGATGAGAATCAGGCTGGTGTGATCGTCAGAGACGTACACGTTCTCGTTGTTGTCCACATCAATTGAGACGGGCCAGGGGGATCCGTGATTGCTGAAGGGAAGGCCACGCTCCTCCCAGAGGAACTTGTGGTCCAGCGTGCACTTAGTTATTCCCTGAGCTGGGGTGAACTCAGTGCCTCTATTTACGATATACACATTTCCACCAGGGCCAAGAGCGAAGTCCATGGCCTGCGACAAGCCCTGGCCCCCCCCGCTACCTTTAGTGAAGCAATAGTCGTAGTTATAGATACGGCCGGCTACGTGCCTTGTAAGCATCTTTACCTCCCTTGGGTTTGAGTTAGGCCACCAGATGGCTGGTGACACCGGATAAATGCGAGATGCATACCACGAATACGAAACCCAGGGGAACCAGGGAATGCATCCCCCGATTCCCCTGTCTTTACGAAGCCAGTGCTACCGGCAGGGCCTTTCGTGCCTGAGCTAGTACAGTCTGGCTCAAGTGCCTTACCCTTTACGACCCGTTATGGTGCACTCTGACAAGCAGGATACCGCTTACCAAAGGGTACGTCTTTTCCGCCAAGTAGGGGCAGACCTGCGTGTCTGCCCTGCGTGGGCGAACACACAGGTTCGCCCCTACTATTTCTTTATGAAGTTGAGCTTCTCGAAGGTCCCGCCTACGATGGGCTTGGCATCCAGGCCGAGCCAGTCCTCCAGCACGGTGGTGTAGAAACCGCGGAAGTCATTGTTGGGAACAAGGTCGCCAAACTGGAGGTCTTCTGGCTTTCTGGAGGGGTACTCACTGTGATAGCCGCCCACCACCGGCTTGCCGACGGCGAAGGCCACACCAGCCGCGCCATGGTCGGTGCCGGAGCCGTTGTCGTGGACGCGCCTGCCGAACTCGGAGAACATCATCAGCACCACGTTGTCAGCGGCATCGTGCTCCTCCAGGTCCTGGAAGAAGTCGTTCACAGCCTCGGAGACTTCCTTCCATAGCTGGGCATGCATGGGAAGCTCGCTGGCGTGCGTGTCGAAGCTGGCGTGCTGGGTGTAGAATACCCTGGTGCCCAGGTTTGCCAGGTGCACTTGAGCAATATCTCTCATCTTCCTGGCTATGGGGCTGGCAGCATACTCCACCGTAGAGGAGTACTGCGCCGGGGCCGTCCTGAGGATGTCAGCGCCCTTCAGGGCGTCCAGGCCAGTCATGCTCAGGTACTCCATCACGTAGCCAGTACCAATGGCGGGGGAGTACATGTTAGAGAACCTCTCTAGGGCCATGGCCCTCTGGTCCTGCTCAAGGCCAGTCAGGATGCCATAGGACGCAAGGTCGGAGACCGAAGCCACGGAGACGCCGGGTAGAACAAGAGCCCTGGGAAGGCCGCTACCGAAGTTGACGGCGGTCAGCACGTTCTCCTTGTTGGGGTCTATGTCGCGGATAGCCCGCCCCAACCAGCCCTCAGTCCCCACCTTGTCGGGCTCGCAGGTATGCCAGATGTCCATGGAGCGGAAGTGGGAGCGAGGGGAGTTGGCATAGCCTATGCCGTGAATGAGGGCTACTATCCCCTTGTCCCATAGCTCCTTGATGGGCCCCATGCTGGGATGCAGCGCGAAATCGTTGTCCAGAGGTATCATCTGGTCATCGCGGATCCTCACCGCAGGACGATTGTCCTTGTACAGGGGATCGTTGTAGGGGATAACCGTGTTGAAATAGTCGTTACCGCCTGTCAACTGAAGGATTACCAGGACCGGGTCTTTCTTGGTAGATGTCATTGTATTATCTCCTCCTTTTTGTCTTTGCTTAGCTTAGCAGAACTGGTACTCCCTTGAGGCAGCTATCAGGGCCAGCATGTCTCCTACCCTTCGGGCAGAGACGCTGGCCGCTTCTTTCGTATCCCAGCGCACTTCGCCAGCCTGCTGTGCAAGAGTTATAAACTCCTGCCGGGTCCCCTCCTGGACTACCTGGGGCCCAATCAGGTCAAGGCAGCTATCTACGAAGGCTTCGGGAGACAGGGTGCCCTGGGCCATGACCCTGCGGATGATGGACTGGACCCCTGGCATTTGGGTGTTGGACAGCCGGTCAGCCGCAAAGTTGATGCGCTTGACCAGGGAGCCGCTGTCTATCCACTCAGCCCCGGTGTGCCATCCCTCGACGCTGGGCGGGTTCAGAAGCTCTTGCCCCATATACCCGGTCTCTTCCCCTATGGGCTGCAAGCCGGGCCTAGGGAATTGGAAATCACCTACCAGACGCATGACACCCACCACTACCTCGGCAGGGCTCTTCACCCTGGCCCATCGCACCGACTCCGACTTGAAGAAGTCGGAGTTGAACAGCACCCGCAGGGTGGAGCGCATGTCGTACCCGGAGCTTATAAAGGCGTCTCCGAGCATGTTGATAGCCACAGGGTCCCTGGGCGGCGTGTGCAGCCACGCTGGCACCTGCTGCTCATCGGCCACAAAGAAGTTGTACAAATGCCTGGCTATGAACCGGGCTGTGGCTGGCTGACGCACAACTATATCTATCACATCCTCCCCATTGAATCTCCCACGATGCCCAAGAAACACCTTCTCCCCATCATCGTGGTCCTCGACCTTGTATTCAAACTGCCAGGGGAAGCGTCCCAGGGGGAGGCGTGGTATCTTGGCAGCGATGGTCCAGCCGGTGAAGGCCCTTGAGCACTCGTAGACATCCTTCTCGGTGTAGTTGCCCTGGCCCATGGAGAAAAGCTCAAGAAGCTCTCGGCCCCAGTTCTCGTTGGGAGCATCCTTGTGGTTCTCGTTGTTGTC
>CAYWGG010000342.1:0-2768 GCA_964457285.1 uncultured Dehalococcoidia bacterium
GAGCCTCTACTGCATCGCCACGGCGGAGCTGAAGAGGGACGAGCCAGGCATCAACCAGCTTGCAGAGAAGCTGGGCGTGCCCGTGTACTGCTATGGGGCCGACGAGCTAAATAGCCAGTTTCAAAAGGGCAACAAAAGCCTGACGCCGTCGTCTCAGGCACACCGCCTCCTCGGGCTGTGGGGCGTGTCTGAACCCGCCGCCCTACTGGCATCGGGAGGCAATGAGTTGCTGGTCACCAGAATGAAAACGTCGCGGGCCACTATAGCCGTAGCTCGGAAAGAGTTCACTTATCCCTCACCCTCATCCCCAGCCCTTCTCCCACTGGGAGAAGGGTGACCGAAGGTCGGGTTGAGGGCAAAAAAGGAGCATACCGATGAGCATCGGCGATGCCCCACAAGACACCTCCGGCAAGCTCTACCTGGTGGGCTTGGGGCCTGGCGACCCCTGCCACATGACTACCGCCGCCAGAGAGGTCCTCCAAGGGTGTGACGTGGCAGTGGGGTATGCAGGTTATGTAAATCAAGCCAGTGACCTGCTTCAAGGCAAGGAAGTCGTCTCTATGGAGCTTGGGCAGGAGATGGAGCGAGCCCTAGCCGCTGTGGAGATGGCCCGCTCGGGACGCAGGGTGGCAGTTATCTCCTCTGGAGATGCTGGGGTCTACGGCATGGCCGGGCCGCTGTTTCAGGTGCTGGCAGCCCAGGGCTGGGACGGCAAGGCCCCCGCTGTGGAGGTGATACCTGGTGTGTCAGCCATGCAGGCGGCAGCCGCCGTGCTTGGCGCTCCTCTGATGCAGGACTTCTGCGCCATCAGCCTGAGCGACCTGCTCACCCCCTGGGAGGCCATTCGCCGGAGGTTAGAGGCAGCCGCTCAGGGAGACTTCGTCATCGTACTGTACAACCCCCGCAGCGGGAAGCGCACCTGGCAGCTCCCGGAGGCGCGGGGCATCCTGCTGGGGCACCGCTCTGGGGACACGCCGGTAGGCATAGTACATAACGCCTACCGCTCTGGGCAGAAGATGATACTCACAGATCTGCACAACCTTCCACAGCACTACCAGGCGGTTGATATGTTCACCACGGTTGTCGTTGGCAACTCCACTACCTATGTATATAACGGCCGCATGGTAACCCCGAGGGGCTACAAGAAGTAGAAAATTGTGCCACCTTCGGCCCTGTGTTATAGTAGGAGCGGTGTATCCTGATGGTTAGAAAAGAGTTTTGGTGCTATTGATAGCTGTGACCAGGAGCAAGGGAGGCAAGAAAGGGTCCAGAAATGGCACAAGAAACTAGAGATGTACAGGACCGGCTGATCCGGCTAGAAGCTCTTTTTGAGGCTTTTCGGGAAGAAGTGCGGACTCGCCTGGACAGACTTGAGGCCCGCCAGGACTCCTACTTTCGCTGGATAATGGGGACTATCTTAGTAATGTGGGCAACGGTGATTGCCGTCGTCCTGGGCGCTCTACTTGCAAGCTAGCGAGTAAAAAACATCATGGCAATAGCCCCGAAATCTAACCGAAAGGGGAGATACTATGGCACAGCGGCAACCCGATATAAAGAACCTGCGGCTCATTTCTCATCACGGCCTGAATGGCTACGGCAACATAGGCGAGGGCCTAGCCCTCCACCAGCGCTCCAACGGCCAGAGGGTCCTCTACATGGCCCACGAGAGCGCCCCAAAGGACATCACCGCAGTGGACGTGACCGACCCGGCCAATCCCAGGCTAGTTGCCCAGACGGAGCTTCCCCACCGCGAGATGCGCTCCAACTCCCTGGCCGTGGTGGATAACATCCTGCTGGTAGCCTATCAGGTGGCCCGCCCCGGCCTCTCCCCCGCTGGCATGGGCATCTACGACATCAGCAATCCAGGGGAGCCCAGGCGAATCGGCTTCTTCGACACGTCGGGGCCCCATTCCCGTGGCGTCCATTGCTTGTGGTGCGTTGATGGGCGCTACGCCCACCTGAGCACGGGAGCCGCCGACTTCACCCCAACTAACTCCAAGGATGACCAGTTCTACATGATCGTGGACATCGGCGACCCCACCAGGCCCACGGAGGTGGGCCGTTGGTGGATTCCTGGCACACGAGTGGGAGACCACGCACCCCCACCCACCCGCCATCCCCAGTTCGACGTGGGCTTCCGCATCCACAACGCCAACGTCTACCCCCAGCGCCCCGACCGCGCCTATCTTGGCTATATTGACGCCGGGGTTATCATCCTGGACATCTCCGACCTATCCAGGCCCAGGATGATAAGCCGCCTCGACTACCATCCTCCCCTTACAGGGTTCACCCATACGGTCATGCCCCTCTTTGACCGGGGCCTGCTGGTGGTCAGCGAGGAGGCGGCCAACTACCAGAACTGTGAGGACTGGCCCAAACTGGTATGGATCGTGGACGCTAGGGAGGAGAACAACCTGGTGATGCTCAGCTCCTTGCCTATGAATAAGGAGGAGTTCTGCGGGAAGCCGGGGCGCTATGGCGCCCACAACATCCACGAGAACCTCCCTGTGCCCACCTCCTTCATCTCTGAAAACCTGATATTCTGCGCCTTCTTCAACGCCGGGCTGCGGGTCCACGACATCAGCAACCCCTTCCGGCCTGAGGAGGTGGCCTACTTCGTCCCTCCGGTGCCCGAAGGCGCTGCGGCCAACTCAGTCAACGACGTTTACGTGGACGAGAACCAGCTTATCTACGCTGTGGACCGGCTCAAGGGCGGCCTGTACATCCTGGAGCCCAGGTTTTAGGACGCCTTATCTATCCTATCTTGT
>CAYWGG010000343.1:0-2742 GCA_964457285.1 uncultured Dehalococcoidia bacterium
TCACCCTCAGTCCCTCTCCCAGTGGGAGAGGGATGTCCGCAGGACAGGGTGAGGGTTCGGTGGCATTTGACACCCTATAAGCGCTGAAGTACAATTCTCCCGAACTTCTATTTCGCATTCGCATAAGGAGGTGGAGGTAATGGCCAGTATCAGTGTAACTATTAACGGCACCAGGTACACCAACGATGTGGAGCCTCGGCTGCTCCTGGTCCACTACCTGCGGGATGTGCTGGGTCTCACGGGGACCCATGTGGGCTGTGACACCAGCCAGTGTGGGGCCTGCACCATTCACGTGAACGGTCTCGCCGTCAAGTCCTGCACTATGTTCACCGTGCAGGCCAACGGAGCCGACATACTCACCATTGAAGGTCTGGCTAAAGGGGGCCAGCTCCACCCCTTGCAGGAGGGTTTCTGGGAGGAGCACGGACTTCAGTGCGGCTTCTGTACCCCTGGCATGATCATGACCGCCCACCAGATACTAGAGCGCAACCCCAACCCTACCGAGGAGGAGATACGCCGCAGCCTCGCTGGGAACCTCTGCCGCTGCACGGGCTACCACAATATAGTCAAGGCCATCCAGTACGCCGCTCGGAAGCGGTAGGGCGTACCCTTCCCCCGGAGCGTCTCCTTCCCCCAAAAGGGGGAAGGCTGGGATAGAGGTGACTTTCCCTTCCCTCTAACCCCGTCCCATGAGGGGAGATTGAAACCAGGAAAAAAGGAGGTCGCAATATGTTTCCCAGTTCCTTTGAATACCTCGCCCCCACTACCCTTGCGGAGGCCCAGACTCTCTTGAGTAGGTATGGAGGGGATGCCAAGGTGGTAGCAGGAGGCCACAGCCTTATACCCACGATGAAGCTGAGGCTGGCTCAGCCCAGGTATCTCATTGACCTGGGCAGAATATCGGAACTCTCCTACATCAGGGAGCAGGACGGCGGCCTTGCCATCGGCGCCATGACTACATACTACCAGATAGAAAGCTCACCCCTGGTGCGAGGCAGATACCCGGCCCTGGCCGAGGCTGCCGCCCTTGTAGCTGATTTGCAGGTGCGAAATAAGGGCACCATTGGCGGCTCTCTGGCCCACGCCGACCCTGCCGCAGACCTGCCCGCCGTAGTGCTGGCTCTGGAAGGGGAGGTGAGAGCCTCCAGCTCCGGCGGCCAACGCACCATAAATGCTGATGGGTTCTTTACGGACCCCTTCGCCACAGCCCTGAGGGAGAATGAAATCCTCACCGAGATACGTATACCAGCTTTGTCCGCAAATACCGGAGGCTCCTACAAGAAGTTCGCCAATAAGGCCTCTCACTTCGCCGTAGTAGGGGTAGCCGCTTTCGTAACCATGAGACGAGGCACGTGCCAGCGGGCCAGGATAGGGATTACCGGCGCCGGCCCCAGGGCCATAAGGGCCAGGGAGGCGGAGAGAGCCCTTGAAGGTAATCAGCCTACGGAGAGCACCTTGGCTCAGGCGACCAGCCAGGCTGCTCAGGGCATAGATTTCCTCAGTGACATCCATGCCTCGACGGAGTACCGCGCCCACCTGACCCAGGTGTTCGCCAGGCGGGCTCTGGACGAGGCCATCAGCAGAGCACGGTAGCCAGGATGGAGAAGACTATGGAAACCACGATGAGGGCCATAGAGGTGACCGGGACAGTTGACGAACAGGGCCAGTTGCACCTAGACCAGCCTTTAGCCGTGGTTGGCCCTGGCCGGGTTCGCGTTATTCTACTGTTTCCCGAAACAGGGTACATGGACGAAGAGGAATGGCTCCGGGCTGCGGTGAGTAACCCAGCCTTTGACTTCCTGGAAGAGCCTGGGGAAGATATTTACACCCTGGCAGACGGGAAACCATTCCATGACGAAGGGTAAGGTGGTCCTAGTGCCTTTCCCTTTCGACGACCTGTCAACGGCCAAAGTGCGCCCGGCTGTTTGTTTGACCAATCCTGTGGGGCCACACCGTCACGTTATCCTGGCCTTTATCACCAGCTGCATTCCGGCCGATTTGCTGGAAACGGATATCGCGCTGGATGCTGACCAGCCTGATTTTGTTACCACAGGATTACGCATGACATCTACGCTAAGGTTGCATCGTCTGATGACAGTTTCTACATCGCTGATTGTGCGTGAGCTGGGAGAGCTGCCACAAGCAATACAAACCCAGGTAGATGAGAAACTACGCAAGCTATTTGGCGGGAAATGACACAAAGTTTAGAACAGGAGGTGTTTCATGGCGACGGGTACTTCATGGCGTATGCAGGGAGACATACTGGAAACTTGCAGTTGCAACTACACCTGCCCCTGCAACTTTGGTAACGACCCTACCCAGGTCCCCTGTGAGGCGGTATTGGGTTTCCACATCCGACAGGGGAACTACGGGAACGTCCGGCTGGGTGGTCTGAATGTGGTGGTTTACCTTCGTATTCCCGGCAATGTCTTTGAAGGCAACTGGACTCTCGGGGCCTACCTTGACCAGCGGGCCAACCAGCAGCAGATGCAGGCCCTGGGGACTATCTTCTCCGGCCAGGCCGGAGGCTGGTTCGCCGCTTTGAGTGGCCTGATAGGCAATCCGCTACCGCCCAAGCAGGTCCCCATCAACTTTGAGACGGTGGATGGTGAGTACCGCATAACGGTGCCGGGGCTGGTAGAGGCGGCGTCAGAGCGGATTCCCAACCCTATGCCAGAGCAGCCACCTCTCGATACCACGGTCAGCAACCTGGTGGTCCCTTTCTACACGGGGCCGGCCCAC
>CAYWGG010000344.1:0-2687 GCA_964457285.1 uncultured Dehalococcoidia bacterium
GATATCATGCCTAGTCTCGTGGGCTCGGAGATGTGTATAAGAGACAGCTTATATAGAAGACTACAGTCCTGGTTGAACCTTTAAAGCCATTAAAACTTGGCAGCATCTCTCCAAAGTCAAGGGGGCCGGTGAAATTTGGATCTAAGCAGTCTGGGTCACTGGGGCCGCAAACCCCCAGATTACTCCCTGCGGGCTGAATGCTTGCCGTTGCGCCGACTTCCCTGGTCAGAAAGATTTGCTGGACGGCGTAGACCACGGCTACCGTAACGGCAACAGTGGCGATGACTGTAATGGTCACCAGGCTCACCACACTCCTGCGACGCAACGTGGCGCACCCCCTCGTCAGGCTTAACTTCACATTTATACTACACCCTCACCCCGGCCTCCGGCCACCCTCTCCCAGAAGTGGTCTTGCTGGTCACTGGGTAGTTTTCGCCACCTGGCCCAGAAGGCGCATGGTGCGCTCCACGGAGGCTGACCTGTCGCGGCCCGCGCCTATGGGTGAAACCAGGACCTCGCTGGCCCCAAAGGAGAACAGCTCCTGCAACCTCTCTGCCACTTGCCCTTCCTCGCCCCACAGGACAACGTCATCAATCATCCTGTCACTCCATTTCCCATCGGAGGCCTCGGAGAAGCCAGCATCCTTTAGCATACGCTGGTAGAAAGGCAGCCTCGGGTTCATGAGTTGCTCCCGTACAGCCGAGCGCACCTCGGCAGCATTTTCGTGAACGCATACAGGTGCGTGGGCAATCAGGGGTGGCACAGGTCGGTTCGCCTGGTCAGCACCCGAACGCATAGCCGGGAGGGCCACGTCTCTCAGATAAGGCCCTGGGCATATCCAGCTAATGGCCCCATCGGCCTCAGCGCCGCATAGCTCAAAAGAGCCACGCTGGAGGGCCGAAGCCATCACCGGCACGTCCAGTGGCTCAGGGATCGTTTCGTGGGCTCGATAATAGGCGCCATCGAAATCTACCTTGCCCTTCTGCAACAACGCCTTGAGTATTTGGAGATACTCGCGCAGATGGCCCAGAGGCGCCCGAAAGTCCACTCCCAACGCCTCCATGCTGGGGCGGTGGCTGGGGCCCACCCCAAGGCGGAAGCGGCCCGGGGCTAGCTGCGCCACTACCTGTACTTGCTGTACCATCACCAGCGGGTGGCGTGGATAGGTCGGGACAATGGAAGTCCCAAATTTGATTTGCTTTGTTCGCCCCGCGGCCGCCGCGAAGGTTGTGATGCTATCCAGGCGAGCGCCGCCTGTTGTCATCCACGCGGCCTGGATGCCCAGTCGCTCGGCGCGTTCAATCGCCGTCAGGACCTCTGGGGCCTTGCTCCCACCTATAGCTACTCCGATCAAGTTCTGGCTCATCTTTCGACCTCCTTGGATTTTCTAATACGTAGACGCTCGGCGTCGGTACGGAAGCGAGTGTAGCAACTCCTCTCAGCGCCGTCAACAGATTGTTATATGATGTGAGGAATAGAGTGCCAAGAGTTGGTATAATATGGTCTGCCTCCAGGCATGATAACCCATTGGTAGCTCTTACCGAGAGGGCTTATATGCATCGCGCCTCCGGTCCCGTAGCTAAAGCTGAGGTGTCGACGGCGGTTACTCTCGCTGGCAAGGAAAGGCTTCTGACGGACCTCCTGAGGGGTATCTCCAGGACGTTCTATCTGACCCTTCGTGTGTTGCCTGCGGAGTTGCGCGAGCCTGTGAGCCTGGCCTACTTACTTGCCCGCGCTGCCGATACCATCGCCGATACCCGGCTTCTGCCACCTCGCGAGCGCTTGAATCACCTCCTGGCTTTCAGGGCTCAGGTTGAAGGGGCAACAACGGCAGAGGCGCTCCAGGAGATCGGCCTTGACCTCGCCGACAAGCAATCCATACCAGCCGAGCGGGCGTTACTCGCCTCTCTGCCCGAGGCTTTTTCGATGCTGGAGGCGTTGAGAGAACCCGACCGGTCCCTGGTTCGCTCTGTGGTTGTGACCCTCACCCGAGGGATGGAGTTCGATCTCACCACCTTTCCCGCAGAGGACTCAGGCCGTGTTGCGGCCATTAAAGACGCCAGCGAGCTGGACCGGTACACCTACTACGTGGCTGGATGCGTGGGGGAGTTCTGGACTGCCATCACTATAGCGCACATGGCTCCTCTCAGGGGCTGGGACGCCAGGCGCATGTCTGAAAAAGGCGTGCGCTTCGGCAAGGCGCTTCAACTGACCAACGTTCTCCGCGACGTGCCCAGGGACCTGCGTATCGGGCGTTGCTACCTGCCGCAGAGTGAGCTCACCACAGTGGGTCTCATGCCCGAGGATTTGTTAGCTCAATCGAAAGTGTGCGAGGGTGGCAGGGCAGGGAAAGGGTGGAGCGACACATCAGCTGGAGTCAGGGCCAGACCTGTCTTGCTCGCCAACATGAAGATAGCCCTTGACCACTACCACGCCGCAGAGGAATACCTGCTTGCCATGCCCGTGCGTTACGTGCGGCTGCGGCTGGCGGTGCTGTGGCCGATTCTGATCGGACTTGGCACACTCGCTGAGCTAGCGGGCAACGAAGCGTGGCTTGACGCGGCCAGGCCCTCCAAAGTCACAAGGGCGTGGGTCTACCGCACGCTGGCCCTCTCGTTGCCCTGTGTATTCTGGAATGGACTCCTGCGGGCCTGGATAGCCCGACTGCGTAAGCGAGTAGAAAAATC
>CAYWGG010000345.1:0-2666 GCA_964457285.1 uncultured Dehalococcoidia bacterium
ATTCCCTGCCGCAGGTTATCCATAGCCGTCAGATGATGTATCCAGTGGACATCCACCGTGCGTAGCATCAACAGTCGCTCCAGGGTGCGCATGTTGTCCGGCCCCATCTGCCCCTCTCGCTCATCGTACAGCTCCTGGGCGTATCTGGCGAGCCTCTCTTCGATCTCATCCCGGCTTAATGTGGACAGCTTCTCCTCGGTGTCCAGCCCGGCAGATGCTGGGAAAATGGTGCCGATCTCCTCCAGGAGCCCCTTAAGGTTCCAGCTTTCGGCATCCCTGCCTGGCAAATACCTGGACATCAGGCTTCCCATCTCCTTGCGAACCATGGCGAGGATGTTGGCCTTCAAGTCCGCCCCTGTCAGCGCCTTGCGCCGCTCGGTATAGATGACCTGGCGCTGGTTGTTGAGCACATCGTCATATTCCAGAAGCTGCTTTCTTATCTCGAAGTGGTGGCCCTCTACCTTGACCTGGGCGCTCTCCAAGGATTTTGTCACAATGCGGTTCTCTATTGGCGTATCATCGTCCAGGCCCACGAAGCCCATGATGCCTTTGATGCGGTCACCGCCGAAGCGGCGCATAAGGTCGTCCTCCAGCGAGGCATAGTAGCGCGAGCTTCCCGGGTCACCCTGTCGGCCCGACCGCCCGCGGAGCTGGTTATCAATACGGCGGGCCTCGTGATGCTCTGTACCTATGACGTGAAGGCCCCCCAGGGAGACCACCATATCGTGGTCCCTCTGCCACTCTTCAGGAGCGATTTCCAGGCCCGATGGGTTACCCCCCAGGACTATATCTGTACCTCTCCCTGCCATGTTGGTGGATACAGTGACCGCCTGGGGCCGTCCAGCCTCGGCTATTATCTGCGCCTCCCTCTCGTGGTGCTTGGCGTTGAGCACCTCATGGGGCACGCCCAACCTCTTGAGTCGCTCGCTCAGCTTTTCTGAGTTCTCGATGGAGGTGGTGCCCACCAGGACAGGGCGCCCACTCTTGTAGAGCTCCTGAATCTCTGTGGCCACGGCACGCCACTTGCCCTCCTCGGTCTTGAAGACCAGGTCAGATGAGTCGCCGCGAATCATGGGCATGTGGGTGGGAATGGCGGCCACCTCAAGATGGTAAATCTTGTAGAACTCCTCGGCCTCGGTGACCGCCGTACCGGTCATCCCGGCCAGCTTTTTGTACATTCGGAAATAGTTCTGAAGGGTAATGGTGGCGTAGGTCATGCTCTCCCGCTGTACCTTCAACCCCTCCTTGGCCTCTACCGCCTGATGGAGGCCGTCAGCCCAGCGCCGGCCGAACTGTAGCCGACCCGTAAACTCGTCCACGATTATCACCTGGCCCTCGCGCACCACGTAGTCCTTATCCCGCTTTCTCAGAAGGTGGGCCGTGAGGGCGTTCTCTATATAGTGGACCAGATGGTAGTTCTCAGGATCGTAGAGGTTGCCCACCTTGGCCCACTGCTCCATCTTAGAGATGCCCGACTGGGTAAGGCTGACGGTGCGGGTGCGGTCGTCTATGGAGTAATCTGCCTCCTGGAGTCGGGGCACGAGATGGGCGAAGAGATAGTACGACTGCACCGGCTCTTCGGCAGGGCCACTGATTATCAACGGAGTGCGGGCCTCATCAATCAGGATGTTGTCTACCTCGTCAACGATGACATAGTGCAACTCTCGCTGCACCATCATCGCCGAGTCCACTACCATGTTGTCCCGGAGGTAGTCAAAGCCGAACTCATTGTTGGTGCCGTGGGTGATGTCGGCCTGGTAAGCCTCCCTTCGAGATAGGGGTCGCAGATATCTGAGGCTGGGGTCCTTGCTCTCGAAGGAGGGATCGTAGATATAGGCGGAGTCGTGCTGTAGACATCCCACCGAGAGGCCTAGCAGATGATAGATCGGCCCCATCCAGAGGGTGTCCCGCCTGGCCAGATAGTCGTTCACCGTGACAACGTGGACACCGCGGCCCTCCAGGGCGTTGAGGTAGGCTGGAAGGGTAGCGACCAGGGTCTTGCCTTCGCCGGTCTTCATTTCGGCGATCTTGCCCTGGTGGAGGACAACGCCACCCATGAGCTGGACATCGTAGTGACGCTGGCCCAGAGTTCGCTTGGACGCCTCTCTCACCGTGGCGAAAGCATCGGGGAGCAGGTCGTCTAGCTCCTCCCCCTCTTCCAGGAGCCTTTTGAACTCCTGAGTCCTGGCCCCAAGCTGGTCGTTAGAAAGCGCCTCCAGCTCTGACTCCAGGGAGTTGATTTCCTCTATAGTTGGCCCGAACTTCCTGACGGCCCGCTCGTTGGAGTCGCCCAGAATTTTCCCGATGATGTTTACCATAGCTATCTCTTTCTTTGGATTTCTTTGAGTCTTAGCCTCAAGAGGTGTATATCGTCTGCGGCGTTTTTCAATTCCTCAGCGGGATTACCAAAGGCAGCTACCTCAATCCTCTTGGATAATCCCTTTAACTTTTCTATTGCTGGGATGTAATCTACATCCCCAGATACCAGAATGGCTGTATCAAATTCGTTCTGTACAGCAGAGAACACCATATCAACTGCTAAGGCTACATCTGTCCTTTTAGCTTCTTGGTATAGCCTTATTTCAAGGGGTAATAGGCCCATAATTTCTGGATAGTCGGTGTAAAGTTCAGGGTTCTCAGTGCCATAGTAGAAAACTTTCACTAAG
>CAYWGG010000346.1:0-2663 GCA_964457285.1 uncultured Dehalococcoidia bacterium
TTACTTCTTCTGTGGAGAGTCCCAGTTCCCTAAGCACCTCTTCGGTATGCTCTCCAAGAGCTGGAGGAGGGCTCTGGAAATCGGCGGGGGATTCCGACAGGGTCCAAGGGATCCCCATCTGTTTGATCTTGCCCAGCTGCGGATGATCAATCTCCCGGATCATGTTTAGCACCTTAATCTGAGGATGCTCTACCAGCGTCTCATAATTGTTTACTGCCATACCGCTTCCACCGTATTTGTTAAATAGGTCAAGGACCTCCTGGGTTGCCATCTCCTGAAAGACCTCTTCAAATATGTATTTTACCTCCCACCCATATCTGCTGGTGCCCCCTATAACCAGATTGCCTGCCTGGAAACGTGGGTCCTTCTTTTTCCACTCCGAAAGGCCCAAGGCCTCTAGGAGCTTGTCATAGCTCTCGGGGCCAGCATCATCCCTCATCCCAAATGACAACAGGACGTACCCATCTTTGGTCTTATAGCCGTGCTCAGGGGGCTTTATGTAAGAATCCTGGTGGAAGCCCCACCAGGAGTCCATAGCCTCGCTCTGGGCTACCCACATCATGCCTCTTAGGTGCATGAGGGACCCCAGCATACTAGTGCTGACCCTTTGGCCCTGACCTGTTCTTTCTCTGTGGATCAGGGCAGCTGTAATAGCGTGAAAGGCGAATACGGCGGTGTTGGTGTTGGCCACATCGGTGCCCAGGCGCACAGGCGGCTCCCCAATAGCTCCCAGGGAGTTGGTGTAGTCGGCCATGGCTTGGACCACAAGCTCTGAGCCTGGTAGGTTGGCTATAGGTCCCTTCTCGCCAAAGGCGCTGATGGAGCAGTAAATGACTTTAGGGTTCAGCTTCTTGAGGTCTTCATACCCAAATCCTAGCCTCTCTGCCTCTCCAGGCCCCAGGTCTTCCAAGAAGACATCGGCATTCTTAGCCAACCTCAGGAGGATGTCCTGCCCCTCCTTCTTGGTGAGGTCCAGGACTATGCTTTTTTTGTTTCGGTTGAGGGCTAAATACACGGCGCTTTCATCTCCTATGAAAGGAGGACCCATCATTCTGGAACTGTCCCCTTCAGGGGGCTCCACCTTGATAATCCGGGCACCCGCATCCCCCAACTGCATGGAGCAGTAGGGGCCACACAGCCCCTGGGTAACGTCGACCACCTTGAAGCCAGCTAGTGCTCCGGGCATATACGTCCTCCTAAGCGAATTCAGACTTTGGTCGTCTGAGCCTCTGGGGCCATCCCCAGCTCCCTCAGGACCTCCTGGGTATGCTCCCCTGGCATGAATCCTGGCCGCATGCTTCCAGGTGTCTCGCCGAAGCGCCACGGCATACCCTCAGTATAGAAAGTGCCCCACCTAGGGGTAACCATGCTTATCATATGCTCGTTATCAAGCACCTGAGGATGCCATCGCAGCTGCTCAAAGCCCAGGACTCTGCTATGGGGCACCTTCGCTTCAGTGAGCTTGATCTCCCACCACCTTACAGGCTTGGTCTTGAAGATCTCCTCCAGGATGGGGATGAGCTGCTCCCGATTCCTCACCCTCAAGGGATTGGTGGCAAAGCGGGCATCCATGGCCAGCTCCGGATTGCCTATGGCTTGGCAGAACCTCGGCCACTGCTCCTCTTTAACGACTCCCACAGTGAAGTACTTCATGTCCTGGCATAAGAACGCCTGGTGAGGCGCGGTGGTGGTCACACCGCTTCCCATAGGACGCGGCGTCTTGCCGGTGGCAAAGAACTCGGCAAACCTGGAGGTCTGAAGGGACATGACGGCACCAGTCATGGACACCTCTATCTTTTGCCCCTTGCCCGTTCTTTCGCGGTAAAGAAGCCCTTGAAGGATTCCTTGCACTATGTAGCAACTGGTGTTGTAGTCCAGGTGTGCCCAATGCCGGAAGAACTCACCAGGCCTGCCCTGCGCGCCAGTGATGCCAGTCCATCCTCCAAAAGCCTGTATAACGTTATCCGTTCCCGGCACAGGTGCCATGGGACCCCTCTCGCCGTATCCGGACGCAAGGCAATATACGATCCTTGGATTGATCTTGGATACCGACTCGTAGCCCACACCTAGCCGGTCAACGGTTCCAGGGCGCATGTTTGCCAGAAAAACATCGCAGATTTTAAGAAGCTTCTGAGCGACCTGTTGGTCCCTAGGATGCTTCAAGTCCAGGTAAATGCCCCTCTTGTTGTAGTTTGCGATCATTTGGACTAGACCTGCGGTGCCGCGGATCTTGGGGGACGTATCGCGGAAAGGCCTTCCAGGCGCTTCCACGTGAATAACGTCCGCTCCCAGCTCTCCCAGAAGCTTAGCTGCCCAGGGGCCAACTCCTCCGAGGGTCAGATCGAAAACTTTGTAGCCAGACAGCGGTCCTCCCATAACCCCTCCTATCCTAAGTGGTTTTTTGGTGGATCTCCTTGTTCAGAGCTAGCCAGAGCGTATCATCCTATTAGCAACTAGTCAATGTTCGGAGGGTTATTCTCAGGGTCATTCGATTATCCAGTGGTAGGTTCCGCTCCGCTTACCCAGAGCTTGTCGAAGGGCGTGAGCGGGCTCCTGAACTTCGCTCGCTCATATGGTTCGACAAGCATGTCCTGAGTGAAATCGAAGGGCTCACCCCGAGTGGAGGATGATGACGGGCTTTCTCGCAACCGAGTACCAGGTAA
>CAYWGG010000347.1:0-2642 GCA_964457285.1 uncultured Dehalococcoidia bacterium
CTAGCCAGCGGTGGAGGGCGATGGTTGAGGCGGAGCACGCCCAGTCCGAGAGGATACGTGGTACGCCTCCTCCCAATGACCACTGGGAGTCCTACGCCCAACACTTCAGAGCTGACCCCCGCCGTTCCGATGACCTCCTGGTGAACCGGCTGGCCCAGGAGATAGCTCTCCATCATACGGTCATTGACGTGGGCGCTGGGGGAGGAAGGCTGGCTTTGCCCTTAGCCCTCCGGTGTCGACATATGGTGGCCGTTGAGCCGTCTCCAAGCATGGCCTTCGTCCTGCTTCAACAGGCTGCAGACTATGGCATCCACAACGTCTCCCTGGTGCAGTCCCGATGGGAGGAGGCGGAGGTAGACCCTGGGCACATTGCCCTCTGCGCCCATGTGCTGTACGTAGTCCATGACATAGTGCCATTCATAAGGAAGCTGGAAGCCCACGGGCGGGAGCGCGTGCTGATAGTCCTGTTCAAGGCCCCTCCTCAGTCCCAGACCTATCCCCTGTGGAAACACGTTCATGGCGAGGAGCGTCTTCCACTGCCAAGCCTCTCCCAGTTTGAGGAGGTACTGCAAGAGATGGGCATAAACTACCATCTGGAGGTACTGCCACCACAAGGCGTGAGAAGCTTCGACAGCCTGGAGCAGGCCCTTGAGCAGTTGAGCCGACGCTTGTACCTGACGGCGGGTAGCGAAAAGAGAGGTCTGCTGGAGAGGATGCTTCCGGACCTGCTGGAAGAGGAGGATGGAGCCTTCAGGCTTCGAGGCGTTCGGCCCCTGGAGCCCGCGCTGGTGTGGTGGCGGCCTGGTGGATGAAGCATGGACATCGAGGAGGTCAAGCGTAAGGTACGCAACGATCAGTATGTCTACAGCCATCATGCTGAGATTGAGCGCAAGGTGGGAGATTGGGGTCTGGGCCAGGTGGTGCCGTCCAGAGAGAAGACCTGTACCCCCTGCCTGGAGGCAGGTGCTTTGTTTTAGATAGTGGTGGAGCTGAGGGGATTCGAACCCCTGACCCCCTGCGTGCAAAGCAGGTGCTCTCCCTCTGAGCTACAGCCCCGTATGCTGGCCGCGATTGCCTAGAATTTTAGCTTGCTTTCGTACAAGCGCTCAACTTCGCTGGTATTTCCTCTGTCTTGCCAATTATTATACACTTATCTCTTGATATGCATCCACAGCGTTAAAGCTAAGAGGCCGGCTGTCCTTAGCTCATACCCTCTCGAATTCGACCATAGCGCGCCACGTTGGAGCGGGGTGTTATAATCTAGAAAAGACAACCGTGCTGATCAGGTAACAGAGCCTGAAAAAATCGTCAGTGAATCAGGGTAGAGCTTCAGTCAAGGCTTAACAATTTAGCGGAAACCCATATCAGAGTTCACACCTTAAGACATCCCACCTGAACAGGAGAAGTGTTCTATGGCTGATGAGCTTTTGGTCCTCAATGAAAAGCCTACTGCACAGTACATGATTGCCGGTTGGAGGCCCCAGTGGTCTGATGGCGGAGAGATCTCCAGCGGTCTGCCTCAGTACCTTATTGACAAGCTAGGCGCAAGAAAGATAGGCGAAATGGGGGACAGAATCTCTATGGAGTGTTACCCTTTTCAGGTCCCTGGAACCCATGACGCCTTTAGACCCGCAGTGGTCTACCAGGATGGACTTCCCAGCAGGGAGATGTTTAGAGAAAACTATTTCTATGACGCAGGAAACGGCCTGATCATATTTCTAGGAGAGGAGCCCTGGTTCCGCATCGACATTTACGGACAGGCATTCTTCAGTGCTATAAGCGAGCTTGGACTGAAGCGAACGGTAGCAGTGGAGGGATATAATGGGCCTGCACCCCCAGAGATGGAAAGAAGCGTTAACTGCTCTTACAGCAGACCTGATATGAAAGAGGAGCTGGAGAAGTATGCAGTCAGGTTTTCCAGCTATGGCAGCGAAAGGAAGAGCGGTCCGACAATAGGGATGGCCCTGATTACTCTGGCCCATTATCGCTATCCAGATATAGAGATGCTCAGGATTGGCTCAATGGCTCCTATGTATACATTTTTGACTGCCAATAATGAACCTGTGGGCATATCAAAAGACCACAGGTCTTTTTACGATATAATGAGGCGGATAAAGGACCTGCTCAAACTCAATATTGACCTGACCGAGCTTAAGGAAAGGGGAGATGCCGAATCGCGCCGCCTGAAGGAAACTCTGGACAGAATAGTTTCCTCCAATCCCAACGCCAAAGAGCTTATTGATAGAGCGAGGGCAGATTTCAGGCACACTCCATATGTGGAACATGTAGACCTGGCCCCGGAACTGGACAGGGCGCTAGACGATATTATAAGGAATATGCCTGAAAGCCCTGAAAACCCTTAGGGCGGAAATACGGCGCAGCTTTTGCCGTGGCGACGTGACTTAAAAAGGGCCTGAAAAAAGGGTGGATTACCTTGACATAAGATTCTATTCAAGATAGCGTCAAATGTAGTCCTCATGATATAGCCTTGGGCTTGGGTAGGAGAACGCCATGTTGAAAGCCCTCAAGGGTATCCTCACCATTTTAGCTCTGGCCCTCCTCATCTCGGCCTGCAACGGCGGCCCCTCTCCCTCTCCTACCTCTCTCCCTACCCTCCCCCTTACTCCACCCCCCCCACCCGT
>CAYWGG010000348.1:0-2597 GCA_964457285.1 uncultured Dehalococcoidia bacterium
CGTGAGAGATCGACACCCCCAAGCATTTCAATCCCTATGCTATGGGAGGCGGTTACGGACACCTGCCTGTACAGGCATTGCCTCATATGCAGCGTCGGCCAACCGCACTGCTTCTACGCTGCGCTCGCCCCAAAACATCATCTTGCCCAATAAGTCGCCGAGAATAGACTCATCGGTGTAAGGGTGCATGATGACAATCTTGTGGGCAAAGAAGCGGACGGCGCCTTCGTCAAAGTGCTCCGAATCGGTGGAATCCACTGGGTCTTGAATCGCTGCGGCCAGCACCTCGAAGAACGGACATGTTACGTCCTTTTCTCCCTTGCGCCACCGCGCCCAGACATTCCACTTGCTCAGGAGCCTTGCCAGCCTAGTCCAACGCTCCTCTGGCGTCTCTTGACCTTGCTGATAGGGCAATATTGGTATGAATTCAGTATGGCCTACATAGTAGGTAAAGGCCGGGTTAGCATAGAGGTAGTTAAACCAGAGATGTTCGTTGACCCGCCATAGATAGTGCATAGTGTGCCAAAATCTCGTGGAGCCCGGTCCTGCGGAATCTTGCTCATCCGGGTCCTGGGTGGCTTGCCACTCCGCCAAGGAGGGGAGCTGAAAGTGAGCAGCGACGGCGTTGTCGATGGCGATACGGCGCAAGAGATCGCGCCCCAAGGGGGTGGTATGGTCGCGGTCAAATTGCGTCGCGGCGGCGTGTTCCACTGCAGCGAGTGCGTCGGGTGGTGTGGTGGCTCGCAGCTGGGCTAGGCGCGCGGCGCGATAGTCCTCATACTTTGTGTTCGTGGCCCAGTAAGTCGACCCTTGAGAAGAGATGCGCCGCGCTATGGCCGATGGTACGTATGTGACCAGCAACTGATTACAAGCACCATCGCTGAGGCGCAGCAAACGCCCGCCGAGCACCGGCACAATGCGGCTCGTTCCGAGTGGAGAGGCTGCATTTTGATCACCTGAAGCTTGAAACGCCAGGTTTTTCATGCTGCCCAGCACTCCTTCGGTCGGCAACTCCTTGTCAGTAACCGGCCTGACGTATGTCCGCCCGAGTGACACAGCTTCCGCACACCGGCGCGAAAGCAAATAGGTCCATTCCAACAGTAACCTGTAACCCTGAAAGCCGATGGTGCTCAGGTTAAAATACATCTGCATAATTCCCTGACATCCGCGGGACCCTTCTAAAGAGCTCCTAAAAGGTTGGTGTTGAAGCTCCGAGCGAGCGCCCCCTGCCGGCCTGTTATTGTGACCGCGGACCGCAGCCAGTGTCATTATCTCCTGTTGGCCCAAAGGTAAACCCGGGTAGATCAGGCGCGAGTTGGCAGGTGCCGGCGGGTCCTGCAATGGGCGGAGATACTGCCGGTCTTCCGCATACGCCTCATGGCTTGTATCCTCGCTTATATATGTTGAGTGGCCTGCATGCAGCGTGCGGGCCCAGCGCGTGGCGCGGATTAACAGCCCACCGCAGGGGTAGTAACAGTAAAACATCTTATGCCCGTCGAGCGTGACGGTGTCAGCCAACTCAATCCCTTTGAACACCCCGTCGCGTAAATGTGGAACTGCCAGGAACGCGCCGCCGTGAGCCGCATCAATGTGCAGGAAGGGTCTAGGGTAGCTAGCGCCCTGTATGCGGCTCTGCAATCGTTTGGAAATGTCGTCGCAGACCTTCTTATTGGAATGAGCGCTCGTACAAGACTGGATTAACGTCTCGCACCTGTCCTTTCCGTAATCCTGGTGGTCTTTGTCAAGCCGCTCTTTGGCGCATTTCTCTACTCGCGGCTCAATCTCAGGCCACTTGCTCCGGACAGTTTCCCACTTCGGATGCGGATGCTTCTCGAGAACTCCCGCTACGTCCGCTATTTTGTCAATGTATCCGGTTTCAGTCTTCCCAGCGATAAGGACCGCCGCCAAGAGTAACGGCTTACTAGCGCCCTCGATCTTGCTCAGCGTCTCCTCTACCCCCGTGCCATCGCATATCCACGGGTTGTCACAGCCAGCAACTTCTATCACGTCCAGGGGGCCGACGCCGGCTATGTGACACGCCTTTGCAACCGAGTAGTGCGCGCCTTTAGAAGTGAGCACGAGCATACGGTCATACCCATACACGCCCTGAATGATCTGCCAAGCGACATCGGGGCCAAGGCTCTGGGTCGCCTCGCCCCAACCAAGCAGGTAGTTGAACGTGGCATTGCGGGCGATCAGCAGCGCGCTGATGTTCGCGAGTGTGCCATCCCCTACAATGGTCCCGGTCGGCTGCTCGCGGTCCCATACATCGTAATCCTGCGCTGGCGGATAAGGAGTTGGCAGGCGCTGGAGGGGGAGGTCTGACTCATGAGCTCCTGACTCACTGATCTCAATTTTTCCATCCCAGCCTACCAGTTGAGCGAGTCTTGCCACAGCGGCTTGCTCCATGTGTGTCACGCAGGGCGACACTTTGCCAATCACGGCGTTCTCGTTCAAGAACGTGGCGACCGTTGCGGCGAAATAACTCACCATGTTGTCATGGGGCAGCAGCTCGCCAAGATATCGGTGGTTGATGCGCAGGCTAGCGGGAGTTTACGGTGGCAAGGAGTTGTGAGGGGTTGAATCCCTTCTTTCAC
>CAYWGG010000349.1:0-2595 GCA_964457285.1 uncultured Dehalococcoidia bacterium
GGGTCTCCCGGCCCAGCACCTATGAGATAGACTTTACTCGCCAAATGTTGACCTCTACAGCAGAAATCTAAAGAAGAGTTCTGAACTCCGGCAACCTAGCCATAAGCCTTGCCTCCTCGTTACGCCCTCAGCAGATCGCCAGCACCCCGCTCTATGAGCCGCTGGTAGGCGTCCAGGGCCACCTCTTACTCTCCAGAGGGCTGCAACTCTCCCAAAAGCTGGCGAAACGCTGGCAGGTAACGGGGCAGCCTGGAGTACAACTGGTTGGCCAGCTCTTCGTTGTAGGTGTGCACGCTCAGGTTCCTGTCCTGGAGCATCTGCACCCAATCCTCTTCCTCTGTCAGAAGCCCATACGAGAAGGCTTCTCGAAAACAATCTCTCGGCGAGCGGCAGTCCAGGCCACGGTCCCGGAGGAAGCTCTGGATCACCTTCCACGCCAGTTCAAAGCAGAGCTCGAACCTCTTGATGCTTGAGTCCCTCACCACCGGACCTTTCGGCAGAGATAGCACCTCCCCCAGGCGTTCAACAGCGTCCCGGAAGGACTTCAGCCTTGGGTCATTTGCCAAGGATCAGCTCCCCCTGTTGCAGTACCCGCTTCCGGAACTCCTGGTCCACTGCCTGAAGGTCCACGATGTCCACCTTGCGCAGGGTGGGCAACTCATCTAGCGCGTCGGCGACCCTCTGAATGATAGCTGGCTCTATGG
Source organism: uncultured Dehalococcoidia bacterium (assembly GCA_964457285.1). Taxonomy (GTDB): domain Bacteria; phylum Chloroflexota; class Dehalococcoidia; order Lucifugimonadales; family JAGWBF01; genus CAYWGG01. The sequence goes on from CAYWGG010000349.1 coordinate 705, forward strand.
GCCTTCCGGTGTCCAGAGCGATGTCCAGGTCCGATACGGAGAGCGCCCTACCCTGGGCCCATGAACCGAAGAGGTACATCCTCAGGCTCTCCTCGTGCACATGGTCACAAACTACCCGGACGACTTTCTCCACCAGGGGTTGCACCTCAGTTCTGTCTCCTATCGCTAGTTTCTTGTGCGCTGTCATTTTTAGCCCCCTGCTACGCTCTCAACAAGTCCCCCGCGCCCCGCTCTATGATCCGCTGGTAGGCGTCCAAGGCCACCTCATGGGGGACGCTGGCCTTGCCCCTTACCTTGGCCTTGAAGACCTTGTCGCCATCTGGAGAGGCCAGGAAGACCGTCAGTACCATAGTATCTCCATCGGACCGGGCATAAGCGCCTACCGGCACCTGGCAACCTCCGCCCAGGGCTTGCAAGAAGGCCCGCTCCGCCAGTATGGCTCGCCTGGTAAGGGGATGCTCGATAGACGACAGCAGGGCCATCATCTCCTCGTCGTCTCGGCGTACCTCCACCGCGAGGGCACCCTGGCCTGGAGCGGGCACAAAGTCCTCCGGAGACAGGAATTCAGCAACCTCGCTTTCAAGACTCATGCGCATGACTCCGGCGGCAGCCAGGACAGCGCCGTCGTAGTCATCACCCGCGGCTTTTCGCAGACGGGTGTCCACGTTGCCCCTTATGGGCAGCACCTTTATATCGCGGCGCAGGGACTTTAGCTGGGCTACACGACGGGGGCTGCTGGTGCCGATCCGCGCCCCTGAGGGAAGCTGGACGAGAGGGCAACCCCAACGGTTTACCAGCACATCCCTGGGGTCAAGGCGCTTGCACACGGCCCCTATGGTCAGGCCATCAGGTAAATACGTGGGCATGTCTTTGAGGCTGTGGACAGCCATGTCCAACTCGCCGTCCAGGAGGGCTCTCTCGATCTCCCTGACAAAAATGCCACGGCCCAGTCTGGCCAGGGGCGCCTCTGAGGCGACATCGCCACCGGTCTTGACGATGACCACCTGGAAATCTACGCTTCCGCCAGGAACGGCCCTGAGCTGCTCCAACACCTCCTCCGTCTGACGCAAGGCCAGGCTGCTGCCTCGGCTGCCCACAAGTACACGTTTTTTCGCACTCTGTAGAGCCATCAGGATAGGGCCTTCGCCTCCTCCTGGCTAATCTCCAGGAGGTTGTTTATTAGCTGGTCAAGGGCCTGCTGGGACTTGCCAGCTTTTACCAGCGCCACCAACTCTTCGGTGATGCTCTCTTGCCATCGGTCGGGTTGTACCTCCACGCCTCGGCGTCTTAGCTCTTTGCGGACGAAGGAGAGGATTTCTGCCAGGTAGGAGAACTCTAGCGCCTCGCTGCGTTCCAGGGATTCCCTTATCTTGCGGGCCAGGGCCGGACTAGCTCCGCCCGTGGACAGGGCCAGCGTCACCTCGCCCCGCCTCACCACCGATGGGGCAATGAAGGTGCATAGGGCAGGGTTGTCCACTACGTTAAGGATAACCCCTTCCCTTGCCGCCTCACAGGCTACGGCCTCGTTTACTTCTCGCCGGTCGGTGGCAGCTATGGCCAGGAAAGCTCCCTTCAGGTCGCCTTCCGCGTACTCCCTGGCCTGCCACTGTAACTCGCCTGTGCCAGCCCTCTCTCGAATATTCGGGGCCGCTGAAGGGCTTACGACAGTAACTCTGGCGTGACACTCAAGGAGGCCTTGGACTTTGCGCTCGGCCACCTCGCCGCCGCCTATTACGACACAATGTCTCCCCTTCAGGTCCAAAAACACAGGATAGTAAGGGGCCATCGCCACACCTTTCCTGCCCTCACCCCAGCCCTTCGGCAGGCTCAGGGCCACCCCTCTCCCACCAATGGGAGAGGGGCTGGGGGTGAGGGCACTAGCCTAGACGAA
>CAYWGG010000350.1:0-2587 GCA_964457285.1 uncultured Dehalococcoidia bacterium
CTCCTGGGCATAGCGGAAGTCCTGGGGCTGGAGGCGGGAGATGCCTTCTCGGTACACTTCTGTGGCATGGACCCTTGTATGGAAGGCAAGAGTGGCAAGGACAGCCAGCTTGTAGGCTGCATCTATCCCATCTATATCATTGGTGGGATCGGCCTCGGCGTAGCCCTGAGCCTGGGCCTCCTTCAAACCCTCATGGAAATCCACCCTGTCCCTGGCCATTCGGGTGAGGATGTAGTTGGTGGTGCCGTTGATGATGGCATGGATAGACCGTATGTCGTTCGCCAGGAGGTCTTTCATCAAAGGGCCGATTATAGGTATGCCACCCCCAACGCTGGCCTCGAAGAGGAGGTTCACCTTTTGCGTCGAGGCGAGGGCTGTCAACTCTGGCCCGTGCTTGGCCATGACCTCTTTGTTGGCGGTGACTACGTGCTTGCCCGAGGAAAGGGCCTGGTGAATGTATTGGGTAGCAGGGTCCTCCCCTCCCATTACCTCTACGACGATCTGTACCTCTGGGTCAGCCAGTATATCCTGGGAGTCAGTGGTGAGGAGGCCGTGTGGCAGCAATAAGGAACGGGGCTTGGCTATGTCTCTGACCAGGACCTTCTTTAGCTTGATGGGGCTGCCCGCTTTTCTAGAAAGGGGATGAGCATGGTGTGATAGGACCTTTGCCACGCCGCCGCCCACCACTCCAAGGCCCATAAGGCCGATACCGATCTCGCGGGGCTTTGCAGTATATTTCATGGACAGTCTACCTGCCACCGCTCGACGGTGGGGTGGCGCGAGGCGCAGTTTGCCGTACCTGATCGTTGACCCAGCTATAAAGGTCACTGCTGAAGTTCATCTCCAGCCACCCTTCCCTCCCACCTACATCCTTCTGCTCCAGGAGCCACTTGTCCAGGGCCTGGTCTTTGAGCCCTTCCCTCATAGTCGCTGAAATCTCTCGCTCCTCGGGGCCCGCCGTCACCTTTAAGATATAAGTCCCTTCGGTCGTGAAGATGGGCTGGCTTATCTCATCGTGGGCAATAGGCTGATGCTCCGCACTGCCAAAGAGAGTCTCATCCAGGGAGGAGAAAACCCCTTTAGGCACCCAGCCGACGTACCCCTTCTCGTCGGCATACCTGCGTTCTGTGGAGAACTGCCCAGCTACGTCCCCGAAGTCCCTTTTCTTCAAGAGATCGAGCACCTCTTCGGTGCTGGGACCTTGGGGGCCGGTGCTTTGGGACTCGAAGGCCGAGGGCAGCCTTATCCAGTGGACCTCCACTTGCTCGCCTATGGAAGGGACCAATTCTCCTAGTTTCTCCCGCAGCTTGACCCTGTATATACTTTCCTCCACGATCTTGCGGTAGTCCTCGTCCGAAAGATGGCTCTTGCTCAGGAAACTCCGGTAGTTCTCTCTGTACTCTCGCTCAATCTGGTCCGGCTGTACCTCCTGGCCTTCGGGTATTACAGGGTAGAACCTTTGCAGCAAGGCAAGCTCAACATCCGCCTCTGGGACTTGCACGTCGAAGCTAGGGGCGGCCCGTCGGATGAGCTCTGCCTCCGCCATACTATTCAATACCTGAAAGGGAGCCCTGCCCAGGTCGAGGCGCTGACCAAGGGCCTCGGACGCCGCCTGAAGCATACGCATCCGCTTCACCAGGTCCCCCTGGGTATAGCGGGTATCGCCAACCCGAGCCGCCAGCACCCTGGGAGGTCCGATGAACTCATCATAGAAGCCGTATACTACTATCCCTGCTATTACAAGGAGGATGGCTATACCTACGATGATGACCGTACGCTGCCTGCGCCGGTCCCTATGGTCGCGAGAGCGTTGCATCCGGCGATCGGTACGCTGTGGCCTTTGGCCACGCATTCTCCTATCGGAGGGTCTTGCAGACCCCTCAGATCGAGGTGTAGTAGGTCGTCTGTTTCGTGGAGAGGCCATACTCGTATCTCTCAGGTCTCATCTGCCTGGCCCAAAGGACTTGACCCTGAAGGGCCCTGGCCCGAACAGTGAAAAGAAGGCTAATGGGACCCTGAAGGCTCCTTGGACTGTCCTGTTGGACAATAAGGGCGGCCCATGAGTCGCATCTACACTACACTGGCAGGCGGGTATGGGTTGTAGTGATGGGTAACATGGCAAGATGCCTGGCCCGTTTGATTGCGATGGACAGGTCACGCTGATGGCCGGCGCAGACCCCTGTCTTTCTCTTGGGTTCTATCTTGAATCTGTCGGAGATATAGCGTCTGAACTTACCCACATCCTTGTAATCAATGACCGTTATCTTCTCCACACAAAAAGCGCATACTTTACGCCTGGGCGGAAATCTGCCCCTCTGGCGAGGTCTGCCGCCGGGGGCAGGTCTGCCGCCGGGGCCAGGTCTGGTAAGTCTCCTTGGCTGTCCTGTGGTCATAACTGGACTATCACCTCCGTATGCATTCGAGCTTAGAAGGGGAGGTCGTCAGCTTCCATCCCTGCCCCCGTGCCCGGCTCCATCTCAGTCGGAGACCCCTCTGTCCTGGAACCTGACGTGTCTATAAATCGGACATCATTGGCATTGATCTCATTGACAAAGCGCGTCTGTCCGTCGCGCGTCTCATAGGTGCG
>CAYWGG010000351.1:0-2564 GCA_964457285.1 uncultured Dehalococcoidia bacterium
GCCAAAAGGAGCTGATATAAATTTCGGTGAAGGGGGCCTTTAGCTCTGAGCTTTCTCATTAGCCGCTACCAGCATGCCAGTCAACCTCATAAAGATGCTCCTCCTCGGCGAAACCCTTGAGATGCTCCCACCCGCGGTCTACATACCCGAAGCTAGAGGTATTGCCCGCCAGTTTCCGAAAGAGATCGGACACCAGTATCTGCCCTCCAGAGGCCCGGGCCGTTATCCTCGCTGCCAGAACAACGGCGCTACCAAAAAAGTCTTCGTCCTCCTGAATGGTCTCCCCTACGTTGATTCCTATACGTACCTTTAGCTGGCGATCAGCGTGCTTCCTGTTGAACTCTCGAAGGCCCCGTTGTATATCCATGGCGCAGGCGGCAGCCCTCCTTGCACTGGAGAAGACCATCATAAACCCATCGCCCAAGGCTTTCACCTCCAGGCCACCGTGGTTTGCTACCTCTCGGCGGATAATACTATTGTGGACCCGCAGTAGCTCCTGGTTTTCTTCGTCTCCAATGGAGGTGAGCAGTTCCGTCGAGCCTTCCAGGTCAGTAAACATGACGCTGACAGTACCCTCTATGGAAGCCAGTTGTCTGGCCCGTCTCCGCTCCGATTCAGTCACGGTAGAAAGGGCTTCGAGCATCTGATCATCAGTGGCGGCCCCTTCTGCCGAAGGGGTTTCACCTTTTAACTCGTAGAAGGGCATTTTTGAGCTGGTAAGGAGTTCCAGGACGCCCTCTGACGTGCGCGCATCCGATATCCACCTGGCAAAGAGGCCCCTATACTTAGTGTTTGTCCTTCTCAACCACTGGACAGCAGGCGTTGCCACCCCCTGGGGCAGAGCGGTGGTTATCAAGCCCTCCAGCCGTTGCTGTTCCTCATGGTTGTCCAGGTCGCTAGCAGCCGAGGTGAGTTCGCCAGTGAGCCACCGCAAGATGGTGGTGGAAGCGAGGGCGTAGCGATCATCCTGCCTGATGACAAGCCCTCGATTTGCCAGCTTGTTCAGGGCGAGGCCCGCGTGAACGTACCACCTCTCAAGCTCCGCAGGCTGCCAATAGAATAGAGGCGAGGCATAGTTTGTCCTTTCCCGTTGGCGGTTTTCCTGGAGGGTCAGGAGTGACAGAACAGTCTTCTCGTGGTCCGAGGAGTGCTGCCAGTAGTTCTCCAGGTGTGGAGAAGCCGCCTCCTGCAACCTCTCCTCCACATAGGTGAGGCGACGAGACTCGTTTTCTCCCCGCTGATACGCTTCAAACAGGAAGTGTAGCGCCATCTGTATGAAGAAAGGCAATCTTCCAGCCAGGGTGAGGGCGTACTTCACTACGGCGTCGTTGAAAGAGATGCCCGTATCCTCCAGGTAGCTTCTTAGCATCTCTTGCACATCTTCTGTGGAAAAAGGCTGGAGGTTGATGGTGGCGAAGATGTTAAAGAATGGCGAGCTTCGGACTGCATCGGAGTGGGCAATCTCCACCAAATCAACGCGAGTTGAGGTTATAAGGGCCAGATCGTGGTGAATTGCTAGAGAGCGGAGGCCGTAGTAGAAATCGGGGCCGAAGTTGGCGTTGTCACCTACATTTTCAAACTCATCAATGAGCAGGACGATATGCAGCCCCGCGTCTTCCATACTATCCAGGACTTCAGCCAGGTCGTAAGTGTCTATGTTGTCGTGCTGGCTGACCTCTCTGATCTCCTTTTTGAGGGCCTCATCCTGCGTCTTGGAGGCAACCCGCCTCAGCATGTACTGGTAGAGCCTGGTGGGTGTGCTGGTAGAGGTGATCATCTCCAGGTCCAGGTACACGAAGAGGTAGGCTTCGGGGTTCAAGCCGTAGCGCCTAATGACATCCGGGTGGGCGATGTAGTTGAGTAGAGAGGTCTTTCCAGACCTCCGCTCACCCACAATGGAGCTGCTTTCAAACTCAGGGTTCCGCAGGCGCATGAAGACCTGCTCGATCTCCCGCTGCCTGCCGACAAAGCGTTTGGGGTCCGATATGGGGTTCCCATAAGTGAAAGGATTAAGCGTCACCATTGTTAACCCCTCCTGAGCTTAGAGACCGTATGTGGGCATACACTGCACCCTAGCATCCCTTCTGCCCTCATCCCTCCCCACCTCCGGCGCTTATTTGGAGAGGGCAGCATATGCCCCACCCTTATGAAGGTTAAGAAATAAATACCGTTACCGTAGGGGCGCACCTCACCCCGGCCTTCGGCCACCCCTCTCCCACTGGGAGAGGGGCCGGGGGTGAGGTTACTCCTACGGGGGTTACGTCGCTAATTTCTTAAAGCTCATCAGGGCGGCGTACCCCTCACCTCTTACAACTCCGCTCCTCTGCAAAGCCTCATGCCTGGATGAAAACCAGGGCTAGAAACTCCTCTATGTTTATATACATAATTTTAATCCATGCATGCTCTTATACCAAGGTCATCCGGCAAAGCAGTTTTCCATCTGCATTCTATCACAAATGGCTACCTCCTCCACTGGAAAGCTCATCAGGACCTTCACAATTGGACCCTGATTCCTGGCTCTATGTGGGCGTGTGAAAAGTGGTTATAGTACCTGGTCGCCTGTT
>CAYWGG010000352.1:0-2533 GCA_964457285.1 uncultured Dehalococcoidia bacterium
CCCATCAAGGGGGAAGGAAGCCTCAGTCTAAACAGTTACGCATACGCAACAGCTCTGGTGAGAGTCAGTTAAAGTATCAGTAATTCACCCCCGCATTCATGACGGAAGTCGGAATCTTGAATAGCGGCCAGGTCGGTTGTATAATGGGTGCTTTAATGAGAGGTTGCCTATAAGCTGAAGGATTTAGGCGAGGGTTGTAGACAGTGACGCTGGACGGGCAGTATGATGCAGTAGTTATAGGAGCGGGGCCGGGGGGCTATGTTGCGGCCATCAGGGCCGCACAGCTAGGGCTGAGAACGGCTGTGGTGGAGCGGGAAGATCTTGGAGGGGTGTGCCTTAACTGGGGCTGTATACCCAGCAAAGCCCTCCTCAAAAATGCCGAGGTTCTGTCTCTCCTCCACCAGGCTGAGGAGTTCGGCTTCTATTTCGATAACCTGCGCGTTGACTACGCTAAAGCTATAGACCGCAGCCGCCGGGTGGTAGACCGTAACACCAGAGGGGTCGCCTACCTCCTGCGCAAGAATAAGGTGGAGCATATCAAGGGAGAGGCCGCCTTGAGGGACAGCCACACCATAGAGGTGGCCCCGGAAAGCAGGATCATCAAGACCAAAAACGTGGTCCTGGCCACCGGTGCCCGTCCCAGGAGCATACCAGCGCTGCCGGTGGACGGCAAGCTGGTAATGACTAGCCGCCATGCCCTGGAGCTCCGGCAGCTACCCTCCTCCGTGGTGATAGTGGGCGCAGGAGCAACAGGGGTAGAGTTCGCATATCTTTACAACGCTTATGGAGTAAAGGTGACCGTGGTTGAGCTTCTGCCCCGTGTGGTCCCCAACGAGGACGAGGAGATCAGCCGCGAGTTGGAGCGAGCCCTATCAAAAGAAGGCATCAAGTTTATGACAGGCTCCAGGGTTACCCAGATGACACCGGTCCAGGGCGGGTCGAGACTAAAGATAGAGTCATCCAACGGGATGCAGGAAATAGACTGTGAGAAGGTGCTAGTAGCCGTTGGCGTCCAGGCCAACACGGAGAACCTTGGCCTGGACAGAGTGGGAGTAGCTACCGATAAGGGGTTTGTACAGATAGACGCCAATATGTCCACTAACGTACCGGGAGTCTACGCTATAGGCGACGTCACGGGCAAGCTGTTGCTTGCCCACGTGGCTTCCGCCCAGGGCGTCATGGCCGCTGAGACCATCGCAGGTGTGGAGCCTCAACCTCTGGACTATGTGACCATGCCCAGGGCCACCTACTGCCATCCCCAGGTAGCCAGCTTCGGCTTGACCGAGCAACAGGCCCGCGAGCAGGGATACAGCGTCAAAATCGGGAAGTTCCCTTTTCAGGCCAGTGGGAAGGCGGCAGCCATAGCCGATACCACCGGCATGGCGAAGCTGGTGGTGGACGAGAAGTATGGCGAGCTTCTGGGGGCCCACCTCATAGGGCCCGAGGTGACGGAGATGCTGGCGGAGCTTTCTATGGCCAGGCTGCTGGAGGGCACTACCCTGGAGCTGGGCTGGATGGTCCATTCCCATCCCACTCTATCGGAGGTTATAAAAGAGGCGGCCCTGGCCGCGGATGGCCGGGCTATCCATATCTAATAGCGCCTTTGAAAAGTAGGGGCGCACCTATGTGTGCGCCCAGGGCAGACACACAGGTCTGCCCCTACGTTCTTGGGTTACAGGATTAATTTGTTAATCTTCATAAAAGAAACGCCGAAGATGGAGAGGGGTGAGGGCAGAAGAGAGGCTAGGTGCAGTTTAGTTCTCTAAAGAGAGGAGGAGCCTATGGGCTTTGGAAAATTTGATTTTACCCTCAGCATTGGAGGTGAGGCTGGACAGGGGATCGCAACCCCTGGCGACATCCTCGCTCGGATATTCGTCCGACGCGGCCTTCACCTTAACACATACAACGCCTATCAATCTATTATCAGAGGCGGGCACATCTTTCTCATCGTGCGTGTCAGCGACCAGGAGTTGTACAGCCACGGGGATAAGCTGGACCTGCTGCTGTGTCTGAACCAGGATACCATGGACCGACACCTGAAACTGATGGGGCCGGGCACCCGGGTGATTTTTAACCGTGACATCATCAACCCGGGCGAAGCCAGAGAAGGCGTTGAGCTTTGCCCTATACCCGTCGCCGAGATAGCCAGCAGTGGCCGAAACACCCTGGTGCAGAACACCGTGGCCGTTGGCGCTATCATGTCTCTGCTTGGGCTGGACTTCCAGGTCCTTGAAGAAAGCCTGAGACTGCGGTTCCAGCGTCAGGGCCAGGCCGTAGTGGACCAGAACATAAGCGTGGCCCGCGCCGGCTTCGAGTATGCAAAAGCGAACTTCCAGCCTTTTGAGGTCCCGCTCCCGACCGGCCCCAAACCATTGGCCGTCTGGTCCGGCAATGAGGCCATAGCTATGGCCGGCGCTGCGGCAGGGGTCAAGTTTTACGCTGCCTACCCCATGAGCCCGTCCAGCGGAATTCTCCACTGGATGGCCCAGAATGCCCGCAACCTGGGAATCATGGTTCGCCAGGTCGAGGACGA
>CAYWGG010000353.1:0-2515 GCA_964457285.1 uncultured Dehalococcoidia bacterium
CGCGCCTCACCCCTTCCTGACCCAAGCAACGAGGTCTACGAAGTGACGGTATTCGATGCCTTCGGTGGCCAGTTCCAGGACTGTTTCCGCTTTGGAACAGCAGGTGGCTCGTTTCAAGTGGACCTGCTGGGCACTGGTACCTGGTTCCTGCACAGCGTCGGGCAGTATCACGCTTACTGGGAAGCGACAGCAGGGGGTGGTGACTTCTTCGTCGACTTCGCTGGTGAGACTGATAGCACGGGCTACCTGACAGCTCACGGCCTGAGCAACTTCGGCGACGCTTTCCTCGTACTCGGCAATGTGAACCCCAATTGCAATGTCTTTAAGCCCAGCAAAAAACCCTGGAAGCCGAGCAAGCCATCCAGTCCCTGGCGCAGATAGGCCTGTTTTTCCAGGCTTGCCGAAAGTAGATGGCCTTCGGCTTTGGGGGCATGCTGAGGGCTTCCAAAGCCGAAAGTCTCGTTGAACCCGCGAGGAGGAGCTATGACCTCTGGCCTGAGAGACCTGGTCCGGGCGGAGTGGGAAGATGTGGTTGAGGCTATCGAGAAGTGCTACCAGCTGGGGTGGACCGATGGCCTTCCGGTAGTGCCCCCGACGGCCCATCGGGTGCAGCAGTTCCTTGACTACGCCGGGCGTCCCGCCGATGAGGTGCTGGGGTCTATACCGGAGCGCCGGCGGGAGGTGACGGTGGGGAAGGTGGCGGCCAACGCCGTGATGGCCGGCTGTCTGCCAGAGTACTTTCCCGTGGTGCTGGCAGCCACCGAGGCCATGCTGGCCCCGGCCTTCAACCTGATAGGCCCCTCCTCCAGCCTGGGAGGGGCGGGCATCCTGGTCATCATCAACGGCCCTGTAGTACAGGAGCTAGACATCAACTCTCGGAATAACCTCTTTGGCCCTGGAAACCGGGCCAACTCCACCATCGGAAGGTCCATTCGCCTGATACTGATGAATGCCTGCGCCTCTATACCGGGTCTCTTTGACCGGAGCATGCTGGGCCATCCAGGCAAGTTCAGCTATTGCATTGCCGAGAACGAATTAGAGACTCACTGGAACCCCCTCCATGTGGAGCGGGGTTTTTCCAGGGGCGAGAGCGCCGTCACCGTTTTCGCCTGTGAGGGCCCACGGCAGGTGAGGATGGCCGCCAAGCCTGAGATCATCCTGACGGGCGTGGCCGATGTGGCCTCATCCCTGGGCACATCTATGGCTAACACAGGGTCCGTGGGAGACACCTCTGCCATACTGCGCCAGGGCCAGATAGCCGTGATAGTCGCTGGCACCAGCGATGTGTGGGAGGGGTGGAGCAAGGAGGACGTCCGGCAGTACCTGTTCCCCAGGGTGCGTCGGTCTGTGGCGGACCTGAAGCGAGTGGAGGTGATACCTGGGGAAGTGGAGCCAGGAGACGCGGAGCGTTTTATCTCCCTCGTCCCCTCTCCCGATGACATCCTGGCGGTCTTCGGTGGCGGCCCCGAAAATCCAGTCTGCGCCCTTATCCCTAGCTGGGGGCCAAAGGTGTCCTCCACCGCCGTGACCAGGGCTATAAGATTGCCACACCGCTAACAGCCGTCAGCTATCAGCTGATGGCTGACGGCTAGACTAAGGAGGGTATACATGGCATTAGAGACTCGTAAGCAGTATATGCTTGTGGACCCCACTACTCAGCCTATCGTAGCCAGCTTTAGGGGCGCTCCCAGGCTGAGGGATTTGAGGGGTAAGCGGGTGGGCCTCATTGACGATAGCAAGCCCAATGGCAAAGAGCTTCTGGAGGAGCTGGCAGACCTGCTAAAGGCCAGGTACGAGGTCGCCGATGTGATGTACCACCGCAAGCCCTCAGCTTCCAAGCCCGCCGACCCGAAGGTGATCGCCCGGATGGGCAGGGAGTGCGACTACGTGATTGTCGCCATCGGTGACTGAGGGTCTTGCAGCGCGTGCAGTGTGCACGACGGCATCCATGTAGAGAAGGCTGGAATTCCCTCGGCCACCATATGCACCGACAGGTTCCAGAACACTGCCAGGGCTATGGCCAGCATGTGGGGCGCTCCCGATTTTCCTGTCATCTATACGCCCCACCCCATTGGTGGGCTGCCCAGGGAGGCTGTGAAGCGCAGGGCGGAGGAGCTACTGGACCAGGTATTGGCGGTGCTCACGGGTGTGGAAACCTCCCAGCTGGCCGCAACCTTGTAATCTCCTAAGCTCGACTTTATCCATCACGCCGCATAGCGTAGGGTGTCAGTCAAGCGAGCAAATAAAGTCCTTGAGATTTTCACCATCTCAGCTCAGAATGGGACATGGGAAAATGTGCCTGACTCCACAAATACCACCGTACTTGCGCCAGCGCATCCGCGAAGGTAGGCTGGACTTCCTGGTACCACGAGGCCTGGCGTACGGGCAACCCTTCCTCTGCCCCCAGCCGATGGGCCAGCAAAGTAATCAGGGAAACCAGCCCCAGCAGGGCTGGGGTGGTACGGGCGATGGCCAGGTCCGACCATTGGCGTTGGGTCTCCAGCCCCAGGTGGGC
>CAYWGG010000354.1:0-2515 GCA_964457285.1 uncultured Dehalococcoidia bacterium
GAAGCTTCGGTGGAAAGGTGCAAGGTCTGGGCGGTGTGGCGGTTGTTGGTGGGACTGAAGTTGGCCGATTCCAAGAGGACAGCCGTGGTACGCTCCGTCATCTCGGTATAGGCGCCACCGATTACTCCAGCCAGTCCAACGGGGTCTCTGGCGTCGGCGATGACGAGCATGGAGGGGGAGAGCCTGCGCTCCACTCCATCCAGGGAGACCAGTACCTCGCCCGGCCTTGCCCGGCGCACCACTATTCTGCGCTCCTTCAGGGTATGGAAGTCGAAGGCGTGGAGGGGCTGGTTGTACTCCAGCATTACGTAGTTAGTTATGTCAACTACATTGTTTATGGGCCTCATGCCCGCTTTGGTCAACCTGTCCTGAAGCCAGCTAGGCGATGGCCCCACCTTGACCCCTGTGACCAGGCTGGCGGTGTACCTGGGGCACAGGTCTAGGTCTGCGATCTCAACGGAGGCCAGGGTCTCTATGGGCTCGCCCTCTTCGGGATAGGAAAGGTCGGGCTCTTGTACGACTGTGCCGGTTAGGGCGGCTATTTCGTGGGCCACTCCAAGTAGGGACAGGCAATCGGGGCGGTTGGGGGTCACCTCCAGGTCCAGGATATGGTCGCCCAGGTAGTCGGAAAGAGGCATCCCCACCGGGGCATCATCAGGTAAGACCAGGATGCCGGTATGGTCCTCACCAATGCCCAGCTCCCGCTCAGAGCAGACCATGCCTTCGGACACGACGCCACGGATGCGTGCTGCCCTCAGCGGCTCCACCTTCCCGCTGTGGGTGTTAAAAAGCTCCGCACCGACCCTGGCGAAGGCGATCTTCTGGCCCTCGGCTACGTTAGGCGCGCCACACACCACCCGCATACGCTCGCTGCCGATGTCCACGGTACACAAAGTAAGTCGGTCGGCGTTGGGGTGTTGCTCCACTCTAGTGACGTGGCCCACGAAGCAGCTCTCCCAGCTTCCGATGGTGGCAACTTCAGCCACTTCGATGCCGGCCATAGTGAGGCGGCGGGCGAGGTCCTCAACCGACACATTTATAGCTACATACTCTTTGAGCCAGGACAGGGGGACTTTCATGTTCCTTACACCTGAATATCTTCGATCCAAATGGCATGAGAGAAAGTATCTCTCACTTTAGCATATAGCTGTCCATCGGCAGTAACGAAACTATTCCCTGATTGCCTGGCAAGTGCCAGATACAAAGCATCATAGACAGCAATATCAAAACTAGATGCCAGTTCAACAGCAGAATTCACCAAGCCGTTGTCGTCTTCAGCCTGGTGAATAGCCAATGCCAGGAAGTCTTGCAACTGCTCTCTGGCTGTATCAAAGCTAATGCGCCCCCTTTTGGATGCAATAAGAAGTGCGTTCGCTAGTTCGTAACGAATAAACGAGGGAGCAAGGAACTCTGCTTCTCCAACGGAGAAGGTTTTGTAGAGGGCATCAGCTTGAGTAATATACAACTCATCTCGTAGATACCATTTTAGGGCAACGGATGCATCTATAATCCATCGCCCCCTAGTTTTCATCATAAGACTCTAGTCCTTGCCGTGCAAGATGCACGAGTTCGGCCGTGGACATCCCCAAAGGCGGCAATTGAGCACGCCTGGCTAAGGTACGTTCTACTATCTCTTTTCGGCGCTGAATCTCCTTCTCAGAAAGGGCGGAAGTGCTCTCTCCTGATCTATGGAAGCGAAGCTTCTCTTTATACCATGCAACCATATCATCGGTAAGAACCGATCTCAACACCATTTCTAAGGACATTCCGGCCTCTTGAGTTTGTTGTATATCCAAACCTACTGTATTGGTCATCTCGAATCATGCCTCGGGCAATGACTGTACCCATTCTCTCATCAGCTCTTGCTCGACCTTTTTAAACGAGGGTATCCAGCCTTTAATGTAGCCTTTATCGGTCAATTCCAGAGGAGTGACCTGTGTCCCTTTAGAGGTCTTGGTGACATCGTAGATTGCCACGTCGTCTCTCTTTAAGACTCCCTTTCGTATTGGGCGATTCAAGGATAAAACCAGGAGAGAACTATGGGTTGTGATAATTATCTGCTTCCCATCCTTGATGGCCTCGGCGAACATCTCCACCAGCTTCACCTGGGACTCCGGGTGCAGGCTTATCTCGGGCTCCTCGATCATAATAAGACTCCCTTTCTTGGAGCCGAATATATGGGCGATAACAGCTAGGACCTGCCGTGCTCCTGTGCTGGCTAGAGCGAGTTGTAGGGCTACGTTCAGGTCAGGGTCAACATAGTCTGTACCTACAAGGTCTTGTCCTCGAGGTCCTGCTTTAAGGCTGGAGACATCAAATTTTCCAGCCCACTTCGTGATGAAGTTAGCCTCGCTCTCCTGTTCGTTGCTGGTCAAAATACGTGCAAGGTATGGGAGTAGATACTCGCCAAAAATGCCTGGTGAAGATGGGCCTTCTGGGTCTTGTGAGGTATGCCCTCGAACAGGCACCCTTCCTCGGCTTCCTGAGACGAAGAAGATTTTGTTCTGGTTTGAAT
>CAYWGG010000355.1:0-2509 GCA_964457285.1 uncultured Dehalococcoidia bacterium
CCACGACGGCGGGGAATGGCCCGCGACCGCTGGGTACACTGGCATACAGGTTCATATCCTGCCCATCTACCTTTATCTTCTCCTGAAACGAAGGCATCTCCATACCTCCTGAAGTCAGCTAGAATTTCCGAGACCAAAATGGCAGCATACACCGGTTCTGGCCTCCGATACCGATAGCATACGCCTACCACCCTGTTCTTTCAACCCCTTTCCTCCTGCTCCGCCCAGGACAGGGGATGTGGCTATGGTGGATACGATGATGCTTGACGGCGTTCGGAAGCACCGCTACAATTGCCTCGTCAATGAAGTACAGTTAGCCACGGAGACACCGAGGCGCAGAGGATTTATAGTAGTTATCTCAGTGTCTCTGTGCCTCTGTGGCTAAGTCTCACAAGAAGGGGGAACCATGCCTAAAGCTAAGGTGAACGGTGCAGAGATTTACTACGAGGAGTCTGGGAGTGGGCCGCCCGTTATCCTTTCGCCAGGTGGCCTTCAGGGCGTTCTGGAGAGCTACCAGCCGGTGATAGAGGGGCTATCGCAAGAGCACCGGATCGTTGCCTATGACCGGCGCTTCGGCGGGCAGTCAAGGAGCCCGATGGTAGTACAGACCTGGGACATGGTCTGTCAGGACGTATTGGGGCTAATGGATGCCCTCGGCATAGACCAGGCTTACCTGGGCGGGGGCTCTTTCGGCGCAGCTATCTCACTGGGGTGTGCTGCTCGTTATCCTGATCGGGTCCGGGCGATATTTCCATCCAACATCGCTGGCGGCGTTATATGTGACTCATACCTGGCGACGAAGCTGTTCAAGAGCGCGGAAATAGCCATCGCCCAGGGTATGAAGGCGGTGGTGGCCGCTTTTGATCGCGATGACCGCTTTGCCCCCTTTGTTCCCGAGCAGGTCAAGCACGACGCCGAGTCTCGAAAGTCCCTGGAAGCTATGGCGCCAGAGGACTATGCCCAGGTAATGAGGGACACTATCTACGCCCTGTTCGATGGCCCATTTCCGACCCTGGGGATGACCGTGGAGATGCTCAAGGGTATCCGAGCGCCAACTCTAATCATGCCAGGGCACAACGATATACACCCCCGGAGGGCGGCGGAGCTGGTACATCGTCGTATTCCTAACTGCCGGTGGGCGGAGGTCCTGCCACACTCCGAAGCGCCGGAGAAGTACGTCCAGCGAGTCCTTCAGTTTCTTTCGGAGGTTGAGGCTGGAGCTAGCTAGACCTGCACGCTGAACACAAGAAACCCCGAAGAACCAATTTTCGCAAGGAGGAAGGCAATGGTCTCCCAGCTACGTATCTACACTATCAACCGGGGTATGATGGACTCCTGGCTCAGGCTGTTCGAGGAGAAGATTAAGCCCATCCACAAAAAGCTGGGCATGCCCGTGGAGTGCGCCTGGGTCAACGCCGACCGGACCGAGTTCATCTGGGTGCGCAGCTTCGCCAGCGCCGAAGGGATACCTGCCAAAGAGGCCGAGTACTCGGCATCGCCGGAGCGCAAGGCCCTGGGCAATCTGCCCCAGAGCCATGTCGCCAAGATAGAAGTCCGGGTGATTCAGCCGGTACTCGCCCCATCTCGTGTGGCATAGCCAGCGCCAACCCTGGCATCGTCGTTTAGTGCTCCATTCGGTAAAAGCTGCATCATTATGGCGGTAAAGGTAGTTACAGACAGCACCTGCGATTTGCCGCAGGACCTGGCCCAGCAGCGGGACATAACTGTGATCCCCTGCAACGTCCACTTCGGCGATGAGGTGTACAAAGACGGGGTAGACATGGGCCCAGATGAGTTCTACCGCCGCCTGGTGTCCAGCCCCAGGCTGCCCACCACCGCGCAGCCTTCGGTGAATGACTTCCTCCAGGTGTACAGGTCTCTCGTTGATGAAGGGCATGATGTGGTATCCATTCATCTCTCCGCCAAGTTCAGTGGCACCCTCAACTCGGCTATACAGGCCAGGCTTGTCCTGAGCCGAAGCCCTGACCCTGAGCTTGCCGAAGGGGAAGGGGAAGCCGGAGAAGAGGCCCCTCATTCGGACCAGCCAGGCAGAGCAGGACGCATCGAGATCGTAGACTCGCGTATGACCTCGATGGGGCTGGGGCTGGTAACCCTGGCGGCAGCCCAGCTGGTAAAGGAGGGCGTGCCCTATGACCGGGTGGTGTCCGGGGTACAGGAGTCCCTGCCAAGTACCCATTGCTACTTCCTTCTGGATACCCTGGAGTACCTCCAGAAGGGTGGCCGCATAGGTAAAGCCAGCGCCTTCCTGGGCTCGCTACTGAGCATAAAGCCCGTATTGATGATCAAAGACGGAGAGGCCCATCCTGTAGAGCGAGTCCGCACCAGGGAACGGGGCTTGCAAAGGCTGGTGGAGATTATAAGGGGCCTTGCCCCCGCAAAATACCTGTCCATCATCCATAGCACCACGCCTGACGAGGCGGAAGCCCTGAGGGAACGCTTAGGCGATATACTCCCCAAAGAAGAGGTCATCATGTCCAGGTTCGGCCCC